>NZ_CP046622.1:5025000-5325000 GCF_009755665.1 Variovorax paradoxus
TAGTCTATCACGGTTTTTTAAGTACCGTCAAACTTTTTTCGCTTTCCACACCTTCTTGTCGCACCCCGCAACCTTCGCTGCGAGACGCTGAAGCTGCTTCAGCGGAGCCTTCGATTATGCACTGCTTTTTCAAACCGCGTCAACTTCGAAGAAGATTTTTTCGACTTCCTTCTTCTTGCGACCCGCCCCTTCAGGGCAGTTGCTTGAAGCGCTTTGCAGCGTTGTCAGCCGAGCCCACGAGTATATGCCAAATTCTGGGCGCTGCAAGACTGCAGTGAACAATATCGCCGTCGGAGCCTTTCCTTGCTTGGGCGGCGCTTCGCGCCGCCCAAGCAAGGAAAGGAGCACCTCCGATAATCCACACCACATGGCACTCATCACACTCCTCGACGCCCAACTCGCGTTCGGTCACGTCCCGCTGCTGGATCATGCGGACTTTTCTCTTCTTGAATCCGAGCGCATCGGCCTGATCGGCCGCAATGGTGCGGGCAAGTCTTCCCTGCTCAAGATATTGGGCGGACTGGAGAAGACCGATGACGGCACGCTGCAGATGCAGCAGAACCTCCGGGTCGCCTACGTCGCCCAGGAACCCCAACTGGATATGGATGCGGATGTATTTACCGCCGCCAGCCAGGGCCTGGGACCTGTCATCGCCATACGGGATCTCTATCTCTCCGGTGCGGACGGATTGGACCTGGACGCTCTCCAGTCCCAGATAGAAGCGTTCGACGCCTGGAACTGGGAGCAGCGCGTAGAAGAAACACTGCATCGCCTGCACCTGGACCGCAATGCCCGTGTCGGCTCTCTCTCCGGAGGAACCCGCAAGCGTGTCGCCTTGGCGCAGGCCCTGGTAGCCGCACCGGATGTTCTTCTATTAGATGAACCCACCAACCACCTGGACCTGGACTCCATCGAATGGCTCGAGCAGTTGCTGATCGATTTCAAGGGAAGCGTGGTCACGGTGACCCATGACCGCAGCTTTCTGAACCGCGTTGCGACCCGCATCGTGGAGCTGGATCGGGGCAAGCTGGGCTCCTACCCCGGCAACTTCGAGCAGTACCTCTTGCAGAAGGAAGAGCAGCTCGCCCAGGAAGCCATCATCAGCGCCAAGGCCGACAAGCTGCTGGCGCAGGAAGAAATCTGGATCCGCAAGGGCGTGGAAGCCCGCCGCACCCGCAGCCAGAGCCGCATCAGCCGGCTCGAAGCGCTGCGGGCAAGCCGCGCCGCGCGACGGGAAGTCCAAGGCAGCGTCAACATGGACGTGGCCTCAGGGCAATCGAGCGGCAAGATCGTGGCCGAGCTCACCGATGCGACCAAATCCTTCGGCGAGAAAACAGTGATCCGCAACTTCACCGGCACCATCCTGCGCGGCGACAAGGTCGGCCTGCTCGGCCCCAACGGCGCCGGCAAGACCACGCTGCTCAAGCTCATCCTGGGCGAGCTGGAGCCCGACAGCGGCAAGATCCGCCGCGGCACCAACCTCCAGGTGGCGTACTTCGATCAGATGCGCGACAAGCTCGACCTCGACGCCACGCTGGAAGACTTCATCAGCCCGGGCAGCGAGTGGATCGAGATCGGCAGCCAGCGCAAGCACGTCAAAAGCTACCTTTCCGACTTTCTCTTTTCTCCCGCGCGCGCCAACTCCCCCGTGCGCTCGCTCAGCGGCGGCGAGCGCAACCGGCTGCTGCTGGCCCGCCTGTTCGCGCGCCCGGCCAACGTGCTGGTTCTTGACGAACCGACCAACGACCTGGACATCGACACCCTCGAGCTGCTCGAAGGCCTGCTGCAGGACTACGACGGCACCGTGTTCCTGGTCAGCCATGACCGCACCTTCCTGGACAACGTGGTAACCAGCACGATCGCCTTCGAAGGTGACGGCCGCTGGCGCGAGTACGAAGGCAGCGTGCAAGACTGGCTGATCCAGTCGAAGCGTGCCCGCGAGATTGCCGAACAGCGGCAGGCCGCCAGCCCTCCACCGCCGGCCCCTGCTCCCGCCCCGGCACCGGCTTCAGCCGAGCCGGCCACCGCGCGCTCCACAGCTCCCCGCAAGAAGCTCAGCTACAAGGAGCAGCGCGAGCTCGAAGCCCTCCCCGCGCAGATCGAAGCCCTGGAAGCCGAGCAGAAACGCATCAGCGAAATGCTCGAGCTCGACGGCGGCGCGATTTATGCCACGGACGCCTCGCGCGCCGCCGAACTGAGCCAGCGCCACGCGCAGATCGACGACGAGTTGCTGGCCGCACTGGAACGCCAGGAAGAATTGTCCGCCGGCCGCTAGTTCGTTAGTTCTACACAGAACCGTCCCGCCGTCCCACGCCGGGACGGCGCCGACTGAGCTATATATGCGGCTCCACGTTCCTGGAAAGCCGCATGTCTTCCATCTTCGCGTTCTTCGGCCGGTCCGTCGTGCTCCTGGCCATCGTGCTGCAAGGCGCCTGCGCGCAACTGCCGCAGCACGTCGACAGGCCGGTGTCCACCGCACTTCCCTCGCCGAACGGCAGCCCGCTGGAAGCCTTGGTCCAGCAGCGGCGAAAAGCCGATGCAGGACGTTTCGAGTCGGGCTTCCTGCTGCTCGGAGGCCCTCCGGCCGCTTATGGCAGCCGGCTTGCGCTGATCGAAGGCGCGCAGAAAACGCTCGACCTGCAGTACTACGCCATCCATGCCGACGCCAGCACCGGCCGATTGCTGCGCGGCATCCGGTCGGCGGCGCAGCGCGGCGTGCGTGTGCGCATCCTGCTCGACGACCTTCACAGCACCGGCCGGGATGCGCTGGTGCTGGGCCTGGCCTTCGTGCCGAACATCGAAATGCGGCTGTTCAACCCGCTCGCGGGCTCGCGCGGCTCGTCATTCGCACGTCTCCTCAATTCGGTCGGCGACGCTTCGCGCATTCAGCAGCGGATGCACAACAAGCTCTTTCTTGCCGACAACGTGCTCGGCGTGACCGGGGGCCGCAACCTGGGCGACGCCTATTTCGGCAACGCGCTGAAGGGCAACTTCATCGACGTCGACATCCTGGCGGCCGGCCCCATCGTGCAAGACCTGTCGCGCAGCTTCGACAGCTACTGGAACAACGAACGCGCCTATCCCGTGCAATCGCTGGTCAAGCGTGAAGAGCTGAAAGCCATTCGCGAGCGCGCAGAGCAGGCGGACCGCGAGCTGGCCGACGAATCGACCCGTGCGCAGAACGCACCGCCGGCACCTGCCAACGGTGAGCCGAAGCCTGGCACCGCCCCCACTTCCGCGCAAGTCGCCCGCGCCTGGGACGAAAAGCCGCTTGATCTGAAGACCGCCCGTTTCGTATGGGCGCCTGCGGTCATGCTCGCCGATCAGCCCGGGAAGATCCCGGCCGACAAAGGGCCTGACCAGGCAAAAGCGCCCGGCCTGGTGGTGAGCCACCCCGGAGATGCGGCCGGTTCGTCGCGGAGAGCGGCATCGCTCCAGGCCAGTTCCGACCTTGCCGCTGGCAGCGAGACAGTGGTGGAAGGCTTGCTGCAGCTGATCGGGCAAGCGCGCAGCGACCTGCTCATCATTTCGCCGTATTTCGTGCCCGGCCCCGACATGAAGCAAGCCTTTGCGGCGGCGCGTGGGCGCGGAGTTCGCATCAGGGTGCTGACCAATTCACTGGCTTCCAACGATGCACCGGTGGCGCACGTGGGCTATGCGCGCCACCGGGAAGACCTGCTCAAGCTCGGTGTCGAGCTCTACGAACTGCGCAGCGAGCAGGCCGGCGTGAGCAACGCATTCGGCTCTTCAGGGAGCGGCAATCTCGGCGAATCTCGCGCCATGCTGCACTCGAAGGTGCTGGTGATGGACGGCCGGCTGCTGGTGGTCGGATCGATGAATCTCGACTTGCGCTCGCAATTGCAGAACACCGAAATTGCTCTGCTCGTACGAAGCGCCGAGCTCTCCCGCGCCGCCTCCGAGCAGATCGAGCGCGGCATGCGCGAAGGCTCGTGGCGCGTCGAGCTGAACGACGGGTCACTGCTCTGGCGGGCGCCCCAAGGCAGCGGGCTGAAGGACACCTCGACCGAGCCCGACGCCAGTCTGACCCTGCGCCTGCTGCTCAGGATGTTCGGTCCGCTGGCGCCCGACCAGTTGTTGTAAGTGCCCTCCGCCGGGGGCCGGCGCTCAGTGCTTGTGCTGATGAGCCGGTGCAGCCGCATCGGCACCTTCCGGCGCGCCCACCGGCAGCTTCAGGTCGAGCGAAGTCTTCTGGCCCTTCGCATCCTCGAAGCGGAGCGTCACCGGGACGGTCGATCCCTTGGTCAGCGGCTGCTTCAGGTCCATCATCATCACGTGGTAGCCGCCCGGCTTGAGCTCGACTGTCTGGCCCGCGGGAAGGTCAAGGCCGCCCGGCAGCTCACGCATCTTCATGGTGTCGCCTTCCATCTTCATCTCGTGCACCTCGGCCACGCCGGCCGCCGGCGTCGCAATGCCGACCAGTTTGGTGCCCGTGGGCGCAGTGAGCTTCATGAAAGCACCCGTGCCGCTCTGGCCCGGCACCGACTGGCGCACCCAGCCGTCGCGCACGTCGACCGTGGCCACACCCTGCGCCACCACGTCGAGCTTGGCGGCGGGCGTCTTGAGCCCCGCGGTCGAGCTGCCCGTTGCGGGCACGTCGGCCCAGTCGATGCTGCCCACGTCGCAGGTCTGCAGCACCTTGAACCACAGCGGTCCGGGCGTGCCGGGCACCTTGCCGCGCAGCACGAATTCGGCGCGTTCGCTGGCGGGCAGCGCCGTTTGCGCACTTTCGGCAGTCCAGCGCACCTCGCCGTCGCCGGCGTTTTTCTGCACGTCGAGCTTCCAGCCCTTGCGCGCCTGCGCGTCGCTCAGAACAAATCCCTTGGGCAGGCGAACGGCCAGGCCCGTGGTGGCCTTGGCGCCCTCGCAGGCGTGGCCCACGCGGAAGGCGGCGTTGTAGTCGCTGCCGACAGTCGCTGCGCCCCGTGGCAGGGTGACGTGGGCAAAGCCGGTGGTCGCGCTTGCCAGCATGGCACATGCGGCAACGGTCTTGAGGGTGATGCGCGGGTGGTTCATTGATGGAACTCCTTGAAGAAATCGAAAAAAAAGAAAATCAGAGGTCGAACTTGAGCTCGGCCACGAAGGTGCGTTGCGTATAGGGGTGAAAGGCCCAGTACTTGTTGTTGTTCAGGTTGTCGATGCCCACGGCGGCGCTCCATTGCCGGTCGAAGCGGTATCGGATGCGCGCGTCGACCACGAAGAACTTCGAAAAACCCATGTATGCCGCGCCGTTCGTGTCGCTGTTGTCGAGCGTGCCGTACTGCTTGCCGCTGTAGCGCGCGCCCACCGTGTAGCTCCACTTCGCGTCGGGCCGGTAGGTGGCAAGCAGCGTGGCACGCACCTTCGGCACGCGCGGCTGGTCGCGCCCCACGCTCGCGGCAAAGCCGCTGTTGGCGGCAATCTTCGACCGGGTCAGCGTGAGGCTGCCGCCCAGGTCCAACCCCTTGATGCCGACATCCACCGCATTCAGCGCCACCTCCAAGCCGCGCGTGCGAATCGCATCGACGTTCTGCACCGTGCTCACCAGGTTGGTGAGCGCTTGGCTATAAAGCGCGTCTTTCGTGTTCTCGAAGAACAGCGAGGTGCGCAGCACGCCGTCCACGCCCCAGCCCTTCAGGTCGCGCTCGGCGCTGAGCTCAGTGGTCCAGGAGCGCTCCGGCCGCAGGTTCGGGTTGGTATTGACGATGCGGTTGCCTTCGATCGACCCCTGGTAGAGCTCGCTCACAGTCGGCATGCGCACCGCGCGGCCGGTCGAAGCCTTCAACAACCAGTCGGGCGTGGCTTGCCAGGCAATGGCCGCCTTGGGCGAGTCGTAGCTGTTCTTGCGCGGCGCAAAGTCGAGCAGCCTCGTCGCATTGCCGAGCTGGCCGCCGTAGGCTTCCCATCGCTCGTGGCGCAGGCCGAGCGTGGTCTTCCATTTCTCGGCGAAGCGCCAGGTGTCCTGCACATAGAGCGACTGCAATCGCGTGTTGCCGTTGAAGGCGGAAAACGGCGCCGCCACCGGCCCATCGATCCAGTCGAGCGTGTTGCCGACGCTGGTGCGCAGCCGCGCCGTGTCCTGCTGAAAGCCGAAGTCGACCACATGGGCGCCCACGCCGTCAGCGGAACCCGTGGGCCGCCACGTGCCCGCGGCCTTGAAGGTATGCCAGCCGGAACCGCCCATGTCTGTGGTGCGCCCGGGGCCGCCGTTGAAGGCGCCCGGCAGAGGTGTGGTCGGCGTGCGCGAGGTGTCGCTCGCATAGTCGAACAGGCTCGCAGCCACCTCCCAGTCGAACACGCCGCCGGTATGGCTCTTGACCGAGAGGCCATGCATGTAGTGCGTGAGCGCGGTCTCCGTCGGCGCCAGCGCGGCGCTCGGCGCATCGAGGTTGTAGCTGCGCCCGGCGATGTTCACGCGCCCTGAATACACGGGCCGGCCGAGCGTATCGCGCAGGTAGGTGTCGACGCTGCCGTGCGTCGTGTTGTTCCACGCGCCAAGGGTGTAGGTCGCGCGCACCGTGGGCGAAAAGTCGTAGGCCACCTTCAGCTTGGCCTGCTCCTGCGTGGTGTCGTAGATGGTCGAGCCGCCCACCAGCCACCATGGCTGGTTCGATGGGTTCAGCCCCAGCACCGCGCCGGTCACCGGTGTGCCCGCATTGCCCACCGTACCCGCGCTCACCAGCCGGTTGCCGAACACCAGCGCCTGCCCTTTGCTGTGGGTGCGCGAGGCGCTGAGCCACCAGGACCAGTTGCCGCTGCGGCTCCCCAGCGACAGGTCGAGCTGCTGCCCGGCGGGCGACGAGCGGCTGTTGTACAGGTCGAAGTTCGAGGCAAAGCCGCTGAGCTTCACGTGCGCTTCGAGCCTGGTGGGCATGCGCGTCACGTAGTCGACCACGGCCCCGACCGAGTTGCCCGGGTAGGCGGCGGAGAACGGGCCGTACAACACGTCGACCCGCTCGATTTCTTCGGGCGACACCATGCCCCAGCGCGGCGCGTAGGTGGCGCCGTTGCCCAGCGGGTTCGACAGCATGATGCCGTCGGCGAACACCAGCGAGCGAGCACTGTTGCCCGTGCCCGAGGCGCGCGTGGCGAGCACCGCATGGTTGAAATCGCCGATGTAGCGCTTGCGCACCACAAGGCTGGGCAAGTATTTGAGCGCGTCTTCGCTGTCGGTCGCGTTGACCGTTTCGGAGATCTGCTCGCTCGTCACGCCCTCGATGGTGGCGGGAATCTGCGTCGGCAGCGAGGTCGGGCGGCCATCGCTGACCGTGACGGTGCCAAGGGTGCGAACGCCGCCACTCTCGGGCGGCTCGGGTGCGTCTTGCGCCCACAAGGGCGCCCCGAAGGGAAATGCCATGGCAATCGCCAAGGCGCGGGAGTGCTTTTTCACTGGGAACCTGCTCCACGAACTTCAAGCCAGACAGGCCGCACGCACCTGTCGATCGGCGCATGCGGCTACGGTTTTGAAAGCTTCAGGAGAAGGTGGGCGGCCCGCGCGCCGGCAATGGCGCGGCGGTGGCCGCGGCAAGGCGCGCGGCGGGAATGGACTGGACCACGCGGCCCAGCGGCAAGGGAAGATCGAAACCGGCGGGGTCCGCCGAAGGCGGCGGTGCGCCGGTCAGCACGCACAGCGGGCAGTCCATGTGCGAGGCGCCCATTTCCTGCACGCCGTCTTCGGTGTGGACCACCACCTTGACCGAGCCGACGCTCGAGCACACCAGCTCCACCGCCTGCGGATGCACGATGGGCGACGCCACCGCCGCGCCGAGCGAGAGCACGAACCACAGCAGCACCCATCGGCCGACGAGGCCGAGGAAGCGGGGGTGGTTTCGCAGCAGGCGCATGGTATTTGCGATTATCGGCGCTGTTTGGCCTTCGTGGCCGGTGCGCGTTGCGCGGGCTTGGTGTTGCCTTTGGAACCCTTGGCACTGCTGCTCTTGGCGGCCTGGTTGCCGCGTGCGCCGCGGGCGTCACGGGTGTTGCGGGCATTTCGGGCGCCCCGCGCGTTCCGGCCTTCCGCCTTGGATGGCGTCGCGGCCGGCGCTGCCGGTACCGCGAGCGGCGGCTGCGCAGACAGCGGTACGGCGGCCACCTTGAACCCCCGCGCCGCCAGCAGCGCAGGGAGCCCCTGCGGGCCCACCATGTGCAGCGCCCCAACGGCCGCGAACACGCGCCGTCCGCCCACGTGCATGCGCTCGATGCCGTCCGCGAGCCCCGGGTTGCGGTCGTCGAGAAGGCGCTTCATCAGCCGCCGTTCGGCCGGCGTGTTGACGCAGTTGCACCATTCGGGATAGCGGCCCAGCTTGTCCAGATCGCCGCGGGCCCAGACTTCGGCCAGTTCTTTCATCTGCGTGCGCAGCTGGCCCGATTCCAGTTCGTCAAGGGCGGCATCGATCTGTTCCGCCTCTTCGGCTTCGGAATCGCCCGTGAGCATCTTCAATTGGGAGGCCGCGCTTTCCAGCGCGAACACGGGCTTGCTGCTGTTCCGCGCCGAAACGGCCAGCGTTTCGTCAACGCCAAATTCCGGGTACAGGCCGTCAGCGCGCGCCACCAGGCCCGCCAGCGCCGTGACCTGAAGAATGGGCTGCAGCCCCGCCATGGTTCCGGACGGCACGCAGGCCGCCTCGTTCTGGCGCGCCAGCCGCTGCGCGCGCTCGCCGCTCAGCAGCCGCGCCACCAGGGCCGGGTCTGCCGGCTGAGTCATGGCGCGCATGGTCGCCGGATCGCGCGCGTCAAGCTCCAGCGCGAGCGCGTCGCTTTGCTCCAGCGCCCTTTGCACGGTGGGACCCGGCCGCACCCACTCGGCCCGGCCGAGATGAATGGTCCCGTAGAGCCACGAAGTCCGCCCGTCCCGGTCGGCACGCCACAGCAGGCCCCGGTCGACCGCATTCCACTGGCCGACCGCGGAGCCCGGCTTGCCCAGGCTGGCAATGGCCGAAGGCGGGCAGGCGGCGTGCGCCGCGGCTGCAAGAACCGAGCAGGCGCCCGCCAGCGCAAGGCGCGGCAGGCAAGAAAGAAACCATGAACGCGCGGGCGCCTTCAAATCGAAACTGCGCCCAGGCGCAAAGAGGGTCCGGAGTATCCGCAAGGCTTGCTCCACGATGAAAGAAAGTCCGGCATTCTCACAGCACCGCTGCCCATAATCCGGAACCATGCAGAGCATCTTCCATCTTGCCTTTCACGTTCGCGACCTCGACGCGGCCCGCCGCTTCTACGGAAATGTCCTGGGCTGCGCCGAAGGCCGCAGCACCGACACCTGGGTCGACTTCGACTTTTTCGGCCACCAGATCTCCCTGCATCTTGGCGAACCCTTCGCCACCACGCGCACCGGCCAGGTCGGCAATGCCATGGTGCCGATGCCGCATTTCGGCATCGTGCTCGCATTGCCCGACTGGCAGGCGCTCGCAGAGCGGCTGAAAGCCGCAAAAACCGACTTCGTGCTGGAACCCCAGGTGCGTTTCGAGGGGCAGCCGGGCGAGCAATGGACCATGTTTTTCTGCGATCCCTTCGGAAACCCGATCGAGGTCAAGGGATTCCGTTCGCTCGCCGCGCTGTACGACAAATGATCCACCGGCGTAGGGCCGCTCCGAACCGGCTCGCAGCCTTTTTCGCTGGGCCCCGCGCGCCTGCGCTGCGCGCCGCAACAGCGGCCTTGTGGCTCTTCACGCTCTTTACCGCCGGCAGCGCGCACGCCGCGATCGACTGCGAACTGAACGGCCGCCGCGTGAACCCCTCCGACGGCAGCACACTCCTCGGTGCGACAGGACTCATGCGTTGCAAGGACCGGGCGACCGGCGAGCCGCAGCGCGAACAGCAGGTGCAGAACGGCGCCTTCACCGGCCTGGCGCGCTTCTATGAAAAAGGCAAGCTCGCCAGGGAGCACATCCTCAACGCCGGCGGAAACATCCACGGCCTCGCCCGCGAGTACGGGCCCGGGGGACAAGTCTTGCGCGAGGCCACTTACGACGACGGCCAGGAGCGCGGGCTGGCTCGCAGCTTTTATCCCGGCGGCCGGCTGCGCCGCGTCACTTTTTACCCCAGCACCGGAACCGACCGCGCCTTCGTAGAGTTCACCGAGCGCGGCCAGTTGTCCGCGCTGCGCTGCGGCGAAGCGCCCATGCTCGCGCCCGTGGCCGACGACGCCCGGCTGTGCGGCTTCACCGGCGGGCCCTCGCAGGTCCAGCTGTTCGACGAGCGCGGCTCCTTGCGTTCGCGGCTGTCGTACATGCTCGGCAAGCGCGTGCGGTCGCAGGACTTCTACGACAACGGCAAGCCCTCGGTGCAAGACGAGATCGCAGGCAACCAGCGCACCGAACGCCACTTCTCATCCGAAGGGGTGAAGCGCCGCGAAACCATGTGGCTGCTGGTCGAACGCAGCGCGGTGCGGCAACGCGAGCAGGAGTTTTCGGAAAAGGGCTCGCTGATCCGCGACCAGCGCTGGAACCCCGCGGGCGAGCCGGTGCGAGACGACAGCTACTACCTGCATGGCCAGCCCCGCAGCAAGTCCGCCTACAGCGGCTCCGGCGATGCGCGCGCGGTCGAGATCACCGAGTTCTACGAGAGCGGCCAGCGTGCCGCGCATGGACGCTACCGAGTGGCGGGCCGCGGCCGGCAAGTGCCGGTCGGCAAGCACCAGCGCTTCAGCGAAAAAGGAACGCTGCTCGCCGAATCGAGCTTCGATGCCCGGGGCCGCGTGACGCGCGAGCGCAGCTGGGACGAAAACGGCCGGCTGCAACGCGACGAGCATGTCCTGGAAGACGGCTCCAGAAAATAGCCCGCCCTTGCGAAGCGCGTGGCGAACTCAGTCCAGCTTGATGCCGGCCTGCTTGATGATCGGGCCCCAGCGCTTCGACTCGGCCCGCGCCAGCGCTTCGAACTGCGCCGGCGTGCCCGGCATGGCTTCCATGCCGAAATCATCGAACCGCTTTTGTACCGCCGGCGTGCCGAACGCGCGGTTCAACTCGCCGTTGAGCTTGGCCACCACGGCGGGCGGAAGACCGGCCGGGCCCAGCACGCCCTGGAACGCGAACACCTCGGTATTGGGCACGCCCACTTCGGCCAGCGTCGGCACGTTGGGCAGCAGCTTGTTGCGGGCGCCGGAGCCGATGGCCAGCACGCGCACCTTGTTGCCCTGCATGATCGGCAGGCCCGAGGCCAGGTCCAGGAACATGCACGGCACCTGCCCGCCCATCACGTCGGCCATGGCCGGGGCGGCGCCACGGTAGGGAATGTGCGTGATGAAGGTGCCGGTGCGAACCTTGAACATCTCCATGGCCAGGTGATGCGGCGACCCATTGCCCGGCGAGGCGTAGTTGACTTTGCCCGGATTCGCCTTCACATACGCCAGGAACTCCTTGAAGTTCTTGGCCGGAAAGTCCGGATGCACCACCAGCGCCAGCGGAAACTTGCCGATCGCGCCGACATAGGTGAAGTCTTTTTCAGGATTGAACGGCAGCTTGCCGAACAGGTGCTCGTTGAAGGCCAGCACGGCGTTGTCCGCCGACATCACGGTGTAGCCGTCGGGCTTGCTCTTGGCGACCAGGTCTGCGCCGATGTTGGTCGAAGCGCCGGGGCGGTTGTCGACAACGATCTGCTGGCCCAGGGTCTGGCGCATGGCCTCGGCGAGCGTGCGCGCAATCACGTCGGTGCCGCCGCCCGCGGGATAGGGCACCACCCACTTGATGAGTTGCGAGGGATAGTCCTGCGCGCGGGCGAACGGGGTTGCGGCCATGGCAGCGCCCGAAGCGAGCGTGGCCAGAAGAGTGCGGCGGTCCATGTGGATCAGTCTCCGGTTTGTTGTGATTGGGTTGCGGACAGCGATGGTACGGGCAGCGCGTCCAGCGCGTCGGCCAATGCGCGGCGGCAGCGCGCCTCGTCGCCGACCTGCTCGAACAGCAGCAGCGCGAGCCGTGCGAGAAACAGCGATTCCCGCTCGGTGCCGGCTTCGGTGATGGCGCGCGCGCATTCCGCGTAGATGCGGTCCCGCGCGTCGGGGGCGAGCAATGTCGTCATGCGGCAATCTCCTTGAAAGCGGCGGCGGCGCGGTGCAGCGCCTCGGCCAACGCGCCGCTCGGCAGGTGTTGCCAGCGCGCGGCCACGTGGCCGTCGGGCCGCAGCAGATAAAAGGCGCCGTCGCGTGCGCCCAGCGCCTCGAACACCGCTGCATCCGCATGCGCATCGGCGCTGTCGATGCCCAGTCCTCCGATGGTGCGCACCGCGAACGGCAGATTGCCGCGCAGCGCGTGAGCCACCTCGTCTTCGGGCAGCAAGGCGGTGGCGGCTTCAGGCCGCAGCACGAGCAATGTGAAGACCGGGGCGATCCAATCGGTCAGGTGCCCCTGCTCAAGCTGCTGCTCAGCCATCACCTCCCCGGGCAACGGGCCTGCCGCCAGCACATCGCCTTCGCTGGAAAGCGCCGAAGCCGCGTAGCGCACGGCTTGCGTCTGCCGCGGATTGATCAGTTGCGCAATGCCGCGATGTGCCTCCGACAGCGAGAGCGCCGCTTCGCGCATCAGGTCGAAGCCGCGCGAAGGCGGCGACATGAATTCGGTGCTGCGCATCGCGTTCTCGGCATTGACGTGAAAGGCCTCGATGCGCTCTTGCGAATACGAGTCGAGTAGCGCCGCGTCCGAAAGACCGCGTGCCACGAGCGCCAGCTTCCAGGCCAGGTTGTCGGCATCGTCGAAGCCCGAATTGAGGCCGCGCACGCCGAAGATGGGCATGGCATGCGCTGCATTGCCGGCGAAAAGAACGCGGCCCTGTCGGTAGCTCTCGAGCGTCATCGCGCCCGCACGGTAGACCGAGGTCCACACCGTCTTCCACGGCAGGTGGCCTTCGCCGATGGCGTCCAGATGCCGCTGCACGAACTCGGCCACCGCGGCGGGCTTCAGCGCCTCTTCGGTGCTCTGGCCGGCGCGCAGTTGGTAATCGATGCGCCAGATGTCGTCGGGCTGCCGATGCATCAGCACGGTCGAGCCGGGGTTCCACGGCGGATCGAACCACGCGCGGCGCTCGGTCGGATGTTCGCTGTGCAACTCGATATCGATGATGACGTAGCGGCCTTCGTAGCCCGTTCCCTCGAGCGAAAGCCCCAGCGATTTGCGCACGAAGCTCTGGCCGCCGTCGCAGGCCGCGAGCCACTGGCCTTGCATGCGGTAGGCGCCCTCCGCGTTGCGCACCTCCAGCGTCACGCCATCCTCATCTTGCGCAATGCCGGCGAGTTCGGTGCCCCAGCGGATGTCGATGAGCCCCGGGGTCGCCTCGTTGCGGCGGAAGATTTCTTCCAGCAGGTAGTGCTCGGCGTAGTACTGCTCGAGGTTGATCATCGGCGGCAGCTTCTGCCGCTCGTCGTGCGGCATCTCGAAGCGGAACACCTCCGCCGTCTTGTAGAAGCTGCGCCCGCCGGTCCACGGCAGGCCCTTGGCCATGAACGCCGGAAGCACGCCGAGCCGCTCCATGATTTCCAGGCTGCGGCGCGAGATGCAAGCCGCTCGGCTGCCCACGCACACCGTGTCGTCGGCCTCCAGCACCACGCAGCGCACGCCGTGATTCGCGAGCCCCAGCGCCAGCGCCATGCCGACCGGCCCGCCGCCCGCAATCACCACCGGATGGCGGCCCGGCTCCATGCCGCCCTGCTCCAGTGGCGGCGTCCACGACTTGTAGCGCGTGTAGTGAAAGGCACCGACCGAAGGCGGCAGCCCGGTCGCGCTGGGCGTCGGCGGCACGGGGCCGCTTGCGGCATCGGCGGCAATCGCGCCGGGTGCCGGCGCGTCGGCCGCAATGGTGGGGTTGGTCATGCAGCGGGATTGTCCCGATGCGGGGCCACGTCTGTTGTCATAACTTTGGACGACGTATTTACCCTGAGTCTGGTCTGCTCCCATGAGACGCTGGCGCATTCAACCCGTTGCCGACGCCGCACTGTCCGCGGCCATCGTCCGCGACGTGCTGGCGGGCATCGGCACGCCGCATCTGGCAGCCAGTTGCCTTGCGGCCATGCACCGCGTGATGCCCGTGACCTTCTGCACCGTGTTCGCGGTCGATGCCACCGGCCGCATCGAGGCCGTGTCGGCTGCCAGCAGCTACGGCACCACGGCCGAACGCACCACAGAGCGCTACGTGGCACAGCGCTTCGACCTGCTCGATCCCAACATGACATGGCTCGCGAAGCGCAAGCTTCCGAAGCGCGCGCAGCTGTGGCTGGGGCACCAGCGCGCCGAGGAGGTGGCCGACCCCGCATACCGCGCCGTCTGCTACGGCGACGTGGGCATTCGCGAGCGCGCGTCCGTTCTGCTGCTGACGCCTACCGGCCAGCGGGTGGCGGTGAGCTTCTACCGGAGCCTCGCCCAGGACGAGTTCGATGCCCGCGACTTCGCGGCGATCGAGAACCACGCCACCCTGCTGGCCGAGGCAACGATGGCCCATGGCCGCAGCACGGCGGCTGCGGGGGCAACGGTGGTGCCCTCCCTGGCCTCGCGCCTGCTGACCTTGAGCCTGCGGGAGCGGGAAGTCATCGGGCACCTGATGGCGGGCAGCACCGCCAAGCAGACGGCGCGCGAAATCGGCATCGAACTGACAACGGTGCGCACCCATCAGTACCGGGCATTCCGGCGGCTGGGCATACGCACGCAGAAGGAGCTGCTGCGCGCGGCGGCCCCATGAGACTCGAAACCGCCGTACGGCCTGGTGCCTAGTCTTCGGCCTGCTCTTCGGTCGTGCCGGCGGACTGGTCCGCCTGCGAATTGACCAGCGACACCGGCGCCACCTTCGGCCGCCCCGCCACCGACACCACCTCCTGGTCGATCGCGCCGAACAGCGAGCGGCCGTCGAGCCCCTTCATCTCGATGCGGATCGTGTCGCCGAACTTCATGAACTCGGTCACCGGCTCGCCGCCCTGGATGGTTTCGATGCAGCGCTTCTCGGCGATGCACGAATAGCCCTTGGGCCAATCCATGCGGCCGTTCTTTTCCACGCCCTTGTTGCTCACCGTGCCGCTGCCGACGATGCTGCCGGCGCGCACGTTGCGCGTCTTGGCGATGTGGGCAATGAGCTGGCCGAAGTGAAAAGTCATCTCCGGCCCGGCGTCGCACATGCCGACCTTGCGGCCGTTCCAGCTGCTTTGCAGCGTGAGTTGCACGCGGCCGTTCTGCCAGGCCTCGCCGATTTCATCGAGCGTCACGGCCACGGGGCTGAAGGCGGTGGCGGGCTTGCTCTGGAAAAAGCCGAAGCCCTTGGCAAGTTCGGCCGGGATCAGGTTGCGCAGGCTCACGTCGTTGGCCAGCATCACCAGGCGGATGCCGTCGAGCGCCTGGTCGGGCGTGGCGCCCATCTTCACGTCGCCGGTAACCACCGCGATCTCGGCCTCGAAGTCGATGCCCATGGCTTCGCTCGGCACCACGATGTCGTCGGTCGGGCCCAGGAAGTCGTCGCTGCCGCCTTGGTACATCAGCGGGTCTTGGTAAAAACTTTCAGGCACTTCGGCGTTGCGCGCCTTGCGCACCAGCTCGACGTGGTTCAGGTACGCCGAGCCGTCGGCCCACTGGTAGGCGCGCGGCAGAGGCGCCATGCACATCGAGGGATCGAACGGAAAGGAATGGCGCGCCCGGCCGTTGTTGACCGCGTCGTACAGGTCCTGCAGCTGCGGGCTCATGAAGCCCCAGTCGTCCAGCACCTGCTGCAGCCGGCTGGCAATGCCGGTGGCGTAGTGGGCGAGCGTGAGGTCGCGCGAGACGACGACGAGCTGGCCGTCGCGCGAGCCGTCCTTCAGGGTGGCGAGTTTCATGGTGGCAAATGCGTGATGAAGGACACGGCGCGAACACGAGGGCCGGCGCCGCGCCCACTAAACTGGGTGAACGGGCGGCAGTGTACCGAGGTGCTCCTGGTGAACCTCGGCGCCGGCGCTCACTCCACACCTCATGCCGACGCTCGCCGCCTCCCCGTTCCCGTCCCTTGCGCCACCGGCACGTCCGTCGTGGCGGGCGCTGGCCGGGCTGACGCTGGCGGTGGGGCTGGTTCATGTTCTGCTGCTGGGGCTGGCGCCCACGGCCATCGGGCCCGATCCCTCGCCGCTTGCGAACAAGTTCACCACCCGGACCATCGTGATCGCGCCGCCCGCTCCGGAAAAACCCGCCGCGCCCGCTGCCGCAGCAGCCGCCCCGGCTGAGGCCAAGCCGCCGCCGCCCGCCAAACCTCGGCGGCCGCGCGAGCCTTCCAGGCCCCGACCAGCAGCGGCGGCGCCCGAGCCTATGCCGGTCCCGGCGCCCCAGGTTTTCGAAGAGCCTCCACCAGAAACGCGTGCTCTCACGGCGCAGAACGCTATAGATTCAGGAGCAATCACGCCCGAACCGCCGGCAAGCGCCCCGGCAGGCGCTGCACTGGGTGGCGCGGGCAGCACAAGCAACGCCGGCATCGGGGACGGAGGAGCCGCGGGCGCCGCGAGCGCAACGGCCGGCAATGTCGTCGGCCCGGAGGCGTTGCGCATTCCCGGCTCGGTCAAGCTCGCCTTCGCTGTCACCGGCCAGCAGGGCGCCTCGCCGATGCAGGGCGTTTTCGGCGACCTGGCCTGGCTGCAGGACGGCAGCAGCTACGACGCGCGGCTTTCTCTCAAATTCCTGTTCAGGACGATCCGCAGCCAGCACAGCACCGGCAAGATCGGCCCCACCGGCATCGAGCCGGACCGCTTTTCCGAGGCCCGCAAGGGCGAAGTGGCTTCGCACTTCCTGCGCGACCAGGGCCAGGTGATGTTCAGCAACAACGCCCCCAGCGTGCCCCTGCTGCCCGGCGCGCAAGACCGGCTCAGCGTGGTGATGCAGCTCGGCGGCATGCTGGCGGGCGACCCGGGGCGCTATCCGGCCGGCAGCCGCATTTCAATCCAGACGATCGGCCCGCGGGATGCCGGCGTCTGGGTCTTCAACATCGAAGGCGAAGAGCAGATGACCGTGCCCGCCGGTGACTTTGCGGTGCGAAAGCTCACGCGCAGCCCCCGGCGCGAGTTCGACGACAAGATCGAGATCTGGCTGGCGCCGGCCCTTGGCTACCTGCCGGTGCGGATGAAACAGACACAGGCCAACGGCGACTTTGCCGACATGCAGTTGCGCGAATCCCTTCCGGCGGGGCCCTCGAACTAGCCCGAAAGTGCAGGAAACAAGCATAGGAATTAATGCGTTTTCTCTACAAAAAGACAACCGAGCTTGAAACTGGCGCGTTGATTGCTATCTAACCTCCATGAATGCCATCGACATCCTCACAGGCCCAGCAATGAACATGCTCTATGACTCAGAGTCCTTCGTCGTCGTGCACGTGCAGCCGAACGAAAGCGACACACCCGCCCAGCCCAATGTGCCGGTTCTGGAACGCCACGGCTTCGAGATCGTAGACAAGCGCTCGGGCAAAGAGGTTTACCTCGACGGCTCGTGGGCCGAACTGTTCCAGCAGCAAATTGCCGCCTGGCAGCTCAATACGCCCACCCAGGAAGAGGTCGAGGACACGCTTGAAGGCTATGCCGAGCTGGCTCACACGCCGGTGCTGGTGCACTGAGCCCCTGCCGCCCCGGATGAGAAAGCGCCTTTTCAGGCGCTTTTTTTGCGCCCGCTCACCCCTCGCAGCTCATTTCCGACCATAGATCCAGCGGTACATAGGCCCGACCAGCAGCAGCACCGCCACCAGCCGGCACACCTGAAACGCCGTGACCACCGGCACCCCCAGCTGCAAGACCTTGGCGGTGATCGACATTTCGGCAATGCCGCCGGGCGAGGTGCCCAGGATCATGGTGGCGGGGTGCAGCCCCGTCGCCCGGGCCAGCAGCCACGCGGCGCCTGCGCACACCACCAGCATGACGACGGTGCCCAGCGCCACCGAACCCAGCCAGCGCGGCGCCGTGTACAAAAACTCGCGGCTGAAGCGCACGCCCAGGCTTACGGCAATTACCAGCTGCGCGGTGTTCGACATCCATGTGGGCACGGCCGACAGCGCCTGGCCTGCGATGGTGAACCCCATGGCAACCACCAGCGGACCCATGAACCACGGGTTGGTGCGGCCGAGCGCACGCATTGCAAGGCCGCCGATGCCGGTGGCCAATGCAAGCAGCAGGAGCCCGCTGGCATTCACCTCGCGCACCATCGGTGGATTGATTTCGAGCCCATGCAAGCCGCTCCACTGCATGGCGAACGGGATGGTGACGGTCACCACCACCAGGCGCAGGCTGTGCGCCGCGGCGACCAGATCGGTGCGCGCGCCGGCCGATTCGGACAGCAGCGTCATCTCCGACGCGCCGCCAATGGCGCCCGCGAAGTAAGTTGTCGCTCTCATGGACTTTGCCGGCACATGCGGCATTCGCTTGGCATGCAGCGCGTGCAACCAGCGACCGAAGCCCCAGCCGAGCAGCAAGGCCCAGGCAATGGCGAGCGCAATGGCCCACCAGACGCCGGCCACCAGCGCGACCACCGCCGGGGTGAAGTAGAGGCCCAGCACGGTGCCGATGGTCCATTGCCCGGCATTGCGCAGCGGCGTGTAACTGGCAGTGGGTGCGCCGGCAATCGATGCCAGCGACACCGCGAGCAGCGGGCCGATCATCCAGGGCAGGGGCGTGTGCAGAGCCAGGCAGATTTCCGCCGCGGCGAGTGCAAGCAACAGCGTGGCCAGCACGCGAACCGGAAAGCGAAGGGACACCACAGGAAGAAAGCGAAATTGGACGGCACGGCGTGCGGGCGCCAACGCATAGTATGGCTCGATGCGATGCCAACCCCTGCCCGCGCGGGCTCCCCGATTTCTGGTCCCCTTGCTCGCCGCCGTCGTGCTGGCAGGGTGCTCCGCCTTTTCGCCCGGCCCTGATGCGCCCGTGGCGCAGCGTGCCGCGGCGCTGCTGCCGGCAGACGCGCTCATCCTCGGCGAGCAGCACGACGCGGCCGAGCACCACGCCATCGAACGGGAAACCGTCGAGGCGCTGGCGAGCCAGGGCAAGCTGGCCGCGGTGCTGCTCGAAATGGCCGAGGAAGGCAACAGCACCGCCCGCCTCGACCGCACAGCCACCGAAGCGCAGGTGCAAGCCGCCCTCGGCTGGAATGACAAGGCCTGGCCCTGGCGGAGCTACGGCCCGGCGGTGATGGCCGCCGTGCGCGCCGGTGTGCCGGTCATCGGGGCCAACATGCCGCGCGCTCGAATGAAGAACGCCATGGCCGACGTTTCGCTCGACGTACAGCTCAACGGCGAGGCCTACACCGCGCAGCAGGACGCCGTGCGCGAGGGCCACTGCAAGCTGCTGCCCGAAGCCCAGATCGTGCCGATGACGCGCATCCAGGTCGGTCGCGACCGCGCGATGGCGCAAGCCATCGTCAAGGCCCGGCAGCCGGGCAAGACGGTGCTGCTGATCAGCGGCGCGGGCCACGCCACCAAGGTGCTGGGCGTGCCGCAGCACCTGCCGACCGATGTTTCGTTCAAGACGGTGCGGCTGCAGGCCGGCGGCGATTCACCCGAGTCGGACGAAGACAACAAGGGCGCCTACGACGCCGTGTGGCGAACGCCCGCCCTGCCGCCCAAAGACTACTGCGCGGGCATGCGGGCACCCGCGTAAATCTGGGCGCCTGGCCCGGGCGCCTGCCGGCTCAGGCGAATTTCTTGATCGAATCCGCCAGCGCGTTGACCAGCGTGTCGATGTGCTGCTTTTCGACGATGTACGGCGGCGCAATCACCAGCACGTCGCCCGCGGGCCGCACCAGTGCGCCCTTGTGGAAGCAGTCCAGGAAGATGTCGTAGGCCCGCTTGCCCGGCGTGCCCGCAATCGGCGCAAGCTCCACCGCCGCGGCAAGGCCGAGGCTGCGGATGCCGATCACGTTCGGCAGGCCCTTGAATGCGCTGTGGAACGCATCGCCCAGCACCTTGCCCATTTCGCCCGCGCGGGCAAACAGCTTCTCTTCCTTGAACAGGTCGAGCGTGGCAATGGCCGCGGCGCAGGCCACCGGGTGGCCGGAGTAGGTGTAGCCGTGGAAGAACTCGACCACGTGCTCGGGCGCGTCGGTCTTCATCATCGCGTCGTAGAGCTTGTCGCGGCAGATCACGCCGCCCAGCGGAATGACGCCGTTGGTCACGCACTTGGCAAAGTTAAGCATGTCGGGCACCACGCCGAAATAGTCCGACGCGAAGTTGGTGCCCATGCGGCCGAAACCGGTAATGACCTCGTCGAAGATCAGCAGGATGCCGTGCTTGTCGCAAATCTCGCGCAGGCGCTTGAGGTAGCCCTTGGGCGGCAGGTACCAGCCCGCCGAACCGGCCACCGGCTCCACGATGATGGCTGCGATGTTGCTCGGGTCGTGCAGCGGAAGAATGCGGGTTTCAAGCTCGACCAGCGGGTCTTCGGCCCACACCGGCTCCTCGTTGTGGATGTAGGCGTGGTTCACCGGATCGTGGATGAACCGCATGTGGTCCACGCGCGGCAAGAAAGCCGAGCCGAACACCTTGCGGTTGCCCGGAATGCCGCCCACCGACATGCCGCCGAAGCCCACGCCGTGGTAGCCCTTCTCGCGGCCTATGAACACGTTGCGGTGGCCCTCGCCGCGCGCGCGGTGATAGGCCAGCGCCACCTTCATGGAGGTGTCGGCCGCCTCGGATCCCGAATTGCAGAACAGCACCTTGTTCAGGTCGCCGGGCGCCAGCGAGGCGATCATCTCCGCCGCCTTGAAGGCCTTGTCGTTGCTGACCTGGAAGGCGGTGGCGTAGTCCAGCGTGTCCAGCTGCTTCTTGATCGCCTCGTTGATCGGCTTGCGGTTGTGGCCCGCGCCCACGCACCACAGCGACGAGATGCCGTCGATCACCTTCTTGCCGTCGTGCGTGGTGAACGTCATGCCGTCGGCCGCCACGAAGACGCGCGGGTCTTTCTGGAAGTGGCGGTTGGGCGTGAAAGGCAACCACTGGTTGCCCATGTTGAAGTCCTGGTAGGCCATGCGTGCGTCCTTCTTGGTCTCGGTGAATGCCGCCGCCGAGCGCCGCCGGGCGGGGTTCCGGCATTCTTGCACTTTTGCCCGCGGGGCGCCCCTGCCGGCACCTGCCCTTGCGGGCGCTGCGACAATCGGGGCCTCATGAGTGCATACATCCTGACCCTTTCCTGCCCTGACCGCGTGGGCATCGTGCATGCCGTTTCGGGCTTTCTGCTCGAGCGCGGCGGCAACATCGAGGAAGCCGCCCAGTACAACGACCACGGCACCGGCCTGTTCTTCATGCGCGTGCGCTTTGCCTGCAGCGACCACACCGAGGCGGCGCTGCGCGAACAGCTCGCCACCTTCGGCGCGGGCTTTGGCATGAACCTGCAGCTGCACGCCGCGGCCCAGCCGATGAAGACGGTGATCCTGGTCAGCAAGGAAGGCCACTGCCTGAACGACCTGCTGTTCCGCTGGAAGAGCGGGCTGCTCGCCATCGACGTGCGCGCCATCATTTCGAACCACCGCGACTTCTACCAGCTGGCCGCCAGCTACAACGTGCCGTTCCATCACATTCCCGTGACGGCCGCCACCAAGGCGCAGGGCGAGGCAAAGCAGCTTGAAATCATCGAGGCGGAAGGCGCCGAACTGGTGGTGCTCGCGCGCTACATGCAAATCTTGAGCAACGACCTGTGCAACAGCCTGGCCGGTCGCGCGATCAACATCCACCATTCGTTCCTGCCGAGCTTCAAGGGTGCCAAGCCCTATTACCAGGCGCACGACCGCGGCGTGAAGCTGATCGGCGCCACCGCCCACTACGTGACGGCCGACCTCGACGAAGGTCCGATCATCGAGCAGGACGTGGCACGCGCCGACCACACCGACACCGTCGAAGACCTCACGGCCCGCGGACGCGACACCGAAAGCCAGGTGCTGGCCCGCGCGGTGAAGTGGCACAGCGAGCACCGCGTGCTGCTGAACGGGCACCGCACGGTCGTATTCCGCTGACGAGCACCTGCAGGGGCCTCCGGCCACCAACCACACTCGTGTAAGCGGGTGTAGCATCCAGCGCCAAACGAGGAGAAGGCGCAATGCGAAGTTGGATCGGTGGATTTCTGCTGGCCTTTTTGGCGGCGGGCCTGTTCGGGTGTTCCGCCTCCGGGCCGCGGCATTCGGAAATGGAGCAAAGCCTGCCCTCGCTGGGCGAGAACGAGGGGCGAATCTATTTCTATAGAAATTCGATCCTCGGCGCGGCGATCCAGCCCGAGGTCTTGCTCAACGGGCAGGTCGTCGGCAAGTCGCAGCCCAGCAGCTTTTTCTTCGTCGACCGTCCCGCCGGCTCTTACCGGGCCACCGCCCGCACCGAGGCCGAAGGCAGCATCGACATCGCGCTGCGTCCCCGGCAGACCGCCTATATCGAGATGAGCATCAGCATGGGCTTGCTGGTCGGCCGCCCGGCGTTCGAGCGGGTGGCGGAACCGGAAGGCCGCAAGGCCTTGCCATCGCTTGCTTACGGCGGAAAGTTGCCGCTTACGGTCAAGGCGGCCCAAGCCCCAGCGACGAACGCACCACTCACTCCGACGGCTTCCGCAAGCCCCTCGGTGGCCACGGCAACGCCTGTTGCAAGACCGTCGCTCGTGCCCATTGCAGTCGCACCCGGCACGCAAGGCCCGGCTGCCACGGCTGCGCAGCCGCAGGCTGTCACGCCTGCTTCTCCAGTGCCCGCTGGGTCCGACGCAACACCTTTTGCCAAGACTTCGATCAACGACCTGCGGCTGCTCTTGCAGGCCAACCGATGAAACACCTGCTCCTGCCTTTCGCGCTGGCCCTCGCAACCGCGCTCACTGCCACCGCCTCATCCGCGCAAGACGCGCGAAGCAGCTCGGCACTCGCACCGGACGCGCTCTTTACCCGGGTTTCGCCCAACGTATGGGTGGTGCAGGCCACCGATGCGCAAGGGAAAGTCCTCGCGTCCGGCAGCGCTGTCGCCACCGGTCCGGGCACCGCCGTCACGAGTTGCCAGTTGCTCGCAAAAGCCAGCACCGTGGCACTGAAGCGCGATAACGTGAGCTATGGCGCAGCGCTGGTGTTTCCGGACGTCGCGCGCGACATGTGCCAGCTGCGTATTGCGAATTTCGCAGCCCCGCCCCTCGGCATTGCACCTGCAAATGCACTGCAGGTCGGCATGCCGCTCTACATCGTCGGATCGCCGCGAGGCAAGGAACTGACGCTGGGTGTGGGCATGCTCGCTGGCTTGCGACGCAACGACGCGGGCCAGCTCGAAGCCCTGCAGCTCGCCGCGCAGCCCGAGGCAGGCCTTGGCGGGGCCGGGATCTTCGATGCGCAAGGCCGCTTGGTGGGCTTGGCAGGTGGGGCGCCTGCCGGCTCGGCCTCGGCGAATCTCGCGATGCCGGCATCCTGGATTGCGGAACTGCCCACGCGCGGGCAGTTGGCCATCGAGCGTCTGGCAATGCAGCCGGCAACGAACTCTGCGACCAGTCCAGAGAGCCGGACCTCGAACCAGGCTCGCCCGAGCGTTGTCGAATACCAGCTGCACGACCGCCTCACCAACGTCTACCGAAAGGTGGTTTACCGGGCCGATCCCTCAACGGACGACCGCATCAGTTTCAACAATGGCGGATGGATCGAAAAGCCGGGCGGTGAAGTGGTCGGCCTGACCACTGCCATTGCCGGCGAGTTCGACACGGCCATGCCGCCGGGCGGCTGGGCCAGGGAAAACCTCACCGAAGAAGCCGCGTGGAGAACACGCTACGACTCCACGCGAAGCGGGACGCGCATCAACATGGATCTGTCGGCTACGGTAATGGAAGACACCACGCTGACGGTGGGCGGGCAGGAATACAAAGTGGTGCGAATCGAGTACCGCGGCTACACGCAGCGGTTCGCGAATGCGGGAGCCGTCGGAGGCAACCAGTATGGCCGCTACCAGGCCGAGGTGTGGTTTTCGCGGGAGCTCGGACGCGTCATTCGCTTCGAGGCGAAGACGCGGGGTGGCGCGAGCGGCGGGGCGTTCCAGGTCAACGAAGCCCTCGAACTCGTAAGCCTGCGCTAGGAGCGCCGGGCCCCCGCGGCCCGCCACCGCGCCTACCTCAATCAGTTCCGGTTGGGGTTGTTCGGACGACGGTCATGGCGGTTCGGTACGCCGTCGCCGTCACGATCCCATTGGCCGCGGCGGTATTCCCAGCGGCCGTCGCGTTCGCGCCATTCCGGCGCACGGTAGGCATAGCCAGGGCGGGCACGCACATACATGCCGCGGACCCACACATGGCGTCCACCTCGCCATTCGTAGTGCCCCGGGGCCCACACGTAGCCACGGCGCGGCGGCGGCACGCGCTCGTAGCGCGGCGGCGGAGGCGGCACCTCGACGTAGACGCCGGGCTGCGCATGGGCGGCTGTCGGCACCATGAGCGCGCCTCCAGCGGAGAGCAGCGAAGCGGCACCGATCGAAAGTGTGATTGCTAGTTTTTTCATGGGTTGGCCCTCATGAGTTGTTGGAGCCTTCATGCTGCCGGGCCCATGTGAACCGCCTGTAAGCCCTACACCGGAGTTTGTGTAAACGTGTATCGCAAAAAGTAGTGCTTTTGTTAGCGCTTACTCTTGCAATTCGCGAAGATCGACGGCTGCTGCCATGGCGGCATGGCCCGCTTTGTTGGGGTGCAGGTGGTCGCCGTTGTCGTACAGCGGGTTCAGCGCCAGCGGATCGGCCGGGTTGCGGAGCACCGCGTCGAAGTCGATCACCGCGTCGACGTCGTGCCGGCTGCGGATCCAGCGGTTGACCTCGGCGCGCATGGCCTCGGAAGCTTCGTTCCAGTACACGGTGTTCTTGAACGGCGGCACGGTGCCGATCAGCACCTTCACCCCCTTGGCGCGCGCTTGCTTGATCAGCTGCTGCAAACCCTCGGTGATGCGTTCCGCCGTCGGCACCTCGTGCTCCGGCGTCGGCAGCCGCGCCATGCCGACCAGCACGCTGCGGCCGATGTCGTTGGTGCCCAGCAGCACGACGACATGGGTCACGCCCGTCTGCCCGAGCGCATCGCGCGCAAAGCGCGAAAGGCCGCTCGGGCCGATGCCGTCGGTCAGCAGGCGGTTGCCGCCAATGCCGGTGTTGATGACCGACACCGGCTGCGCCGCCGAAGGGCTGTTGCGCAAACGCGTGGCAAGCAGATCGGGATACGCGCCCTGGCCCGCCTCGCCGCCGCCGGCGGTGATGGAGTCGCCGAAGGCAACCACCACGCGCACCGGGTGCGTGGTCATGACATCGAGGCCGGTGACGATGTGGTTGAGCGGCAGCGGCGCGGCCCCTTGCAACTTGGGCGTGCCAACGGCATTGCCACCCACCACCCAGCTCGTGTCGGACACCTGCGTGTGAACGGTCGCGTAAGGCACGGTTTGATCGAAGAAAGCGCTCACCGCAACGGCCTGTCCGGCTTCGACTTTCAGGTCGGCACCGTCGCTCCATGCATCGGCGCCCGGCGCAATGACAAGGCTGTCGCGGCCACCAAAGCGCAGTGTGCGCAGCGTCGCCGGCGACACCGCGTCCGCGCCGGTGCTGAGCCCCACGCTCGCGGCCGCAATGCGCAGCGGAGCCTTGCCAAATCTGTTAGAGAAACGGATGCGGATGCGATCGCCTCCCAGCGCGGTCTCGAACTGCTGACGCAATGTCTGCCCGCGGAACAGGTCGCCGCCGGGCTTGGGGGCTGCGGCCTTGGCGAGAGGATTCGCGGTCAACTCACGAAAATCCACCGGTGCAACGGCCCAGCTGGTCACCCAATGCGCCTCGACCGGCTGCTTAGGCCGTTCATCCGGTTGAACAGCCTGCACGGCCACCGCGGCGGCCAGCAGCAACAGCCCGACCGCAGCCACACCATGCCGCAAAACACCTTGGCAAAGAACAGAAAGCCAATGCGAACCCAGTTTCATGCGCGCAAAGCGACTCAGTTTACGGAGCCTCCTTGCCCTCTCGTGTGACGAGGTCTAGTGCATCGTTACCAAGTGTCTACATACGGCCGGGCAACTTCAACCGACCGGCCGGCCGATGCAAGTCCACGCACCAGCCAGGTGCGCGTTTCGGCAGGATCGATCACCGCATCGATCTCCAGCGTTTGCGCCATGTGAATCGCTTCGCCGTTGGCGTACTGCTGCGCCACGAGCTTCTTGAACAGCGCGTCGCGCGCGGCACCTTCAGGCTCCGCGGCAAGCTCCTTGCGGTAGCCCAGCCGCACCGCGCCTTCGAGCCCCATGGCGCCGAACTCGCCTGTGGGCCACGCCACCGTGAATACCGGTGCGTCGAAGCCGCCGGCCGTCATGGCCTGCGCACCCAGGCCATAGCCCTTGCGAAGCACCACCGCAAAGAAAGGCACGCGCAGGTGCGAGGCCACCATGAACATGCGGCACACGTGGCGCACCTGAGCCTGCGCTTCGATCTCCGGCCCGACCATGAAGCCGGGCGTGTCGCACAGCGAGACGATCGGCAGCCCGTGCGCATTGCACAGCTGCATGAAGCGCGCAGACTTGTCAGCCGCCTCCACGTCGATGGCGCCGCCCAGGTGATGCGGGTTGTTGGCCATCAAGCCCACGGGCTTGCCCTCGATGCGCGCCAGGGCGGTGACAATGCCGGCGCCGAAGCCGGCGCGCAGTTCGAGCAGCGAGCCCGTGTCGGCCACGCCGCGCATTGCCGCGCGCACGTCGTACACGCGCAGCCGGTTCTCGGGCACCACATGGCGCAGCGCGCGCGGGTCGGCGCAATGCCAGTCGGCCACCGGCCCCTGGAAGTACGAGAGGTATTGCTTGGCCGCGGCCACCGCAGCAGCTTCGTCCTCGACCAGGATGTCGATCACGCCGTTGCGCGACTGCACGCTGCTCGGCCCGATCTGCTCCGGCGCGAATGTGCCGAGCCCGCCGCCCTCGATCATTGCGGGGCCGCTCATGCCGATGTTGCTTGCCTTGGTGGCAATGATCACGTCGGCGCAACCCAGCAGCGCCGCATTGCCCGCAAAGCAGCGGCCATGCACGATGCCCACCACCGGCACCTTGCCCGATAGCGCCGCGAACTGGCTGAAGGTGTGGTTGTTGAGGCCCGCGACGATCGGCATGTCGGTATCGCCGGGCCGCCCACCGCCGCCCTCGGCGAACAGCACCACCGGCAGCTTCAGCTGGTGCGCCACCGCCAGCAGCCGATCGGTCTTGTGGTGATTGCGCATGCCTTGCGTGCCGGCGAGCACCGTGTAGTCATAGGCCAGCACGGCGCAGCGCGAAGCTTCCGGCCCGAACAGCTTGGCGTTGATGCTGCCAAGGCCCGTCACCATGCCGTCCGCCGGTGTGTTGGCAATCAGGTCTTCGAGCGTGCGCCGCCTGGTTTGCGCGGCAATGGCAAGTGCACCGTATTCGATGAAGTTGCCCGGGTCCGATGCGGTGTCGCACAGTTCGGCAATGTTCTCGCGCGCGGTGCGCCCACCCTGCGCATGCCGCTTGGCCACCGCTGCCTCGCGGTTTGCGTCGAGCGTGTAGGCGTGGCGGTCGATTACCTTCTGCAGATCGGGGCGGATGGCATCGGGATCGTGCCCGGCGTGTGCCTCGGCTTCGGCAGCCTGCGCATCGACGGGCTCCAGCCGCACCAACGACTGGCCCTCGACCAGGTAGTCGCCGGGTTCGGCCAGCAGCGCGATCACCCTGCCTGCGGCGGGCGCGTGCAGCAGGTGCTCCATCTTCATCGCTTCGAGCACGCCAAGCTGCGCACCGGCGGGCAGCACATCGCCCAGCGCAACCTCGAACTGCACCAGCTTCGCGGGCATGGGGGCCTTGACCGTGAGGCCGTCTTCGTCATCCGGGCGATCCGCCGGTGCCGTGTTCCGGGCTTCGGAAGCAGATGCACTCTTTCTCGGGCTCTTCTTTTCGAACGCAACCGCCGAGGCGAGCAGGTCGCCCAGGTGCGCTTCCACGAAGCGGGTGTGCACCGCCTGGCTGGCGAACTCGGGCCGCGCTGCAATGGCACGCAGCAATGCAAGGTTGGTGGCAATGCCGTCGAAGTGGCATTCGTCCAGCGCGCGAAGAGAGCGGCGCAAGGCATCGGCGAAGTGCGGCGACGGCGAATGCACGATCAGCTTGGCAAGCAGCGTGTCGTAATGCGGCGAAGGCGCAAGGCCTGCATAGCCATGCGTGTCGATGCGCACGCCCGGCCCGGCTGGCAGGTCGAAGCGCGCGAGCGTGCCGCTGGATGGCCGTGCATTGCCGTGTGCATCGAGCGTTTCCGCGTTGATGCGCCATTGCACCGCAAAGCCGCGCTGCGGCGCGGTGCGGTCCGCATCCACGCCCAGCGCATTCAGCGGCTGGCCGGCGGCCACCGCAATCTGCAGTTGCACAAGGTCGAGCCCCGTCACGGCTTCGGTCACCGTGTGCTCCACCTGCAGCCGGGGGTTGGCTTCGATGAAGACGAAGGGCAGCGTGGCCGATTCGGTATCGACCAGAAATTCGAAGGTGCCCAGGCTGCGGTAGTTCACGGCCTTGGCCATGCGCAGCGCCGCATGCGTGATCTGAGCGCGCAGCGAATCGGGCAGCGAAGGGCTGGGCGCAATCTCCACCAGCTTCTGGAAGCGCCGCTGCAACGTGCACTCGCGCTCGCCGAGGCTTGCCACCGCTTGGCCGTCGCCCAGCACCTGCACTTCGATGTGGCGGGCATTGCGCATCAGGCGCTCCACATACACGCCCTCGACACCGAACGCAGCCTTGGCCTCGGACATGCAGCGCGCATGCGCCTCGGGCAATTCTTCGGCATGGAGCACGGCGCGCATGCCGCGACCGCCGCCGCCGCCAATGGCCTTGATCATCACGCCCGCGCCTTGCGCCTGCTGTTCGGTAAAGAAAGCCTGCGCCTGCGCGAGCGTGACCGCACCGGCGCTGCCCGGCATCACGGGCACGTCGCATTGCGCGGCGAGCGCGCGCGCACGCGCCTTGTCGCCGAACAGCGCCAGCTGCTCGGGCGTCGGTCCGATGAAGACCAGCCCTGCTTCCGCGCAGGCCTGGGCGAAGTCGGCACGCTCGCTCAGAAAGCCGTAGCCGGGGTGCACCGCATCGCAGCCCTGCGCACGCGCAACGGCGACCAGCGCGCCGATGTCCAGGTACGCCGCGGGGCCCGTCGCATCGAACGCAACCGCGGCATCGGCCAGTTGCGCGTGCAGCGCCGATGCATCGTCGCGCGCATGCACCGCCACGCTGGCAATGCCCAGGTCGCGCAGCGCACGCACCAGGCGCACGGCAATCTCGCCGCGGTTGGCAATCAGGATCTTGGAGAACAAGAGAGAACCTTTCAGGCTTTGTCTTTCAGCAGGCGCCGAAGCACCTTGCCCGCACCAGTGGTCGGCAACGCGTCGATGAAGCTCACGGCACGCGGCGCCTTGTAGCTCGCCATGTTGTCTCGCGACCATGCAATGAGCGCGTCGGCATCGAGCGTGGCACCGGGCTTGCGCACGATGAAGGCCTTGACCACCTCGCCCTTCTCCGCATCCGGCTGGGCGATGACCGCGGCCTGTGCCACCGCGGGATGCTTGATGAGAATGGTCTCGACCTCTTCAGGAAACACGCTGTAGCCCGAGACCTTGATCATTTCCTTGAACCGGCCGATGAAGGTGAGGTACCCATCCGCGTCGAGCTTGCCCATGTCGCCGGTGTGCACCCATTTGCCGCGCAGCGTGGCCGCAGTGGCTTCGGGCTTGTTCCAGTAGCCCTTGAAGCAGCCGGGGCTGGTCAGCACGATCTCGCCAACCTCGCCGGTGGGAACGTCGGCTTGCGTGTCGGGGTCGACGATGCGAATGGTCACGCCGGGCACTGCAATGCCTTGTGTGCCCCACCGGGGCGAATGGTGCGGCGTGTAGGTGTCGCAGGTGTGGGTTTCGCTGAGCCCGTAGGCGGCCTCGAACGATGTGCAATTGGGCGCATGCGAGCGCCACTGCGCCGCCAGCGGTTCGGTAAAGGTAATGCCGAAGCTGGTCACCGGATTGCGCTTCAGGCTCGAGAGATCGAAGCTCGCGATGTCGGGCACCTGCATGCAGGCCACGTTCATCGGCGCAATGCTGTACCACCAGCTCACCTTGTGCTGCGCAATGGCTTGCAGCGCGGCGCGCGGATCGAAGCGATGCAGCAGCACCGATGCGGCGCCGCTGAGCACCGGCACGTTCACGCCCATCAGCATGCCGGCGATGTGATAGAGCGGCGCGATGGAAAGCAGCACGTCGCCATTGGTCACGCCGTTGCAATCGGCCGCGGCGCGGGTCTTGAAAAGCGCGTTGCCGTAGGTGAGCATCGCGCCCTTCGGCAGGCCGGTGGTGCCCGAGGTGTAGGTCATCAGCGCCACATCGTCCAGGCCGATGCTCACGGGTTGCGGCACAGCGCCGCTTTGCATCACGGAAAGAAAGTCTTCGCACCCTTCAGGCACGCTGCGAGCGGAACCGCGTTCGGCAAGCAACTCGGCGGGCAGGTCGAGCGTGGGCTCGGCAGGCAGCAGGTCGGCGTAATGCACCGCGAACACATGTTCGAGCGCGCTCCCAGGCTGCACCTTGCGCACGACCGGCAAGAGCGGCGCGGCGGCGACGATCACGCGAGCCTTGAGGTCATTGACCTGGTAGGCCAGTTCGTGCTCCTTGTTGAGCGGACCGCTGGGGCAGACGATGGCGCCGATCTTCTGGATGCCGAAGTGCGCGACCAGGTACTGCGGGCAGTTGTTGAGAAAGAGCACCACCGGCTCTCCCTTTTTCACGCCGATGGCTTGCAGCCGGGCCGCAAAGGCATCGCTCGCAAGGTCGAGTTGCGCCCACGTCATGGCATGGCCGTACCAGATGCATGCCGCGCTGTCGCCGCGCTCGCGCGCATGGGCACGCAGGTATTCGTGCAGCGGTTGCTGTGGACGGGGCGGAAGCTCGCTCAACTCGCGAGCCATTGCGGTTGTCTCCATGGCGTCACTTTCTCAGGGTTATCGATAGCCGCCTGCGCGGGGCCGGCGCTTGCCAATGAGTGCATGGTGCACCAACAATCCTACCCATGGGTATAACTTCGGCGACACGGCACAAACCCTCTGGCAACGCCGATGCGTCGGCATCCGCCACGGCACAGCCGCACCTGCCCCAGGGCACCGGGCGCCAGCGCGCCGCCACGCAAGGCACCGATCTTCAGCGCGAGCGCATTCTTCAGGCGGCAGCGCAGCTCTTTGCGGCGCAGGGCTATGCCAACACCACCATGGCGCAGATCGTTCGCGCGCTAGGCGTGACCAAGCCATTCGTGTACTACTACTTTCGCGACAAGCAGGAGATCTTCGAAACGCTTTCCTGGCGGCCCGCGGTCGACTGCTTCACCGCGCTCGACTTTGCGGCCAGCGATCCGCGCCGCGCGAGCGAAAAGGTAATCGAAGGCATCGAGCGGCTGATTCGCGCGACCATTGCACATCACCCCTGCGCGTTTTTTCCGTACCGCGAGCCGCAGGTGTACCGGCCCGAATACATTGCCGCGCAAAAAAAGCTCGCGCACCACTTCTACGACCTGCTGTGCCCGCTGCTCGAACAAGCGCGCCGCGACGGCGACCTGGACTTCACCGAAACCAGGATCACCGCGCTGGCCGCCTGCAGCCTGCCGGGTTTCCTCTTCAGCTGGTACCGGCCCGACGGCCGCCTTTCGGCCGATGAAGTGGTCGCCGAACTCACCAAGCTCGCAAGCCGCGTGATCGGGCTTCGCGCCAAAGAACCGCATTGAAGCGAAAGGCGCGCATGGCGCCCTCCGCGGAAGTTTTTTTCAAACGATATCGGAGACACACTGACATGAAATCCAGACGCGCCCCCATCGCCCTCGCGGTGCTGCTGGCCCTTGCGGCTACGGCACAGGCCCAGCAGCAGACCTACAAGATCGCGTACATCGACCCTCTCTCGGGCCCGTTCGCGAATGTGGGCGAGCTGATGCTCACGCACACGCAATACGCCATCGAAGAGATCAACGCCAAGGGCGGCGTGCTCGGCGGCACCAAGCTGCAGCTGCTTCAGTTCGACAGCAAGCTTTCGGCACAGGAGAGCCAGAGCGCACTGCAGGCGGCCATTGACCAAGGCGCCAAAGCCATCGTCACGGGCGGATCGGGCTCGTCGGTGGTGGCGGCGCTCGTGCAATCGGTGACGCGGTGGAACCAGCGCAATCCGGGCAAGGAGCTGATCGTGCTGAACCATTCGTCGATCGACCCCGAGATGACGGGCAAGACCTGCAGCTTCTGGCACTTTCAGACGGAGGCCAACACGGCGATGAAGATGAAGGCGCTGGCCAACTACATCAAGAAGACGCCCGAGGTGAAGAAGGTGTACCTGCTGAACCAGGAGTACGCGCACGGCAAGCAATGGGCAAGCTACGGGCGGCAGCTGGTGGGCCTTGCGCGGCCTGATGTGCAGTTCGTCGGCGAAACGTTGCATCCGATCGGCCGCGTGAAAGACTTTTCGCCTTACGTCGCAAACATCAAGCAGAGCGGTGCGGACTCGGTGATTACCGGCAACTGGGGGCAGGACATGACGTTGCTGCTCAAGGCCGCGGGAGACGCGGGCTACAACCTGCGCTATTTCAACCACAGCGCGGGCTCGGTGCCGGGAACTGTTCTGGCGGTGTCGCAAGCCAAGCTGGGGCAGCTGACCTGGGTTGCCGAATGGCATCCGGGCCAGGCCGATACGCCGCGCGCCGATGCACTCGCAAAGGCCTACAAGGCGAAAACGGGCAAGGACTTTCTCGCGCCGCGCATCGACTTCACGCCGCGTCTCCTGGCTGCGGCCATCAGCAAAGCCGGCAGCACGGACACGGTGAAGGTGGCACGTGCGCTCGAGGACCTGAGTTTCGATTCGGTGGTGGGGCCTGTGCGCATGCGCGGCGAGGACCACCAACTGCTGTTGCCGCAAGTGGTCAACACCATTGCGCCGGTGGATGGCAAGAGCGTGAAGGTGGGCTGGGAAGGTACCAATTACGGGTTCCGGACGGATGCTGTGTATACGGGGAACGAATTGGCTCAGGGGACTGACTGCAAGATGGTTCGTCCCTAGGCCCGGGTTGAGTTTTTCAGGGCGTGTGCAAAGGCCACCGGGTACTCCCCTCCGCGAATGTCCCCCGGCCTTCGGCCTCCTCCTTTATTTCGCTGCGGGGAGCACCCGATGCCCTGTGCACTGGGGCATGCTCGTGGTGTACCGCTGATCAACGGCCGCTCTGTACAACGCACCCGCTGGCGGGGTGCCTTGCGCAGCGAAATAAAGGAGGAGGCCGCAGGCCGGGGGACATTCGCGGAGAAAGGTACCCCGTCGGCGGGTGCGCCGCCCTGAACGAGCAACGCCCCAACACCGAACAAGCCTAAGGGAAACCCCGTCTGCCTCGCCCTCACGCCGCCGAGATACTCCGGAAGTCACACCCGGACACCCCGAAGCGGGTCCACTCCAAAGGCGCAAACCCATGGCAGGCAAGAACTCGCTCCATCCGATCCCTCATCCGGCGAAGAAGCCATTCGTCGGCAACCTGCTGTCGATTGGCTCGGACTCTCCGGTGCTCGACATGTGGCGGATCGCGCAGGAGCTTGGCGGGATCTACTGGCTCGACATGCCGGGCATGCCGGTGATCGTGGTGTCGTCGCCCGCGCTGGTCGACGAGTTGTGCGAAGAGCCGCGCTTCGACAAGAGCACGCGCGGTGCGCTGCGCCGGTTGCGTGCAGCGTCGCATGGGCTGTTCACTTCCGATACGCACGAGGAAACCTGGTCCAAGCCGCACAACATCCTGTTGGCCAACTTCAGCCAGCGCGCAATGCAGGCCTACCACCCGATGATGCTGGACATTGCGAGCCAGCTGGTCACCAAGTGGGAGCGCCTGAACTTCGACGAAGAGGTGGACGTGGTGCGCGACATGACCGCGCTCACGCTCGACACCATCGGCTTGTGCGGCTTCGGCTATCGCTTCAATTCGTTCTACCGCGAAGGCTTTCATCCCTTCGTCGATGCGATGGTGCGCACGCTCGAAACGGTGCAGAACCGCCGCGGCCTGCCGCTCGAGGAACTCATGCTCAAGAAGGAGCTTGCGCAGCAGCGCAAGGACATCCGCTACATGCACAAGATGGTGGAAGACATCATCGAGGAGCGGCGAGCGAGCGGCGCCGACATTGCCACCAAGTCCGACCTTTTGAGCTACATGATCGCGGGCGTGGACAAGAAAAGCGGCGAGCAGCTCACCGACAAGATGATCCGCGACGAGTGCATCGAATTCCTCATTGCGGGTCACGAGACCACCAGCGGCCTGCTCTCCTTTGCCATCTACTTCCTGCTCAACAACCCCGAGGCCATGGCCAAGGCGCAAGCCGAGGTGGACAGTGTGCTGGGCGGCGACACCTCGCAGAAGCCCACCTATGCGCAGGTGAACCGGCTGACCTACGTGCTGCAGGTGCTGAAGGAGTCGCTGCGCCTGTACCCGACCGCGCCCGCGATCTCGATGCGCGCGAAGGAAGACACCAAGATCGGCGGCCAGTACACGATCAAGAAGAACAACATGGTCATCATGCATGCGCTCGCGCTGCATCGCGACAAAAGCATCTGGGGCGAAAACGCCGACCAGTTCAACCCCGACAACTTCAGCCGCGAAGCCGAGCGCGAGCGGCCGGTCAACGCCTTCAAGCCCTTCGGCAACGGGCAGCGCGCCTGCATCGGGCGCCAGTTCGCGCTGCAGGAGGCGGTGCTCACGCTGGGCATGATCCTGCAGCGCTTCAACCTGGTCGATCACACGGGCTACAAGCTCAAGATCAAGGAAGCGCTGACGATCAAGCCCGAAGACTTCAAGATCAAGGCGCTGCTGCGCGACCCGGCTTCGCGCCCGCGCGGCAACGGCGAAACCGCCGCCGCGCCGAATGCGCCCGCCAAGCCCGTGGCGCGCAAGCCACAGGCCGCGCGCCACGGCACCTCGCTGCTGGTGCTGCAGGGCTCCAACCTGGGCACGGCAGAAGACCTGGCACGCCAGCTGGCCGAGGCCGGCGAGCTGCGCGGCTTCTCCACGCAAGTTGCTTCGCTCGACGACTATGCCGAGCGGCTGCCGGCGAACGGCGCGGTGGCGATCGTCTGCGCCTCTTACAACGGCGTGGCGCCGGACAACGCGGCCGAATTCCATCGCTGGCTCGACAAGGCCGACGACTCGCTCAACGGCGTGCGCTTCAGCGTGTTCGGCTGCGGCAACACCGATTGGGCCGCCACCTACCAGGCGGTGCCGCGGCGCATCGACGAGCGGCTCGAGGCGCTCGGCGCCACGCGCGTGCACCCGCGCGGCGAAGGCGATGCGCGCGAGGACATGGACGGCGCGTTCCAGGACTGGAGCGACGCGCTCTGGCCCGAGCTGGTGAAAACCTTCGGCATCCAGGCGGGCGCCGACACGCCGGCGGAGGCCGAGCCGCTCTACACGCTCGAAGAACTGCCGCCGCCGCAGAAGAACGCGCTGGTCGATGCGCTCGGCGCCGTGGCGCTGCGTGTTGTGGAAAACCGTGAGCTGCAAAGCCCCGGCAGCGATGCGGGGAGCAGCCGCTCCACCCGCCACGTCGAACTGATGCTGCCCGAAGGCGTCAACTACGTGCCCGGCGATCACCTGAGCGTGGTGCCGCGCAACAGCCCCGCGCAGGTGGAGCGCGCGATGGCGCGCTTCGGATTCGACCGCTCCGCGCATGTGCGGCTGCATGCCGCTGCCGGCCGCAAGGCGGCCCTGCCGGTCGACCAGGTGGTCGCGGTCGACCGTCTGCTGGGCGACTACGTCGAACTGCAGGACGTTGCCACGCGAAAGCAGATTGCCACGCTCGCCGCCTACACCGAGTGCCCTTTCACCAAGCCCCGGCTCATGGCTCTCTCTGGCAGCGACGAGGCGTCGCAGGCCGCCTACAGGGCCGAGGTGCTGCACAAGCGAAAGTCGCTGCTCGACCTGCTCGAGGAGCACCGCGCCTGCCAGGTGCCGTTCGCGGTGTTTCTTGAAATGCTGTCGCCGCTCTCGCCGCGCTACTACTCGATCTCGTCGTCGCCCTCGATGACCCCGGGGCGGTGCAGCGTCACTGTGGGCGTGGTGAGCGCACCGGCGCTTTCGGGCAACGGCGCCTTCGAGGGCGTTTGCTCCAACTACCTGGCGCGCGCCGAAGCGGGCGACGCGGTGCACGGCGTGATTCGCGAAACAACCGCCGAAGGCTTTCGCCTGCCCGAGGATGCGCAGCGCCCGCTCATCATGATCGGCCCCGGCACCGGCCTTGCGCCGTTTCGCGGATTTCTGCAGGAACGTGCGGCACAGGTCGAGCGGGGCGAGGCACTGGGCGATGCAATGCTGTTCTTCGGCTGCCGGCACCCGGAGCAGGATTTCATCTATGCAGAAGAACTCAAGGCCTGGTCGCACCGCGGTTTGATGAAGCTGCACACGGCCTTCTCGCGCTCGGGCGAACGCAAGGTGTATGTGCAGGACCTCATCCGCGAGCAGGGCGCGGCCGTCTGGAAGCTGCTGGAAGCAGGGGCAGTGATCTATGTGTGCGGCGACGGCTCGCGCATGGAGCCCGACGTGCGGCGCACGCTTGCCGACCTGGCCCGCGAGCACGGGCACGACAGCAATGCCTGGATGGACAAGATGATTGCCGACCAGCGCTACGTACTGGACGTGTGGGCGGGGGCCTAGCCCCTGCGGCTCAACTCAGGCTTCGCGGTCTGGATCGGGATAGACCAGCGGCCCGAGTAGGCCGCGGTTGAAGGGCTTCCACTTGCCCTCTGGCTGCGCAAGGCGGTCGGCCACCGCGTAGAGCACGGCGGGATGGCCGCCCAGCCCCAGGTGGCTTGCCACCACTTCGATGTTCTCGGCCTTGGGCCCGGGCTTTTCGAGGCTGCAGCGCCATGCGACGACACCGTCGGTGCGGCTGAAGATCGACGTGGTGGGCACGGGCGGCGTGGGCTGCACGAACTTCATGCGGCGCGGGTCATGCGAGCTCTGGCCGCTCACGCCTTCGTACACGCGCCATGCGTTGGTGGCGCGCGGGCTGCCGGAAAACGGGCTGCCCAGGGTGATGACGTTGCGCACCAGGTCGGGCTGCGCGGACGCGAGAAGCCGCGCATAGATGCCACCAAGGCTCCAGCCGATCACGCTGACCTTCTGGCCGCTCTTCTCGTGCAGCGACTTGAGGAGCGCCAGCATCCCGTCTTCCACGCCGTCGCGCGGGCCGAAGTTGCGGCCCAGGCCCCAGCCGTGTGCGTCGTAACCGCGGCTGCGCAGGTAGCGGCGCAGCAGCAGCGTGGAGCCGTCGCCCGCCACCAGACCTGGCAATACGATCACTGGATGCCCGTCGCCACGCGGCGTGAGCTGCAGCAGCGGCCACATTGCGACGCCGGCACCTGTTTCCCAGAGTGCGCGTGCTTCGGCCAGCATCAGCAGGCCTGACGGTGGCGCAATGTGGTTTCGGGTGGCGGTGGTCATGAGGGGGGCGTTCCTGTCTATTTCTGTTTCGCTGCTGTGTGGGACGAGCATGGCGAACGAAAGTTTCACCGCCTCGTCGGACAACAGCGATGTTTATCCGAGGTATTTGCCCCGCAAGTAATCAAGGTAAGCCCTCGATTCGCTGGAAACATACGGGGAAATCAAGGTGAGCGTATAGAAAGCCGCCAATCCCGGGTCGGCCTGTGCGAGTGCATCGCGCCCCGGCACCAGCCGCTCGAACGAGAGCCAGCAGGTGGTGGTGAAAACCATCTGCAACGCCAGGATGCGCGCCTGCTCCGCGCTGGTCTGGATGACGCCCGAGGCCACCAGCCCTTCGCATAGCGCCTGGGCCGCGAGCAGGTTCTGCGCGGTGAGCGCCTGCGCGCGCTGGCCGAGTGCAGGGTATTCGCCGGCCAGGAAAGCCATGTCGCGATAAATGAAGCGGTATTCGTCGATGGCCTCGAAGCGCAGGTGCAGCGCGAGCCAGAGGTCGTCGATGGCGGCAATCGAACCCGAAGATCCATCGAGCACCGCGAGCCGCTGCTCGAAGCGCCGGAACAGCCACTCGACGATTAGCTGCTTGGCCTTGAAGTGGTAGTGCAGGTTGCCCGGGCTCATGCCGAGCTCGGCCGCAATCTTGTGGGTGGACACCGCCGCGAGGCCTTCCGCATTGAACAGCGCAAGGCTGGCCTGCAGGATGCGATCGCGCGTGGTGTTGGAACTGGCCACAACCGGCTGGTGCGTGCGTCGGTGTTCGCTGGGCTTGGGGCTCAGCGCTTGCCGCTGCCGCGCGGGCTGGCGTTCTTTGGTTCGAGCTCGGCCAGGCGTTCGCGCAGCCGGGCCACTTCTGCGCGCAGTGCCTGCACCTCTTGCGCGCTGGGCATGCCCAGCCGCTCCAGGGCGGTGGCCACGCGCTGGTCGAAGACGTCTTCGAATTTGCGCAGGCCGAAACTGTCGAGGCTCGGAAAGCCGCGCGTGAGCGGGGCCTTGGCGGCGCCAGCGGTTGCGTCGAACTTGCCTTGGCCAATGCCGAGCAAGCCTTCGATCACATTGGCCTGGCGCTTGGCAACGTCGTCGCGCACGTTGCCGAGCGCCTTGAGGCCCGCGCGAAGCAGGCCCTCGGCGCCGCCGGTCTTTTCGGCCGGCCGCGCCTTGGGTGTGACAGCAGCGGGTTTTTTCTTGGCTGCCGCAGCCGTTTTCCTGGCTGCGGGCACCTTCTTGGCCGCGGAGGCTTTCTTCGCAGGCGCCGCCCTCTTCTTCTTCAGATCGTCAGTCGGATCGGTCGAACGGGGTCGGGTCGCCATGCGTTGTTTGCTCCAGGGTCAGGTCAGACCGCCTTGCGGGCGGCGGTGCGGCGAACCGGCTTCTTGGCGGCGGCCGCCTTGGCCTTCACGGTGCGCACGGGCTTGGCTTCTTCGGTGCCGCTCACGCGCACTTCGATCTGCCTGGCACCGGCGGCGATCCTGTCGGCGATTTGCACCGACACGTTGGCAACGGGCTGGTTCAGCGCGTTGAACGTCTTGACTACCGAGGTGACCACAGGCGATTCGACGCCCGCCACGCGGCCGGCGACGGCTTCGATGCCGCTCGTGGTGCCCGCGGCCACGCGGTCCATCGCCGAGACGATGCGGCCGGTGTCGATGTCCAGGCGGTTGGCCAGGAAGCCGTTGATCTTTTCCTGTGCGCCGATCAGGTTGGCCTTGACCTGCTCGCTCACCAGCGGAATCTGGCGGCTGCCCAGGAATTCGCTGTAGCGCGAAGCAGCGCCGCCGAGCAGGCGATGCACGCCGGCGCGATAGGCACCCACCAGAGTCTTGCCGGCGTCGTTGTACTGGCCGATGACGTGGATGGCGGCGGAAGAGAAAGAAGCTTGCGTGGTCATGTGTCGATTTCCTGGAAGTTGAACGTTCGCGGGATTCGCGATGGGGTGATCTTCTTCCGGAGTGCCTAGGCCTGAAAAGCTAGAACCGTGGGAAAACTAGTCCAACTGCCCCAATTTACGGCCAAGGGCCTGCCGATCATCATGCCGCAGCAGCCACCCTGGCGCGCTTGGCCGGTGCGGCGGGCTTGCGGGGCGCGGCCTTGGCTGGCGCCTTCTTGGCAGGGGCCTTGGCAGCCGTGGTCTTTACCGCCGCCGGCTTCTTCACTGCCACCTTTTTTGCCGCCGGCTTCGGCACGGCCTTCGGGGCAGCCTTTGCAGCGGGCTTGGCCGCAGCCTTCACGACGGGCGTCGGCTCAGGGGCAGCCGCAGCCTTCGCAGGCACCGCACCCGCAGCCGCCGGATGCGTCTGCGTCAGGTCCATCAGCAGCTTGTGCTCGGCCAGCATGTAGTCGCCGATCTCGGTGATGTCGGGCACCGCCCGTCGGCAGGCGATGAGGCCGTAGTCCATGCGGCCGTTGTAGCTCTGCACCGTCACGTTCAAAGCCGTGCCGTGGCTCGCGATGGACACCGGGTAGTAGCTGGTGACCAGTGCGCCCGCAAAGTACATCGGGAACGGCGCGCCCGCCACGTTCGAAATGGCCACGTTGGCCGCCGGCGGCAGCAGGTTCACAAGCCCCGAGCGGCCGACCATCGAGGCGATGCCCGACACCAGCCAGGGCGCCGCGAAGGTCGGAAAGTCGTCCAGGATCATGGCCTTGAAGCGGTTCATCGTCGACTTCGACGCGTTCGACGACGCGTTGATGGCCTTCAGCCGCTGCACAGGGTCCGTGATGTCGGTGGCCAGGCTCACCAGGATCATGCTGGCCTGGTTGTTGGCCGTGTCGTCGCCTGCCTCGCGCAGGCTCACGGGCACGCCGGCCACCAGCGGCTTGGCGGGCAGTTCGTTGTTGTCGGCCAGGTAGTGGCGCAGCGCGCCGGCCACAGTGGCCATGACCACGTCGTTGAGCGACACGCCAAAGTGCTTGGCGATGTACTTGGTCTCGGCCAGTGAGATGGTGCGGCCTGCAAACGTGCGCTGATTGGTGATCGACACGTTCAGCGATGTGCGCGGCGCAAAGAGGTTGAACTTCTTCGGCGCGGTGGCAGCGTCTTTCTCGGCTGCCTTTTCGTCGGGCTTGGCCAGGCCGCCGAGCGCCCTTGCAATGGCCGGTGCCATCTTGAAGAGCTTGACGTACTGCTGCGCCGTGTTGCGCAGCGCCGCCGTCGCGAGCTCGGCCATGCCAAGCTGGTAGCCGCTGCTGCGCGGGCGTGCGCGCGGCGGCTTCACCACGCGCCCCGTGGCCTCCAGGTCGAAGATGGCCTTGCCGAGCGCCACGCCGGCCTGCCCATCGATGCCCGCATGGTGCACCTTGGTGTACAGCGCCACCTGGCCGCTCTTGAGCCCGTCGATGATGAAGAACTCCCACATCGGGCGGCTCCGGTCGATGAGCGTGGAGTGCAGCCGTGCCACGTATTGCTGCAACTGCCGGTTGGTGCCGGGCTTGGGCAGCGTGATGTGGCGCACGTGGTAGTCGAGGTCGATGTCGTCGTCTTCCACCCACACCGGGTTGGTCATGTCGAAGGGCATGAGCGCGAGCTTGCGCGTGAACACGTCGGCCAGGTGGATTCGGCTGGCCATGAACTGCTTGGCGTCTTCGTAGAAGTCGCCCTGGTAGCCCTGGGGCAGGTCGAGCACGTTGAGCGAGCCCACGTGCATCGGCATCTCGGGGGTTTCCAGATGCAGGAAGGTGGCATCAAGACCGCTCAGGTGTTTCATGTGACATGTCTCCTTGTGTGCGCAGGCGCCGTTCGGCAGGATACCCGTGGGCAGCCCCGCGAACAGGGGCGAATCCGCCGAACGCGGGTTTGTCCCGAGCCCATCACGTACCGCGCTATGAATTCAATAGCTCCCGACGGGCTGCCAGGGACATCTCTTCTTTCACGCCGGATTCGTACACTGCGGCCATGACTTCAACCTCTTCCATGCAGACCGACGAGTTCCTGTGGCTCGAAGACATCGACGGCAGCGAACAGCTCGACTGGGCCCGGCAGCACAACGCGAAGACGGTGCAGCGCTACGCGCAGTCGCCCGCCTTCGAGCGTCTGGAGAAAGGCATTCTCGAAGTGCTCGACTCGGACGACCGCATTCCGATGGTGCGCAAGATCGGCCCGCTGTTCTACAACTTCTGGCGCGACAAGAAGAACCCCAAGGGCCTGTGGCGGCGCACCACGCTGGCCGAATACCGCAAGCCGCAACCCGCCTGGGAAACCGTGATCGACCTCGACGCGCTGGCCGAAGCCGACAAGGAGAACTGGGTGTGGCACGGCGCGCAATGCCTGCAGCCCGAATACAAGCGCTGCCTGGTTTCGCTCTCGCGCGGCGGTGCCGACGCCAACGTGGTGCGCGAGTTCGATCTGGAGCTCAAGCAGTTCGTCGACGGCGGCTTCACGCTGCCCGAGGCCAAGAGCAACGTGGCGTGGAAGGACATCGACCACCTCTATGTGGCCACCGATTTCGGCCCCGGCTCGATGACCAGTTCGAGCTATCCGCGCATCGTGAAAGAGTGGAAGCGCGGCACGCCGCTGGAAAGCGCATTGACCGTGTACGAAGGTGGCATAGACGACATGACCGTGAGCGCCTGGCGCGACAACACGCCGGGCTTCGAGCGCGACTTCGTCTCGCGCCAGATGGACTTCTACGACAGCGAGACCTGGCTGCGCCATGCCGACGGCCGGCTCGTGAAGATCGACGTGCCCGACGATTCGAACACCGAGGTCACGCGCGAGTGGATGCTGGTCGAGCCGCGCAGCCCCTGGACCGTGGGCGGCGTTACATACAAGCCCGGCTCGCTGCTGGCCGCGAAGTTCGACAACTACATGGCCGGCAAGCGCGAGCTCGCCGTGCTGTTCGAGCCCAATGACACCACCGCGCTCGACGACCATTCGTGGACACGCAACCACCTGATCCTCAACGTGATGCACGACGTGGTGAACAAGCTCGAAGTGCTCACCCCGCAAACCGGTGAATGGAAGCGCGAGAGCCTGGGCGGCGCGCCCGAGCTTTCGACCATTGCGGCCGGCGGCATCGACGAAGACGAGAACGACGATTATTTTCTGACCGTGAGCGGCTTCCTGCAGCCGACCACGCTCTACATGGGCACCATCGGCAAGGGCGAGCCCGAGCCGCTGAAAGACAGCCCCGGCTTCTTCGATGCGTCGCGCTACCGCGTGAGCCAGCACTTCGCCACATCGAAGGACGGCACCCGCGTGCCGTACTTCGAAATTGCGCCGAAGAACCTGCAGGCGAACGGCAAGAACCCGACGCTGCAATACGCCTATGGCGGCTTCGAGATCTCGCTGCAGCCCAGCTACAGCGGCGCCATTGGCCGCGCATGGCTCGAGCAGGGCGGCGTGTACGTGGTCGCCAACATCCGCGGCGGCGGCGAGTACGGCCCGCGCTGGCACCAGGCCGCGCTGCAAGAAAACCGCCTGCGCACCTGCGAAGACTTCGCGGCCGTTTCAGAGCACCTGATTGCGCGCAACATCACCTCCCCACAGCACCTGGGCGCCATGGGCGGCAGCAACGGCGGCCTGCTGATGGGCAACATGCTCACGCTGTACCCGCAGCTCTACGGCGCCATCGTGAGCGAGGTGGCGCTGCTGGACATGAAGCGCTACACGCACCTGTCGGCCGGGGCCTCCTGGATTGCCGAATACGGCGACCCCGACCAGCCGGAAGAATGGGAATGGATCAAGGCCTTCTCGCCCTACGAGAACGCCAGGAAGGGCCAGCCCTACCCGCCCGCGCTCTTCACCACATCGACCCGCGACGACCGCGTGGGGCCGGTGCATGCGCGCAAGATGTACGCGAAGCTGGCCGCCATGGGCTACGACGCCAGCTTTTACGAGAACATGGAAGGCGGCCACAGCGCGGCAACGGACAACAAGGAGTCAGCCTTCATGGACGCCTTGGGCTACGCCTACCTGTGGAAGCACATCGGGCCATCGACATGAGCAATGACAACGGCATCACCCTCGAACTGATCGGCGCGCCCACCGACATCGGCGCCAGCGTGCGCGGCGCCGGCATGGGGCCCGACGCGCTGCGCGTGGCCGGCCTGCCGGAGGCGCTGGCGCGGCAGGGCTTCGCGGTGCTCGACCGCGGCAACCTCGCGGGCCCGGCCACACCGTGGACCGCACCGGCCAACGGCCTGCGCCACCTGGACGAAGTGATTGCGTGGAACCGCTCGGTGTATGCCGCGGTCGACACGGCACTGGGCCTTGGCCATGTGCCGCTCATGATGGGCGGCGACCATTGCCTGGCCATCGGCTCCATCAGCGCGGTGGCCTGGCATGCGCGCAAGCGCGGCAAGAAGCTGCGCGTGCTGTGGCTGGACGCGCACTCCGACGTGAACACCGAAACCACCAGCCCGAGCGGCAACCTGCACGGCATGCCGGTGTCGTGCCTGCTCGGCCACGGGCCGGCAGTGCTCACCGGCTGGAGCGGCGAGCGCGCGGCGCTGGAGCACGATGCCATCCGCTTCATCGGCATCCGCAGCGTCGATGCGGACGAGAAGGAGGCCATTCGCACGCTGGGGCTCAACGTGTTCGACATGCGCCACATCGATGAGCACGGCATGCGCACCACCATGACCGAGGCGCTGCAGGACGTGGACGAAGACACCCACCTGCACGTGAGCTTCGACCTCGACTGCCTCGACCCGAACATTGCGCCCGGCGTAGGCACCGGCGTGCGCGGCGGCCCCACCTACCGCGAGATGCAGCTGTGCATGGAGATGATCGCCGACACCGGCCGGCTCGGCTCGCTCGACGTGGTGGAGCTCAACCCGGCGCTCGATGTGCGCAACCAGACCGGCGAAGTGGCCGTGGAGCTGATCGAGAGCCTGTTCGGAAAGTCGACGCTGGTGCGCTGACCGCCCCGGCGCGCGGTCAGCCCGGGGTGGGCACCGGCTTCACCGGAAAGGTGGTGGCGGGCGCTCCGGGGTTCAGCGGCGCGGCCGGCCGCGGCGACTCAGGCGCCACGCTGGGCGCCTCGGGCTCTTCGCCGCCCTGGCCTTCGAGAAAGCGGTCGAGCAGCGCAAAGAAGCGGTCGTAGAACAGCTCGTCCGTGAGGGTTTCGCTGGCCACCTTGACCATGGCGTCGTCGCTGCCGGCAAAGGGCAGCGAGAGCGAGCCGATGGCGCCCACGCCCAGGCTGGCCGAGTTGTTGACCTTCTTGATGCCGTAGCGGTCTTGCAGCGCCGTTGCAAAGGCCACGGTGCTCCGCTTGCCGGACTTGCCGCCTTCGCGGGCGCACACCACGCGAAACTCCACTTCCACATGCACCTCGGCCGCGGGCTGGAAGCTCTTGCGGCCCGTCACCAGGTCGGTGTTGGCGGCATTGATCATGTAGCCCTGGCTCAGCAGCGCACGGCGCGCGGCTTCGCAGGTCTGGCCTTCGGTGGCGGCGTAGGTGCGCGTGTGGGTGGTGGTGGAGTCGAACTCCTCGGTTTCGTAGGAAACGCGGCGCGAGCTGCTGCTGCCGCAACCGGCGAGCACCAGGGCGGACAAGAGCCCGAGCGCGAGAACCTTGAAACGAAAAGCAGAAAAGGCAGAAGAAGAGAAATTGGGGTGCATGGTCGTCATGAAGCGGCGGCGAATGCTAACCGGCCGGCCTTGCAGCGCCGCCGGCGTAGCTTCGAGCATTGCGCCGCGCCGGTGTTCCCGGCAACGCAAGAGAATTTTCAGGACCAGTGCAGCACGAAGTGCGCGCGCCCGCGCGTTGCGGCAATGAGCCGTGCATTGGGCGCATCGGTGGCGGCCACCCAGTCGCGCGCGGCCTCGGGGCTGCGGCCGAACTGCTGGTGGCGCTTCAGCAGGCGCTCTTCACGCACCGCATCGTCGATGTCCACATACCAGACCTCATCGAGCATGGCCGCGGCGCCCGCCCAAGGCCCGGCATCGTGCAGCAGGTAGTTGCCTTCGGTGATGACCAGTCGGGTCTCAGGCAGTACAGCGATGGCGCCGGCAATCGGCTCCTCGATCTCGCGGCGGAACTCGGGCGCGTAGACGATGGGGTCGCCCGGCCCCTGCTCGCGCAGCCGCTGCAGCAGCGCGACGTAGCCGGCGCTGTCGAAGGTGTCGGGGGCGCCCTTGCGGCCGGCGCGGCCGAGCCGTTGCAGCTCGACATTGGCCAGGTGAAAACCGTCCATCGGCACGACCTGCGCGCGGTCGGTACCGGCGGCGCGGAGCAGTGCCGATGCGAGCGTGGACTTGCCCGCGCCGGGCGCGCCGACGAGGCCGAGCAGCTTGCGCTGGCCGCCGGCCATCAGGGCCTGCAGGCGGGCCAGGCCGTCTGCAGGAATCGAGGGGAGTTGTTGCTCGGGGGTGGTGCTCATCCCCCGAGCGTACAACCTTGCCTCAGCGAATCAGGGATACAAACCGCGCTCTTGACGAGCCATCAGGATGCGTTCGCAAGCCACCGCATAGGTGGCCGTGCGCAGCGTGATCTTGTGCTTGTCGGCCGTGTCCCAGATCTGGTTGAGCGCGTTCATCATGATGCGGTCGAGCCGCACGTTGATCTCGTCCTCGTCCCAGAAGAAGGACGAGAAGTCCTGCACCCATTCGAAGTAGCTCACCGTCACGCCGCCGGCGTTGCAGATCACGTCGGGCACCACCAGCACGCCGCGTTCGGCAAGGATGTCGTCGGCCTGCGGCACCGTGGGGCCGTTGGCGCCTTCGAGCACCAGCTTGGCCGATGTCTTCTGCGCGCGCTCGGCGGTAATCTGGCCTTCGAGCGCGGCCGGAATCAGGATGTCGCACGCCGTGTCCCAGAAGGCTTCGTTGGGCACCACGTCGCCGCCCTTGAAGGCGATCACGCCTTCCTTGTTGGCAACGGGAATGAGCTTTGCCAGGTCGAGGCCGTTGGAGTTGACGATGGTGCCGGTGTGGTCCTGAACCGCGACGATCTTGGCGCCCGCTTCGGCAAAGAGTTCGGCCGCAACCGAGCCCACGTTGCCGAAGCCCTGCACCGCAATGCGCGCGCCGCGCAGGTCCATGCCCAGGCGGCGGGCCGCCTCGCGGCCGGTAACGAACACGCCGCGGCCCGTAGCCTTGACGCGGCCCAGCGAGCCGCCCAGGTGCAGCGGCTTGCCGGTGACCACGCCCGTGGCGGTGCCGCCGACGTTCATCGAATAGGTGTCCATCATCCAGGCCATGATCTGGCCGTTGGTGTTGACGTCCGGCGCGGGAATGTCGGTGTGCGGGCCGATGATGATGCCGATCTCGCTGGTGTAGCGGCGGGTGATTTTTTCGAGCTCTTGCAGCGAAAGCTTCTTCGGGTCCACGCGGATGCCGCCCTTGGCGCCGCCGTACGGCAGGTTGACCGCGGCGGTCTTGATGGTCATCCAGGCCGACAGGGCCATCACTTCTTCGAGCGTGACGTCGGGGTGAAAGCGCACGCCGCCCTTGCCCGGGCCGCGGCTCATGTTGTGCTGCACGCGGTAGCCCTCGAAGTGGGCGATGGTGCCGTCGTCCATCTCGATCGGCACGTCGACGATCAGCGCGCGCTTCGGGCGCTTGAGCGTTTCGACCCAGCGGGCCAGCGGGCCGAGATACGGCACCACGCGGTCGACCTGCGAGAGGTACGTGCCCCAGGGGCTGTTGGCGGTCGGATTGACGAAGGAGAGCTTTTCACTCATGAGGGAACCCTTGGTTTGAACGGATGGCCGCAACGATAGACCTCTCGCGACCGGCGCGCCATGGCTTATGCGCGCCGCGAAGGCGGTTATGCAAGAGAGGTTTGACCAAGGCGCTCGTTCCTCCGCGCTATGCAACAGCGCTCAGCAGCGCGGCATTGCCGCCGGCCGCCGTGGTGTTGACGGTGACCGTCTGCTCGGCGCAGAACCGGTAGAGGTAGTGCGGCCCGCCGGCCTTGGGCCCGGTGCCGCTCAAGCCCTCGCCGCCGAAGGGCTGCACGCCGACTACCGCGCCGATGATGTTGCGGTTCACGTAGATGTTGCCGACGTGCGCGCGCGAGGCGAGCGCCTGGGCGCGCGAATCGATGCGGGTCTGGATGCCCAGCGTGAGGCCGTAGCCCAGCGCGTTGATGCGATCGATCACCTCCGCGGGGTCGCTCAGCGCGCCGTGGCCCCAGCGCGCAATCTGCAGCACCGGGCCGAAGATCTCGCTGGTCACGCTTTCGATGGAAGACACCTCGTAGGCCTGCGGCGCGATCAGGTTGCCTTCTGCATCTGTTGAAGAAGTAGCCGGCGCGAGAAGACGCTTGGCCTCTGAATCCAGCCGCTTCAAATGGCGCCGGATGTTGTCGGCCGCTTCGCTGTCGATCACAGGGCCCACATCGGTCGACAGCAGCGCCGGGTTGCCGGCCACCAGCTCCCCCGCCGCGCCGCGGATCATCTCGATCACCGCGTCGGCAATGCTGTCGTGCAGCACCAGCAGGCGCAACGCCGAGCAGCGCTGGCCGGCGGAACGGAACGCACTCTGCACCACCGCATCGACCACCTGCTCGGGCAGCGCACTCGAATCGACCAGCATCGCGTTGATGCCGCCGGTCTCCGCAATCAGCGGCACGATGGGGCCGTCCTTTGCGGCAAGCGCGCGGTGAATGATGCGCGCCACCTGCGTCGAGCCGGTGAACACCACGCCGGCTACGCCCGGCGCGGCGACCAGCGCGGCGCCCACCGTTTCACCGGAGCCGTGCAGCAGTTGCAGCGCATCGGCCGGCACGCCGGCGGCGTGCAGCAGCTTCACGGCTTCGAACGCGACGGCGGGCGTCTGCTCGGCCGGCTTGGCCAGCACCGTGTTGCCGGTGGCAAGCGCGGCCGCCACCTGGCCCATGAAGATTGCCAGCGGAAAATTCCACGGGCTGATGCACACCCAGGGCCCGCGCGACGTGAGCCGCAGTTCGTTGCTCTCGCCCGTGGGGCCGGGCAGCGCCACGGGCTGCATGATGCGCTCGGCTTCGTCCGCGTAGTAGCGCAAGAAGTCGATGGCCTCTCGCACTTCGGCCACCGCATCGCTCCAGGTCTTGAACGCCTCTTTCACCAGCAGCGCGCAGAAGCGCGGCAGGTCGCGCTGGAGCGCATCGGCGGCCTGGCGCAGCATGGCGGCGCGGGCCTCGACCGGCGTCTTGCGCCATTGACGGAAGCTGGCTGCGCTGGCGGCAACAGCTTTTGCCACGCTGGCGGGGTCGAACTCTTCGACCCGGGGTACGGCGGTGGCATGCAGCGCCGCAAGCAGCGGCGCGCGCATCGACTCGACGGCAAGGTCGACGCCCTCGCTGTTGCGCCGCCCGGGCGGTGGGCCAAAGAGCGCCGGCGGCAGCGGCAAGGCGGGGTTCGTTGGCTCGAGCCAGAGCGGTGACATGAGCAGCTCGCCGATGTCCACGTCTTCGTCGCCCAGCTGGTTCACGAACGATGAATTGGCGCCGTTCTCGAGCAGGCGCCGCACAAGGTAAGCGAGCAGGTCCTTGTGCTGGCCCACGGGCGCATATACGCGCACCGGCGCGGCGGTGCTCTTCATCACTTCGCGGTAGACGCCTTCGCCCATGCCATGCAGGCGCTGCAGCTCGAAAGGCGCCTGGGCCGCCTCGGCCATCTGCAGGATGGCCGCGATGGTGCCCGCGTTGTGCGTGGCAAATTGCGGATAGATCGCATCGGGCGCCGAAAGCAGCGCGCGCGCGCAGGCCAGGTAGCTGATGTCGCTGTGATGCTTGTGCGTGAAGACCGGGTAGTCCGGCAGACCGAGCTCCTGGGCGCGCTTGATCTCGGCGTCCCAGTAGGCGCCCTTCACCAGCCGGCACATCAGGCGCAGGCCGTGTTTGCGCGCCACCGACGTGACATGCTCGATCAGTTCGAGCGAACGGGTCTGGTAGGCCTGCAGCGCAAGGCCAAAGCCGCGCCACTGCGGCTGTTCGGCGGCCACGCGCGCGGCCAGCGCCTCGAACACATCGAGCGAAAGCTCGAGCCTGTCAACCTCTTCGGCGTCGATGGTGAGGTTGAGGTTGGCAGCCGCCGCAAGCTCGCACAGCTGCCATACGCGCGGCACCAGTTCACGCATCACTCGCTCGTGCTGCGCGTATTCGTAGCGCGGGTGCAGCGCACTCAGCTTGATGGAGATTCCGTCGTTGTGCTCGGGCGCGCGGGCCGCATCGGCACCGGCCGCAATGGCGCCGATGGCATGCGTGTAGCTGTCCAGGTAGCGCAGCGCGTCGGCATCGGTGCGCGCGCCCTCGCCCAGCATGTCGTAGCTGAAGCGCAGCGCGTCCTGCTTGCGGTGCGCCGAGCGGGCCTCGTCCATGGCTTCGGCAATGGTCTGGCCCAGCACGAACTGGCGGCCAAGCAGTTGCACCGCGCGCAGCGTGGCGGCCACCACCGTGCGCGCGCCGAGCTTGGCCATGAGGCCGGGCGGATGGTCGCCTTCGGGCAGGAACTTCTTCGACATTGCGATGGCGGCGGAAGACAGGCGCGACAGCGTCGAATCGGCCGTGCCTTCGAAATCGGCGCGTCCCAGCTGGTCGGCCGTGAGCGCGATGGCGGTGGCGGCGTCGGGCACACGGAGCAACGCCTCGGCCAGGCGCATGAGCGCCAGGCCCTCGGCGCTCGAAATCGGGTACTCGCGCAGCAGGCTTTCCATGGCCCAGAACGGCGGCGGATGGCGGCGCACCGCCTCCACCCAAGGCTTGGCGGCAGTCGCCGCCGCAGCCCAGTCGAGTGCGCCCGCCAGTGAGGCGAGCCGGTGAGAGACGACATCCGCCTCAGGGCGGTAAGGGCTAGGCAGGTGCATGGCAGTTCCTTGGTTCTATCTCCTATGGTCTTTGGATATAGGCCGAATCTTTTGCCAAAAAACAAGTTGCGAACCGGATAATTCACCAATGCCCGATCTGGACCTGGACCGCATCGATCTCCGGCTGCTGAAGATTCTTCAGGAAGACGGACGCATCACCAACCTCAAGTTGGCCGAGGCGGTGGCGCTCTCGCCCACGGCGGTGCTGGCGCGGGTGCAGCGGCTCACGCGCGACGGGTTCATCCAGGGCTACGAGGCGCGGCTCGATCCCCACCGGCTCGGGCGTGGCCTCACGGTGTTCGTCGAAATTCTGCTCGACCGCACCACCGCCAACGTGTTCGACCAGTTCAAGGCGGCCGTGCAGGTGCGCGACGAAATCATGGAGTGCCACATGGTTGCGGGCGGCTTCGACTACCTGCTCAAGACCCGCATGGCCGACATGGCGGCGTACCGCGAGTTCGCCGGCACGGTGCTGTGGCAACTGCCTGGCGTGCGCGAAACGCGCACCTACGCCGTGATGGAAGAAGTGAAGAGCAGCGCGCGGCTGCCGCTGGGCATATAGCGCGACAACGCGAGCAAAGGGTAGCGGCGGCCACTCAGTCCGTCGTGTTTTTTATCGCCTGGTGAGCGTGCCCGGCTGCAGCCATGTCCGCCTCAACCTCATTGCTCCGGCCGTTATGGCTGCCCACCAGATCGCGGGCAACTCGAATGCGTGAAGAAGTTGGCAACAGGGCCGCAGTCTTATGTTCGATGGCCCATTGCACAACCTGCTGAGATTGCCCCGGCTTGTATAAGTCTTTCCTTATTAAAAGGGAGGTGACTCAGCATATGAGCACAAGCAAAATACTTATCGCGTTGGTGACACTTTTGGGGGTCTTGGCAGGCGGCTGGGTTCTCTCCAATTACCTTGTTCTGCTCATCCTCGATCTGCCCAATGCGCCGCTCGCCTGGAACACGTGGTGGCAATATGTTCAGGCGGCAGAGCTGCCGCAGTACGCACCTTACGCTGCCAAGATCAAGCTCGGCGGCGCCATAGGCTTCGGTGTACCACTGCTGGGCTGGGCCGCATTGCTTATCCCGCTCTTTCGAGCCAAGGCCGAATCCTTGCACGGCGATGCCAGCTTCGCCGAACTTGCCGATCTCAAGCAAGCCGGCCTGCTCAAGCAGACCCCGCAAAGCATTCTCATCGGCAAGTACAAAGGCCAGTACCTGTGGCTGGGCGGCGCGCAGCACGTCATCACGGTCAGTCCGACCCGCTCAGGCAAGACCACCAGCATCGCCATCCCGGTGCTGTTGTCGTATCTGCACTCGATGGTCGTGCTCGACCTCAAGGGCGAACTGCGCAAAGCCACCAGCGGCTGGCGCGAGTCGCAGGGTCACACCATCTATGTGTGGGCCCCCTATGACGACCAGGGAAAGACCCATCGCTTCAACGCGTTCACCCTGCTGGTGGGCATGGATGCGGGCAAGCGCATCGGCGAAATCCAGACCATCGCCGCCATTCTTTACCCGGACGAGCCCGGCAAAGACCCCTTCTGGACGAGCCAGAGCCGCGCCGCCTTCACCGCCTTCGCCTCCTACATGTTCGAAGCGTGGGACAACTGGAGCCGGACTCTCGGGCGCGCCCAGGACCCCAACACCGACGAGAACTTTCCCAGCCTCGAACGCATCCTGCGCCTGTCCAGCGGCGCCGACGGCCAGGGCACCTTGGCAATGCTCAAGGCGATCTTGAACGACCCGGAGCAGTCGGGCTTCATCAGCACGCAAACGCGCACTGTCTTTGGCAACCTCGCGGGCCTGGCCGAGCAAACCTTCTCCTCGGTGATCGCCACCATGCAGGCGCCACTGCAGCAGTTCCTCAGCCCCGTGCTGGCCGCCGCCACCAACGCGACCGACTTCGACATCACGGCCATCCGCAAACGCCCGACCACGCTGTACGTCGACATCCCGACCAACAAGCTCGATGAAAGCGGCAAGCTGCTGAACATCTTCTTCAGCAGCGTGATCGGCAACAACCTCACCAAGCAACTGGGTGACGAGCCGGACCTGAAATACCAGATGCTCATGCTGATGGACGAATTCACCGCCATGGGGCGGGTGGATGTGTGGGCCAAGCGCATCTCGATCTCGGCGAGCTACGGCGTGCGCGACCTGTGCATCGTGCAAAGCCGCGCGCAGCTGCGCTCGGCCTATGGCGACAACGACGCGCAGAACTTCATCACCAACCATGGCGCCCAGATCGTGTTTGCGCCACGCGAGCAAAGCGATGCGGCCGAATACAGCGAGATGCTGGGCTACAAGACGATCCGCAAGGAGCACCGCAGCACCAGCCGAGGCGGCGGCTCCAGCCAGGTCTCGACCAACTACACCGAAGAGCGCCGAGCCCTGTTTCTGCCGCAGGAAATCAAGGAGCTGCCCGCCGACGAGGAGCTGATCTTCTATGAAGGCTGCAAGCCGATCCGGGCCCACAAGAACTGGTTCTTCAAGGACAAGGTTTTCAAGGAGCGGGCGAGCATTGCTCCGGCGCAGATCAAGGGGGCGGCCGGCGGGCTGGCATTGGGAAGGTTTGGCGGGTTTGACGAAGACACTCGGCAACGCCTGCCGAAAGGTTTTAGCTGACCCGCTCTGTTGCACAAACGCGCATGATTTATGAGAACTTGCATGACTTTTATCAACGAGTTCACTCTTCCTGGTTTCACTTGGAGCCTCATGTGACTGCCTTGCACGACTACGAGGCTTGGCTCGACACGCTTGACGAGAAACTCTTTGCTGCGAATGGCGTTATTCGATCTGAATTCGATCACGCCATTTCGATTCCATTATCAGAATGCGCGGACATGAATGGCCTGAAGTTTTGGGCCGCAGAGCTTCGCAAGGCGCTTCGTCTCCATCGTTCGTCTCACCTTCCCGTGGCGTATCTTCTGAGACGCTTCGTCCGCTTGGCGACAAGCGAAAACAATATTCCAATCACTCCAGAGAGCAACATGGGTGAGCTTCGTCAGGAGTGGAACATCAAGAATGAATTTGCGGACTTCTAATTTCGCACTTTGCGCTATGTGGGCGCAATTTATTTTCACCGAAGAAAATTTTTAATTGAGGTGACGACATGACCCCAACCATAGACCCCGTGAAACTCAAAGCTGCTGCCAAGCATTTAGAGTGGGCCTGCAAGCAGTACCCCGGCATTGTTGTTGTGCAGGATTTGTATGAGGCCCTCCTTCCGTTGATTGAAGATGCCAAAACAGAGAGAGTGCAGACTCCCGCCGAAAAGATTCCATGCGGCTATTTTTTTGGTGATGGCCTATATGAGTCATATAAATCACCAAATGTTGATGAGGCATATGTTACTTTTTCCATAGAAATGAAAGGAGGACTTTCAGAGGAAGAAAAGGAACTTCTTTCCGATACCGAGTTCTTTCAAAAAGAAATTTCAGGAAAGGATAATCATGGGAAATAAAGGATTGACCTCAGCCTCCATTAGGCAGCAACATGCCTCAAGAATGAATTTGCGGACTTCTAATTTCTCATCCATAGCGCCATGCATCCAATTTATCCGATCGAAGAGAATTTAATTGAGGCGACGATATGACTCAAGCCATAGATTCCATAAAACTCAAAGCGGCAGCCGAGCATTTGGAGTGGGCGTGCCAACAATACCCTAATGTGCAAGATGTGCAAGCCCTTTATCGGGGCTTGCTACCTTTGATTGAGGATGCCAAAGCAAGCAGAGTCTTGATGCCTGTCGATAGACAAGAGGCACCGGGTTGGTATTTGATGGCGGAAGGTATTTATCGACCTTACGAAAATCCCGACATAGAAGGCGCCTACTATAAATTTCGCACAGAAATGGGCGGCGGCTTAACCGATCAAGACAAGAAATTCTTAGCGAAGTTTTCAGTCAAAGAGGGAGTCAATAAAAAGAAAGATCCATCATGAGCGGTTTCGATTTAACCCCCAGCAAGCTCAAGCAAAAATGCGATCCAACTTTCCGATGAACTGATGCTTGAAGTTCGAAGTAGTAAATTTGCCTCCCCGCCTTGAGTTGCACTTCGAATATTGCCGCAGAGAATTTTTAATTAAGGTAAAAACATGACTCAAGCCATAGATCCCGTGAAACTCAAAGCCGCCGCCGAGCATCTGGAATGGGTGCTTCAGCAATACCCTGGCGTCAATGACGTAAGTCATTTATATGACGCTTTGCGCCCTTTGATTGAGGATGCAAAAAACGGCAGGGTTTCGCGCCCGATAGACAGACAGGAAATGCCATGCAGATATCTCAAGAGCGAAGGCGTTTATCAGCCCTATGAAAACCCGGACGTTGAAGACGCTTATGTTTGCTTTTCCATAGAAATGGAGGGGGGATTAACGGAAGAAGACAGAGAAATTAATTCAATTATTGAAGGCATAAGAAAAACCACAAAAAGAGATCATAAATCGTGAGTGATTCTGATCTAACGCCGACAAATCTGAAGCGGCAGCATGCGGAAGCCATTGCAAAATATAATACTTTTCAAACTCATGGGGTAAGTGAGTCGGCCGCAAAAAGTTATTTAAAAACAAAAGAAGGAATATTATTTTTAACAAGGCTCAACGAGGCCGCTCCTGACGCGCCTATTGACAAAATTCGTGATCGTGCTGTTGAGCAGCTCACCTCTGGGCGCGAACTCCCCCGAATGGAAGTCATCAACGAGCCCTTGGTCAAGATCGTTCCCGCTGGCAGCAAGCCCTCGCCGTTTTCTCCCTTCTGGGCCAAGGAAGCAGATCTCGATGCAGCAGTCAAGACGGGCAAAAATCTTTCCGATCATTTCGCGCTCCCCATCGGCAGCGAGGCACCTCGCTACGACGTCTATCGAATCGCGCCCAAAGCTCCGACCGAAGTGTTCATCAGCACCGTGGCGCCCACAACGGAATTGGACGGTCAAGTCCGCAAGGCTGGCGGCGCAACGCAATATGTCACCCCCAATCGACAGTTATTCGAGTCACACACCTATGTGAAATCAGTGGATAACCTGCATGTCGTGCAGGCGGCGCGCGAAGCTTCGCCAGCGCTGTTGCGGCAACTTGGTGCCGCCGAAGCGGCCGCTCTCGGCCTCAAAGCCACCGCCATCGGTGTCGGCGTCGTCGACAGCTACATCACCGGTCAAAAAGTCGCCCACCTTCTCAACCAGGGCAACACCACCGGCGCCCAATCCGAAATCCTGCACTTCGCCGGGCGCGCCGGTGGCGGCGCGGCGGGTGCAGTGGCGGGCAGTTCCCTGGGTGGCGCGGTTGCCGGCCCTTGGGGCGCGGTGGGCGGCGGCATCCTGGGCGGCGCCGCCGGCATCCTCGGCGGCGATAAGCTTCTGGACGCGGCAGACCAGCAGCACATCCACACCCAGCGCGGTAGCGACGGCAACAGCTGGTACTACGACGAACGCCCCGGACAGGGCTGGATGCGCATAAGCGCTGACGAAGGCCCCGGGCGGGCCGGCATGCCCGTGCGGGCGGTGCGCGCAAATGCCCTCTTGGCCGACGAACTGAACTACAAGGCCAGCAGCACCGCCGTCGAACTGGCGCTGGCCCACCCGCGCCCACCGCAAGACCCGTTCAGGCAAGCGCCCGAGCGCATCGGCGAAGCGGTGCGCCCCGGGATCGGCGCCAACGAGCCGTGGACCCGCGATCCGCAAAGCCATGCCTGGACGCGTCAGGCCATCGCGCCGGCCACGCCCCTGACGCACGGCATGCCGGTTCAGCGCACCGTCACGGCCAGCCCGGAGCAGAGCCGGCAACTGGACGCAGCGGCGCAGCGCGTTATTGCCGCCAACGTCGCCCATAGCCCGCAAGCCATCGCGCAGCGCTATCTGGAGGCCTATGGTCAGCATGGATGGAAGCAGCACGGCCCGGTGCCGGCAGCCGTCACCAGCGCCACCTCAGGTCATGTGCGCGAGGAGCCCCATGCCACGCCACGGCACACGCCTGCGCAGCCGCAGCCCGCGAGCGGCCACCTGACACCTCAGCAGATCGAACGCATCACCACGCATGAATCGCGCATCGTGCCCACGCCGGGCGGCATGAGCTTTGCCGAGGCGCACCGGCGCCGCGACGAACCCGAGCAGATTTCCCCGGGCTCGTTGCGGCCCGTGGGCAAGCTGGATACATCCCAGATGGACAAGGGCAGCCGGTTGTACCGGATGCACCTGGCGCAGGAGCAGGCTCATATGCGCGACCTGGAGATTGCGCTGACGCAGGACAGGGAGCGGTTCAAGAACGAGCCGAGCCCTCAAAGGACGCTGCAGCCTTCGGTGGAGCGCATGCAGGAGCGCGTGCAGGAACAGGCGCCGGCCCCAAGCAAAGGAGAGCACGCGGTGGCGCCTGAGGCACAGGCGCATGTCGGCCCTGCTCGGCCGCCGGCTGGCGCCGAGGCGATGCACTCGCCGACAACCCAAGTCTCAACCCACGCTTCAATAGCTGCCCCGGTGCACTCGAACCCTCAAGGCGATGCCGCAGCCATTGCGGCGGCGCAAGCCCAGGCGGCTGCGGCGCAGGCCCAGGCAATTGCAGCGCAAGCCGAATTGGCCGCGACGCGACAGCAGATGGCGCGCATGGCCGCAGAGCGACACGACGGCCTGGAGCGGCGTGATGAGCGCGATGAGAGGGACCAGCGCGATCAGCCTGGGACCACGCAGATCTCGCAAGGCCGCGACAGCCGGCAAGATTCGGAGGCTGGCACGCACGGCATGCAGGTCTCCGCCACTGCGGTGGCCGATGCGAGCCGCCCGTTGCTGCGCGAATTCAGCGACCCGCGTCATCCCCAAAATGCGCTGTACAACACCCTCATAGAGGTGCTTCCCGAGGGTACGTCTCCGAGATGGGTGGCACAGGCGACGGCTGCCTGCTACATGTCGAACATCAGGAAGCCCGACGATCTGGGCGACGTCCACGGCATCAACGGAACGGTTCTGTTCAGGTCGACCTCGTTGCCCGGCCGATACGCCGCTCTTGAAGCCACGCAGCCTTTACGCACAGTGCAGCAGACCATGCAGGACGTGCAGCAGTTCGACGAGCAGCGCGCGATCGATCGGGCCCAATCTCAGGCGCAGGCCGCAGCGCAAGCCAACCAGCAGCAGGGGCCGGTGATGGGCTGACTGCCTCTGCTCTGCGGATTCCAGCGCAACCATGGTCGTGCTCGACTTGAACAATCCCATGTGGGATGCGAACAGGGACTTTGCGGCGCTTGGCGAGATCGAGAACCAGCCTCAGTTGGACTGGGATCGCGCACAGCGCATTCCTATAGCCGCTACTCGAGGAACATGATTTCGGCGCGCAGGCGCTAGCGCCAGCCGGGTCGTCAGGCAGGTTTTTGCGGCCGCCCACCGAAGACGGCCGTACCTATGCGAACCATCGTGCTACCCGCGCTGATGGCGGCTTCCAGGTCGGCGCTCATGCCCAGCGAAAGCGTGTCGAGCTCGATGCCCGCGGCGCGAATGGCGTCGTAAACGGCGCGGGCGCGCAGGCACAGTTCGCGCTGCGCGGCGAAATCCGGCGCCGGTTCGGGAATGGCCATGAGCCCGCGCAGCTGCAAATGTGGCAAAGCCGCCACAGCGCGCGCAAGCGGCAAAGCTTCTTCCGGGGCCACGCCGGACTTGTTGGCGCCGCCATCCACGTTGACCTGCAGGCACACCTTAAGCGGCGGCAAATGCGCCGGCCGCTGCGCCGAAAGACGCTCGGCAATCTTGAGCCGGTCGATGCTGTGCACCCAGTCGAAATGCTCGGCCACGGGGCGCGTCTTGTTGCTTTGCAGAGGGCCGATGCAGTGCCACTCAAGCTTCGCGCGCAGATCCGAAAGCGCCTCGATCTTGTCCAGGCCCTCTTGCACGTAGTTCTCGCCGAAGGCCAGCTGGCCCGCCGCATGGGCCTCGCGCACGGCCTCCGGACCGAAGGTCTTGGACACCGCCAGCAGCCGGACTTCGGCCGGGTTGCGCCCCTCGGCGGCGCAGGCCTTTGCGATCCGGTTCTTTACTTGCTGGAGGTCGTCGCCAATCATCGTCATAATCGTCCAAAATCGTATCAAAACGTCACCGAAGTCGAGCCGAGGAGCCCCGTGGACATTACCCAACTGCTGGCATTCAGCGTCAAGAACAAAGCCTCCGACCTGCATTTGTCGGCCGGCCTGCCGCCGATGATTCGCGTCCATGGCGACGTGCGGCGCATCAACGTCGATGCGCTCGACCACAAGTCGGTGCACGCCATGGTGTACGACATCATGAGCGACACGCACCGCAAGCACTACGAAGAGTTCCTGGAGGTCGACTTCTCGTTCGAGATCGACGGCCTGGCGCGCTTCCGCGTGAATGCCTTCAACCAGGCACGCGGCGCGGCCGCCGTGTTCCGGACCATTCCTTCGAAGATCCTGACGCTGGAGCAGCTCAACGCGCCCAAGATTTTCGCGGAACTGGCGCTCAAGCCGCGCGGCCTGGTGCTGGTGACCGGGCCCACGGGCTCGGGCAAGTCGACCACGTTGGCCGCCATGGTCAACTACCTGAACGAAAACGAGTACGGCCACATCCTCACGGTGGAAGACCCGATCGAATTCGTGCACGAATCGAAGAAGTGCCTGATCAACCAGCGCGAAGTGGGCCCGATGACGCTGTCGTTCTCGAACGCCCTGCGCTCCGCCCTGCGCGAAGACCCGGACGCGATTCTGGTGGGCGAGCTGCGCGACCTCGAAACCATTCGCCTGGCGATGACCGCGGCCGAAACGGGCCACCTGGTGTTCGGCACGCTGCACACTTCGTCGGCCGCCAAGACCATCGACCGGATCATCGACGTGTTCCCGGGCGAGGAAAAGGAAATGATCCGCGCCATGCTGTCGGAGTCGCTGCAGGCCGTGATTTCGCAGACGCTGTGCAAGACCAAGGACGGCCAAGGCCGCGTGGCGGCACACGAGATCATGCTGGGCACGCCGGCCATCCGCAACCTGATTCGCGAGGCCAAGGTGGCGCAGATGTATTCGGCCATCCAGACCGGCCAGGGCTCGGGCATGCAGACGCTGGACCAGAACCTGACCGACCTCGTGCGCCGCAATGCCATTTCGGCCGCCGAGGCGCGCGGCAAGGCCAAGATCCCAGAAAATTTCCCTGGCTGATCCACAGCCCTTCGGAGCATCGACATCATGGAACGCGATCAAGCCAGCCAGTTCATCAACGACCTGCTCAAGCTCATGGTGAGCCGCAACGGCAGCGACTTGTTCATTACGGCGGACTTTCCGCCCGCCATCAAGGTCGATGGCAAGGTGACCAAGGTGTCGCAGCAGGCGCTGGGGGCGCAGCACACGCTGGCGCTCACGCGCTCGGTCATGAACGACCGGCAGACGGCGGAGTTCGAGCGCACCAAGGAGTGCAACTTTGCGATCTCGCCGACCGGCATCGGCCGCTTTCGCGTGAATGCCTTCGTGCAGCAAGGCAAGGTCGGCATGGTGCTGCGGACCATTCCGGCCAAGCTGCCGACCATCGACGGCCTGGGCATGCCGCAGGTGCTGAAGGACGTGTCGATGACCAAGCGCGGCCTCACCATCATGGTGGGCGCCACGGGCTCGGGCAAGTCGACCACGCTGGCGGCAATGATCGACTGGCGCAACGAAAACTCCTACGGCCACATCGTCACGGTGGAAGACCCGGTGGAATTTGTGCACCCGCACAAGAACTGCGTGGTGACACAGCGCGAAGTGGGCATCGACACCGACAGCTGGGAAGCGGCGCTCAAGAACACGCTGCGCCAAGCGCCAGACGTCATCTTGATGGGCGAAATTCGCGACCGCGAAACCATGGAACACGCGGTGGCTTTTGCCGAAACCGGCCACCTTTGCATGGCCACGCTGCACGCCAACAGCGCCAACCAGGCGCTGGACCGGATCATCAACTTCTTTCCCGAAGAACGCCGCGCACAGCTGCTGATGGACTTGTCGCTGAACCTGCGTTCGCTGATTTCGCAGCGCCTGATTCCCACCGAAGACGGCCAGGGCCGCGTTGCCGCAGTGGAAGTGCTGCTGAACACGCCGCTCATCTCCGACCTGATCTTCAAGGGCGAAGTGGGTGAGATCAAAGAGATCATGAAGAAGAGCCGGAACCTCGGCATGCAGACCTTCGACCAGGCGCTGTTCGACCTGTTCGAGAGCCACTCGATCACCTTCGAAGACGCGATCCGCAACGCCGACTCGGCCAACGACCTGCGGCTGCAGATCAAGCTCAACAGCCAGCGCGCGCGCAGCACCGACCTTTCGGCCGGTACGGAGCATTTCGCGATCGTTTAGACGCCCCCCGCTGCGAGACGAAGGCCGCTCATTGGCTTTAAGCTCTTGCCCATGAGCAGCATCAACACCCGAACCTACGAATCCACCCCCGCGCAGACGGTGGCCTTTCTGGGCCTTGGCGTCATGGGCGGGCCGATGGCCGGCCACCTGGCCAAGGCCGGACACAACGTCACGGTCTACAACCGCACGCCGGCCAAGGCCGAGGCCTGGGTTGCCGAATTCGGCCCGCCGGGCCGCTACGCCGCCACGCCGCGCGACGCCGCCGCCGGCGCCGACATCGTGTTCAGCTGCGTGGGCAACGACGACGACCTGCGCTCCGTGGTGCTGGGCCCCAACGGCGCCTTCGCGAGCATGAAGAAAGGCGCCGTGTTCGTCGACCACACCACCGCTTCGGCCGACGTGGCGCGCGAACTGTCGAGCGCGGCACAGGCGCTGGGCCTGCATTTCATCGACGCACCGGTTTCCGGCGGCCAGGCCGGCGCGCAGAACGGCGCGCTCACCGTGATGTGCGGCGGCGACAAGGCAAGCTTCGAGCGCGTCAAGCCGGTAATCAACGCCTTTGCGCGCGCCGTTACCCTGCTGGGCGCCAGCGGTGCCGGCCAGCTTGCAAAAATGGTCAACCAGATCGCCATTGCCGGCCTGGTGCAGGGCCTCTCCGAAGCCATAGCCTTCGGCCAGCGCGCCGGGCTCGACATGAAGGCGGTGCTCGAAGTGATCGGCAAGGGCGCCGCGCAAAGCTGGCAGATGGACAACCGCGGCAAGACCATGATCGAAGGCAAGTTCGACTACGGCTTTGCTGTCGACTGGATGCGCAAGGACCTGGGCCTGGTGCTGGACGAAGCCAAGCGCAACGGCTCTCGCGTGCCGGTGACCGCACTGGTCGACCAGTTCTATGCCGACGTGCAGCAGGCCGGCGGCAGCCGGTGGGACACGTCGAGCCTGATCATCCGGCTCAAATGAAAAAAGCCCGCGCAAAGCGGGCTTTTTTGTCTTCAGCGTGCCTGGCGAAAGATCAGCGCACGGGCGAGGTGGTCACGCCGCCCGGCTGGCCGGCCGGCGGCAGCGGCTCCATCGGCGGCAGCGGCACGCGCGACGATGAAGAAGGTGCCGGAGCCACCGAGGTCGGTGCCGGCGCGGGAGCAGCGCCCGTGCCGCCGCGCTGGGCCTGGTTGGCCAACTCGGCCTCGCTCACGATCTCGACCACGCGCACCACCTTTTGCACGCCCGCGATGCCGCGCGCGATTTCGGTCGCGCGGTCGGTCTCGCGGCGCGTGGCAATGCCCATCAGGTAGACCACGCCGCGCTCGGTCACCACCTTGAACGAATTGGCGAAGATGTCCTTTGCATCGAGCAGCGAGGCCTTGACCTTGCCGCTGATGAACACGTCGTTCGAGCGGTCCTGGAAGGTGCTGGGCTGGCCGATGGTGAGCTCGTTGACCACCGAGCGCACGTTGTCCACGCGCTGCACTACCTCTTCGACGCGGCGGCGGTCGGCCTCGTTGCCCACGGCGCCCGTCAGCAGCACCTGGCGGTTGTAGCTGGTCACGCTCACGTACATGTTGTCGTTGGCAATTTCGCGCACGCGGGCGGCCGCGCGCAGCTCGATGCCCTGGTCGTCGAGCTGCGCGCCGGAGCTGCGGCGGTCGGTCGCCACCATGCCCACACCCATTGCGGCCGCGCCGCCCACCACGAGCGGCACGCAGCCGGAAAGCCCGGCAACCAGCACGGCTCCCGAGGCGAATGCAATGGCGAGGCGTTGGAATGGTGTCGTCGTCATGTGGAAGCTTCCTGTTCTCCGAGTAGCTGGGCATCCACGCCGTCGCACAGACAATGCAGTGCGAGCAGGTGGACTTCGTGGATGCGTGCCGCACGTTCGTGCGACACACCGATCTGAACGTCAGTTTCGCGCAGCGCGCGCCCAATGGCGCCGCCGGTGCCGGTGCTGCCCGCGGCGGGCGGCGCCGGCTGGCCGATGCTGGCATTGCCGAGCAGGGCCACAACCGTCATGTCGCGCTCATGCGCGGCCAGCACGGCGGCAAGCACCGCCGCCGATTGCCCGCTGGCGCTTAGGGCAAGCAGCACGTCGCCGGCCTGGCCGAGCGCCCGCACCTGGCGGGCAAAGCGGTCGGCGTCGATGGCGTTGGCGCTGTCGGCCGCGGGGTCGGTGCTGTCGCCGGGCAGCGCAATGGCGCCCAGCTCGGGCCGCTCGCGCTCGAAGCGGCCGACAAACTGCGCCGCGAACTGGGCCGCAAGCAGGCCCGACACGCCCGCACCGCAGGCCAGCACCTTGCCGCCGCTGGTCACGCACGCCAGGATGGCCTGCATGGCTTGCGATATGGGTTTGCTGAGGACTGGGCCGGCCTGGTATTTAAGGTCGGCGCTATCGATGAAATGTTGCTGAATCCGTTGCTCGAGCATGGGGCGGGATGATACCGGGGGGCAATGAAACAAGACGTTTGCGGTGTGGAGCCTGTGGCGCGCGCCGAGTTCCCGCGCCGCCGCCAAGACGCTAGCCGGCGTCGAACGCCCCCTTCAGCCAGGTGATGCGCTCTTCGACCAGCACCACGTCGAAGCGGCACGGCGGCAGCGTGCGCAGCCCGTTCAGGTAGTGCCGCGCCGCAAAAACGATGCGCCGCTGCTTTATGCCCGTGATGCTGCCGCCGGCACCGCCATGCGAGGCCGTGCTGCGCTGGCGAACCTCGACGAACACCAGCGTTCCATCGCGCGGATCGCGCATGATCAGGTCGATCTCGCCGCCGCCGCGCCCGGGCGTTCGATAATTGCGGGCAACCAGCGCGAGGCCGGCGTTCTGAAGATGGTCGAGCGCGGCGTCTTCCGCCGCATCGCCCCGATGCTTCGTCGTGATGGTTTTCATGCTTGGCTCCCTGCCGGCTTCTTTTTGTTTCTTCGGAGAAACCCATTGGCTTCACTCGCACCCGCCACCTTCGGCGCCGCCCTGGCGGCCGCGCGCGATGCCTCGGGTGCGCAGCATTATCCGCAGGGCACGCTTTACGTGGTGGCCACGCCCATCGGCAACCTGGCCGACATCACGCTGCGCGCGCTGCATGTGCTGCAGCTTGTCGACGCCGTTGCCTGCGAGGACACGCGCCACACCCAAAGCCTGCTGCGCGCCTACGGCATCGACCGGCCCAATGCCCAGCTGCTGGCCGTGCACCAGCACAACGAGGCCGAGGCGGCCCAGGCCGTGGCCGCGCGGCTTGCCCAGGGTGAGCGCATTGCCTACGTGAGCGACGCCGGCACGCCCGGCGTGAGCGACCCCGGCGCGCGGCTGGTGGCGGCCGTGCGCGCGGCCGGCCAGCGCGTGCTGCCGCTGCCGGGTGCCAGCAGCGTGACCACGCTCATCGGTGCGGCCGGCCTGGTGGCCGACGGCGGCGATGGCAACGCGAGCAGCGCCTTCGTGTTCGCGGGCTTCCTGCCGAGCAAGGCGGGCGAGCGCGACACCGCCGTGCAGGCGCTTGCGCAAGAGCCCCGCGCCGTGGTGCTGCTGGAGGCCCCGCACCGCATCGAAACCCTGGCCCGCGCGCTCGCGGTGCTGGGCGAGCGCCACGTTACCGTGGGCCGCGAGCTCACCAAGCAATTCGAAGAAATAGCGACCGTGCCCGCCAGCGCCCTGCCCGACTGGTTTGCGGCCGGCCGCGACCGCACGCGCGGCGAGTTCGCGCTGGTGCTGCACCCAATGGCAGTGGCCGGCGACGACGGCGCCGAGGGAGAACGCGTGCTGCGGCTACTGCTGGCCGAGCTGCCGGTAAAAACCGCCGTGCGCCTGGCGGCCGAGATCAGCGGCGCGCCGCGCAATGCGCTGTATGAAACGGCACTGCGCATTCGCAACGACGGCGGCTCGGCGGACGAGGCCGAATAACTTCAGCCATCCAGCTCCGCATAGCGCCTGAAGATCCCGTCTTCATTGAACGCGATGCGGCGCGGGCTTTGCAGGTAGTCGTGCACGCGCTGGCGGCGCTTGACGTTGTCGTGCAGCTTTTCGACCCGGTGCGTGTCGGCCAGTGCCCTTGCGGCGGCCTTCGGGAACGCATAGCGCAGGCCGTCCACCAGCTGGAACAGCGACAGGTCGGCGTAGGTGAGCACGTCGCCCACCAAATGCGAAGACCCCGCGGGGTTGCGCTGCAGCACCCGTTCGAACCAGTTCAAGAACTTTGGAATGCGCTCTTCACGGAAAGCGCGCGCCCGCTGCACAGCCGCGTCGCGCTGGTCTTCGTAGTAGGCGCCGGTGGAGATGGGGTGGTGCGTGTCGTGCGCCTCGGCCACCACGTCGGCAATGGTGAGCTGCAGCTGGTGCGTCCACAGCCCGTCCGATTCGCCGACGCCCGCGAGCCCCAGCCTCGGCCCGAGGTACAGCAGGATGGCCGCGGTCTGCCCGACGACGATGTCGCCGTCGATAAGGAACGGCGGTGCGAAGGCCGGACGAACGATCTCGGGGTCGTCGAGCCGCTCGCCCAGCGCGGACCCGCCGCCGCCCTTCGACTCCGGCAACCGCGCCACGTCCACATAGTCTGCACCGGCCGCCTCGAGCGCGAGCCGCACGAATTCGCCTCGGCCCTGGATGGTCGGCCAGTAGTGAAGTTGGTAGGTCATGCGGCCATGGTGTCAGGGTCCTTGCGGCCCTGCAACCGCCCCGCTCTGCAGGCCGCTCACCGATCGCCTAGGCCACCAACCACCGGTTTCCGTGATTCCCAGAATTGCAGCTACATGTAACAGTCCGCGTCCTAGCAACGCCTCCCGGGTTCCATGCAGGGCCAGCCCTGCACCCGGTGCCAGCTTCGAATCGGACCCGTACCATGCCCCTTGCCCAGCGTCGGCGCCGCTCCTTGTCGCGGACACAAAAAATACATTTTCTAACATCAGTCTTGCTGGCGGTGGTTCTGCCGGCGCAGGCGCAGATGACCCCGGGCGCCCTGGACCGCCAGAACCAGCTCATAGAGCGCCAGCAGCGGGAGCTGCTGCGCCAAGAGCAGGAGCGCGCTCTGCCGCAGCGCCCGCCGCCGGGCGGCACCGATTTGAGGATGATCGAGCCGAAGGTGTCGGTGCCGGACGTCGGCGCGCCCTGCCGCGACATCCGCGAGATCCGCATCGGCGGAGCGAGCCGTCTGCCAGAGGATGTTCGCGCCGCGATCACGCGGGACCACGCCGGCCGATGCCTCGGCACGGCGCAACTCGAGGCCGTCCTGGCGGCGCTCACCAAGAGCTACATCGACCGCGGCTTCATCACGACGCGCGCCTACCTGCCCGCGCAGGACCTGCGCGGCGGCGTGCTCGAGATCGCGGTGGTGGAAGGCAGCATCGAGCGCTTCGAACTGCAGCAGACGGGCCGCGGCGGCAGCGCGGTGTCGATACCCGGCGCCTTTCCGGCACGTCCCGGCGACCTGCTGAACCTGCGCGATCTGGAGCAGGGCATCGACCAGATCAACAGCCTGTCCTCGAACGAGGCCACGCTGGATGTCCAGCCCGGCAGCCAGCCCGGCCGGAGCGTGGTGGTGGTGCGCAACAAGGCGCGGCTGCCGGTGCACCTGTTCACGACCTTCGACAACACGGGCTCGCCCGCCACGGGCGAGAACAGCGCCTCGGCCACCCTGAGCCTCGACGGCCTGCTGGGCCTGAACGAATTGATCGCGATCACGCGGCGCCAGTCGGTGCCGCACGACGGCGAGCACAACGCCAGCACGACGGCGCTACGCGCCGCGATGCCCTTCGGCTACACCAGCTTCAGCTTCGACGCGAGCGAAAGCGACTACACCAACACGCTTGTGCTCCCGAGCGGCAGGAAGCTTGCTTCCGAGGGGCGCACCGCCACGCAGAGCCTCGGCGTCGACCATGTGGCCTACCGTGACCAAGCGAGCCGCATATCGATCTCGGCCCGGCTCACGGCGCAGGACAGCCGTAACTTCCTGGGCGGCGAGTTCCTCTCGGTGAGCAGCCGCAGGCTGAGCACGCTCGACCTCGGCGCCACGGCCTTCACCCAACTGGGCGGCGGTGTGCTGAACGCCCGCCTCGGCTTCGTGCGGGGCCTGTCGATCATGGGTGCGCTCGAAGACCAGCCGGGTCTCTCCGACAAGCTGCCGCATGCGCAGTTCGGCAAGTTCACGCTCGACCTGGGCTACAGCCGCCGCTTCGACCTCGGCAGCCAGCCGCTCCTGTGGACGAGCCAGTTCAGCGGACAGCACAGCCGCGACACGCTCTACGGCTCGCAGCAGATCCTGGTGGGCGGGATCGCTTCGGTGCGCGGCTCGCTGCTCAACACGCTGAGCGGCGACAGCGGCTACTACTGGCGCAATGAGATCGCCCTGCCCTGGCAGACCGTGGCAGGCAGCGAAGCGCTGTCAGGCCGCGTCTACCTCGGCTATGACTTCGGCCGCGTGAGCAACCGTGCGGACGGCGTGCCCTCGGGCTCGATGTCGGGCGCCACGCTCGGCGCCTCGCTGCTATGGCGCCGGCTCAGTGTGGACGTCTTCGCCTCGCGTGCCCTTCACCTGCCCGCCTCCATGACGCGCGAATCAACGCGCGTCGGGGTGCGCCTGTCCTATTCGCTCTGAACCTGCGCTGGAAGATCGCTCATGAACCACATCTACCGTGTTGTCTGGAATGCCGCCTTCGGCAGTTGGGTCGCCGTGGCCGAAACCGCGCGCGGACGCGGCAAGGGCGGCAGGCGTTCGCGCCTGGCCGCCACGGCCGTGCTCGGGGCCGCGCTGTCGGCCGCGCAGGCGCAGATGCCTTCCGCCGTGCTCGCCCCCGGCGGCCAGGCCAACGCCTACGTTTCGCCCAACGGTACGACGGTGGTCAACATCAACGCCGCCAACCCGGCGGGGCTGTCGCACAACCGCTACCAGCAGTTCAACGTGAACGCGAACGGCCTGGTGCTCAACAATACGACCAGCGCGCAGCAGATCAACTACCAGTCCCAGCTCGCCGGCCAGGTGCTGGCGAACTTCAACATGCTCAGCCCGGCCCGCGTGATCCTCAACGAGGTGGTGAGCAACAACCGCAGCACGCTGGCCGGCTTCACCGAGGTCCTGGGCAACAAGGCCGACGTGGTGCTGGCCAATCCCTACGGCATCACCTGCTCGGGCTGCGGCTTCATCAACACCGACCGGGTGACGCTCTCGACCGGCGTGCCCTTCTTCACCGCGAACGGCGCGCTCGGCGGCTTCAACGTCAACCAGGGCGACATCCTGATCGCGGGCAGCGGCCTCAACGCCACGGCGCAGCAGGTGCTGGACCTCGTGACGCGCTCGGTGCGGCTGGACGCGAACCTCAACGCGCAAGACCTGGGCATCTTCGCCGGCCCGAACCGATGGGACTACGGCACGCGCGCCATCACCGGCAGCGCCGACGCGCTGGGCAGCGTGCCGAACTACGCCATCGACAGCTCGGCGCTGGGCGGCATGTACGCCAACCGCATCCGCCTGGTGGCCACCGAAGCGGGCGTTGGCGTGCGCATGCTGGGCGATGCGGCGGCCAGCACCGAGGACTTCGCGCTCTCGGCAGCCGGCCGCATCGAGCTGCGCAACCGCCTCTCGGCGCAGCGCGACGTACTGGTGGCGAGCAGCAGCACCGATGCCACGGCCATCGCGCTGGCAGATGCCACGCTGACCGCTGCCCGCGACGCCCGGGTGGCCGCAACGCAGGGCGGACTGGCTCTTGACCGCGCCTCGCTCATTGCCGGCAACGACCTTGAGGCGAGCGCGATGCGCATCGACGCGGGGCAAGGCTCGCGACTGCAATCGGCACGCGTCCTGGAGGCCCGCGCCACCGCGATCGACCTGGCCCTCGGCGCCGCGGCCGTGCGGGCGGGAGGCGACATGCGCCTAGCTGCGGCCGGAACGCTGTCGACCGCGGACGGCGACGGACAGGGCGTGCAGAGCACCGGCGGGCAGCTGACCATCGATGCGGCGCAGGGCATCGCCAATGCAGGCACCATCACGGCCGACCAGGGCGGTGTCACGCTGCGCGCGAACGGCGTCATTGCCAACAGCGGCCAGATCAACGCCGGCCAGGACCTCGACATCGCCGACGCTGTGGGCGGCGCGACCCAGGCGATCAACAACCGCGGCAACCTGCTGGCGGGCCGGTCGATGACGACCCGAGCCGCTGCGATCGACAACAGCGGCTGGATGCAGGCCGGCGGAGCCAACACGATCGACGCCGCGAACCTGCACAACAGCGGCAAGGTGATCGCGGTGACCGGCACCGCCACCCTGCACGTGGCAGGAACGCTCTCCAACACCGGCAGCGTGCGCGCTGCCCAAGACATTGCCGTCGCTGGCCGCAACGGCACGGCCGTGCAGGTCCTGGCCAACAGCGGCGACCTGCTCGCCGCCCGCGCCATGGACCTGAACGCCGCCGCCTTGAGCAACCAGGCAGGTGGCTGGATCCAGGCAGCCACCGGCTCCATCATTCGTGTCGGCGGGCTCGACAACAGCGGGACCTGGCTGCTGTCGCAGCAGGCCGGTGCGGCGGATCGCATGGAGGTCGGCGACACCCTGCTCAACAGCGGCGTCGTGCAGTCCGCCGGCAATGCAGCGATCACGGCCGGCGTGCTGGACAACCGCCATGTCATCGCCGCCGCGGGGAACCTTGGCGTCAACGCCTCCGGTGGCATTCAGAATGCCGGCGGCGCCGTGATGCAGGCAGGGCAGACGCTCTCGCTCGCGAGCGGCGGCGCGTTCGGCAATGCCGCGGGCGGCACCCTGGCCGGTGCGAACGTCGCGCTGAGCTCGGCGCAAGGGCTGGACAACGCCGGCGTGGTGGATGCCACCAGCGGAAGCGCCATCGTGCGCGCGGATGGCACCATCGCCAACAGCGGAACGATCCATGCCGGCGCCTCGCTGGACATCGCCGACCGCAGCGGCGGCGCCACCGAGGTGCTCGACAACAGCGGCAAGCTGCTCTCGGACGGCAGCCTCGCGCTCGCCGCAGGCACCACCCGGAACCAGGCCGCCGGATGGATCCAGGCCGCGGGCGGCAGCCAAATCGGCCTTGGCTCGCTCGACAACGCGGGCACCTGGCTTCTGTCCACGCAAGGTGGGGCGGCGCCGAGCCAGATGAACGTGGCGGGCCTGCTGACCAACCGCGGCACGCTGCAGGCGCAAGAGGATGCAACCTTCAGCGCGAGCCGCATCGACAACCAGGCGGCGGCATTGCTGCGCGCCGGCGGCCGCTTGCAGGCCAACGTCAGCGCGGCCGATGGCCTGGGTAACGCTGGCACGATGCAGGCCGGCAGCACGCTCGGCATCTCGGGCGCCGGCAGCAGGCTTGCCAATGCAGGCCTGATGCTGGGCGACAGGCTGGCCATCTCGGTCGCCGAGATCACGAACGCCGGCACGATCCAGGGCGGCGGGAGTGCGGATTCCAGCGTCGCGGCCACGGGCAGCGTGGACAACCAGGCCGGCGCGACCATCACCCTCGCCAGCGGGGTCACAGGCGGCGGCACGCTGTCCGGCCACAGCATCGCCAATGCCGGCATGCTTCAGTCCCTGGGCGCGCTCACGCTCGGCATCGGCAGCGGCGGGCTCACGACCCAGACGGACGGCACGGCAGGCCACGGAGACATCGTGGCCAACGGCGCGCTGACGCTGCAAGCCCTCGGCGCCAACAGCTTCACGGCCGTCGTCAACGGCACGCTGCAAAGCGGCGACCTGCTGCGGGTGCAAGGCGACGCCAACTCCATCCTGGCGCTCAACGGCAACGCGCTCGGTGATTCGATCGCCGTGAACATCGGCACGGTGAGCGTCGGTGCACTCGCCGCGATGGCGTCCCAATACACGCTCGCCCTCGACGCCTCGGCGCTGTCGCTGGCGGTCCAGGGAACCGGCGCTACCGCCAAGACCGGCCGCATTCTCGCCGCGGTGGATGCAAGCCGCCAGGGCAAGGGCACGATCCATGTTTCGAATGCGTTCACCAACGACGGCCTGCTGTTCTCGGCCCACGACCTCGAGGTGCAGGCTCCGTCGATCGCGGTCGGCGCTACGGGCGCGATTTCGGCATTGAACGACCTGAAGGTGCATGCCAACGGCGGTGCGCTCGACCTCGCGGCCGCTACCCCCGATGCACAAGCAGGCAACCTGAACAACGCGGGCCTGCTGTACGCGGGCCGTATGCTCACTGCCCAGGCCAACGGCACGCTCGCCAATACCGGCGACATCCACAGCGACGACAGCCTCGCGCTGCGCGCGAACACGCTGCTCAACGGCCGCATCATCAACGCCGTCAACGACATCTCGATCGTGGCGGCCACGCTGAAGAACGAAGTCCCCGGACTCGAGCGCATCACCACACGCGGCCCCGACAGCACGCACGCCGAGATCGCCTCGCGCGACGACTACCAGAACGGCGCCGCTACGGGCGGCAACAAGGACGAGGCCACGCTGTACGAATACAGCTACACCACCACGCAGTCCTATTCGCAGCCCCTGCCGCAGGTCATGCCGCAGATCACGGCCGGCCGCAACATGCTGCTGGCCTTCCATGAAGGCAGCAACATCGGCGGCACCATCTACGCGGGTTCGTCCATGAACCTGCAGGGCTTCTCGCTCGACTCCGCGCAGGCGGACGGCAGCCTGCATGCCGCCCTTGGCATCGCGGACGATGCGGGCCACGGCTTCCAGCTCACCGGCGCGAAGTTCACCAACGACAACCTGGCGCTCACCACCACCACTCACATCGTGCGCTACTCGCTGACGACGAAGTACGAGGCGCTCGGTCCTGCGACCGATTACGAAAATCGCCTTTGCGACCGCAACGGCACGTGGGACGCCGTCTGCTACACCAGCGGGTACGAAGACAGCCCGCAAACGCCGAGCGCCAACAACGTGCTGAGGGCCGGCCTCTACACCGCGAGTCTGCGCGGCTCCGGCTTCAGCCTCTTCAACAATGGCTCCACGGCGCAGGACGTGGGCAGCAACCAGAATCTCGACGGCGTACGCGAAGGTGCAGCGCCCGCCTCGACGAACACGCCGCGCTCGGTCGACCGGGGCGCGTCGCCGGACCGCACCCTCAGCCAAGCGCCGAGCATCGCCGGCGCCGCCGTCGACGCCGCATCTTTTGGCGGCAGCACCGGCACGCGCCCGCTGCCGGCCATGTCCTTCCTGGACGCCAACGCGGCCAATGGGGTGCGAGGCACCTCCTTCGGCGGCATCAACATCGCGCTGCCGACCAATCCGAACGGCTACTTCGTGACGGCGCAGTCGCCGGGCGCGAGATATCTGGTGGAAAGCAATCCGCTCTACCTCGCGGGCACCGCCTCGGTCGGATCGGACTACCTGACTCGGCTGCTCGGGTACGACGCCGACAAGCTGACCATGCGCCTTGGCGATGCCAGCTACGAAGCCTGGCTGGTCAAGCAGCAGCTCATCAAGCAGACGGGCAGTGCGGTACTCGCGAGCTACCAGGGCGCGGACACACAGATGAAGGGCCTGATGGAGAGTGCCGCCAAGCAAAGCGACTCGCTGGGCCTGGTCTACGGCAAGGCACTCACGCCCGAGCAGCAGGCATCGCTCAAGCAGGACATCGTGTGGATGGTGCAGACCGAGATCGGCGGCAAGGTCGTGCTCGCGCCGGTGGTCTACCTCGCGCAGAGCACGAAGAACAAGATCGCCAGCGGTGCCGTGATCTCGGCCCAGGACGCCGACCTCAGCCTCACTTCGCTGACCAACACCGGAGGCACCATCGTGGGCGGCCGCTCGCTGGTGATCGCATCGGCCGGCGACATCACCAACCTGTCGGGCCTGATCAAGGGCGGCAACGTGAGCCTTAGCTCGACGCAGGGCAGCATTGTCAACAAGACGGCCAGCGAGGGCGGCGGCGGCGAACATTTCTACAACACGGTGCTCGGCAAGACCGCGGGCATCGAATCCACGGGCACGCTGTCGCTGGACGCGAAGAAGGACATCACGAATCTCGGCGCCGCCCTGAACGCCGGCACCGACGCGACCCTGAAGGCCGGCGGCAACGTGACCTTCGACACCATCGAGAAGAAGGAAACAAGCAGCACCTTCTCGAACATCCAGGTGAAGAACGGCAGCGGCACCAGCGACACCACCCGAACGAGCGTCACCCAGGTGAAGTCCGGTCTCACGGTCGGCGGCAACCTGGCGGTGCAGGCCGGCAACGACATCACGCTGGCCGGCACCGATGCCAAGGTCGGCGGCAACGCCGACCTGCAGGCCGGCAACAACCTCAACATCATCGCGCGCGAGAACACGACGACGACGCACACCGAGACCAAGGCCAGCGGCCTGGGCATGAACAACTCGCTGTACGGCACCACGGAGACGACCAGCGATTCGCTGTCGGTGCGCAATGTGGGCAGCAGCGTCGAAGTGGGCGGCAACGCCAGCCTCGCCGCGAAGAACGACATCACCGTGCAGGGCTCGAACGTCGACGTCAAGGGCGACGGCAAGATCAGCGCCACCAACGTCAACGTGCTCGCCGGCCGCAACTACGACGAAACCCACACCACGACCAAAAACACGGGGGTGATGCAGGTCGGCGCTTCCGGCAAGGGCTCGGCCAGTGCCGCGGCGGCATCGAAGGCCGGCTCGGGGCGCGGGCTCGCCAATGCCTCGGCCGAGGCGTCGGCCGGCGCGGCCGGCAAAGGTGCCGCCGGCCTGGCCTTCAGCTCGACCACCACCACGACCACCGACACCACCGACCTGCGCCATGTCGGCTCGAACCTGAGCTTCGGCGGCAACCTCGCGGTGGACGCATCGAAGGACCTCACGCTGCATGGCTCGAGCGTCAATGCCGGCGGCAACGCTACGGTGAACGCACAGAACGTGAACCTGCTCGCCGCGGAAGACAGGAAGACCTCCACCACCAGCACGACCACCACCAAGATCGGGCTGATGGCCAGCACCGACAACAAGGCCCAATCAGGCGCGGGCGTCAGCGCCTCGGCCGCAGGTGGCAAGGGCAACCCGAACGCAGGCGCCGGCGCCAATGCCGGTGCCTCGGCTACGAGCGAGAACCATCTCGACGTCTTCCAGCAGACGAAGAGCACCACGCGCACGCTCGACACCACGCATCAGGGCTCGGCCATCAACGCGAAGGGAAACCTCGACGTCACGGCGCGCGACAACCTGACGCTCGAAGGTTCGACCATGAGTGCGGGCAAAGACATGAGCCTTGCGGCGACCGACATGAGCTTCAAGGCGGTGCACGACGAGCACCAGGTGTCGACCACCAGCAGCAGCACCACCGCGGGCCTCTATGCATCGGGCAAGGCGCAGGCCGGCGCGAGCGCCGAAGCCGGCGTGGGCATCGGCGCCAAGGCCGGCGCCCAGGCCAATGCCTCGGCCACGGGCGAAGTGGGCCTGTACGGATCGAACACCAAGGCGAGCTCCGTGGAGGGTTCGACCACGGCCGTAACCTCCGGCCTCTCGGCCGGCAACGACATCACCCGCAAGGCGGCCAACAGCATCACCGATGTGGGCACGCGCATCGAGGGCGGCGGCAATCTCGACCAGTCGGCCAAGACCATCACCAGCCTGGCAGCGGCCAACACCACCTACGCCTCCTCGGAGAGCACGAGCCACACCGCCAAGGTGGGCGCCTACGGCGAGGCATCGGCCAGCGTCTCGGCGGAGGGCCAGGTCGGGCCAGGCGCCAGCAAGCAGTCGATGAACGTCGGTGTCGCCGGCGGCGTGAAGGCGAGCTACGAGTACGGCAAGGAGACCGCGCAATCCAACAGCAGCACAGCCGTCGTGTCCACCATCAGGATGGGCGGCAGCGTCAGCAGCAGCTCCAGCGGCCAGACCACGCTCGAAGGCACACAGATCGAAGCGAAGAAGAACGTCACGCTGGATGCCGGATCGCTCGACTACAGGGCCGCGCAGAACACGAGCAGCAGCAGCTCCAGCACCACGAGCGCCGGCGGCTCGGTCAAGGTCGACATCGTCAACAAAGGCGGCAGCGCCGAAGTCAGCTACCAGGGCGAGAAGAGCAAGGAGAGCACCAGCACCGCCGTGACCGGCGGCATTGCGAGCGGGGGCAATCTCACCATCAGGACGCAGGGCGACACCCGTCTGGAAGGCACCAACATCGCCGCGGGCGGCGCAGCCACCGTGGATGCGGGCGGCAAGCTCGACTTTGCGGCAGCCAAGAACACGGCCTCCGCGAGCAGCGAGCAGGTCGGCGTGGCAGCCGGCGTCACCGCGACCAAGAAGGGCGGCAGCGGCAACGTGGACGTAAGCGTCGGCAAGTCGCGCAGCAGCCTCGACCAGGACGTTGCCGGCAGCATTTCGAGCGGCAGCGGGCCGCTGACACTGCGCAGCGGCGGCGACGCGAGCTTCACCGGCACGGCCATCGCCAGCACAGCCGGCGACGTGACGGTGGCCGCAGGCGGCAACCTGGCGATGAACGCGGCACGCACCACCGCCACCAGCGAGTCGCTCAACGTCGACGTCTCGGCCGCGGGCGGCGGCGGCAACAAGGAGAAGGTCATTGCTGCGGGCAACACCTTCGTCGGCAGCACACCGGCCGACAAGGGCACGGCCGTCAACCACCGCAGCGGCGAGGCATCGCTCGGCGTCGGTTCCTCCAAGTCCAACAGCAACATCGCCACCGGCGGCAGCATCTCGAGCGGCGGGAAGATCAGCCTGTCCTCGGGCGGCAACACCTCGCTCGAAGGCACCCAGGTGGCGGCGGCCAACGGCGTGGCCGTCGACACCGGCGGCAGCTTCGAGACCAGGGCGGCCGTCAGCACCAGCAGCTCGCAGGTGGTGGGCTTCTCCGCCTCGGCCTCCGGCTCGACCATGACGCCTTCCAGCAAGACGAATCCTCCGGCCGGAGCGCCAGCGCCAGCGCCAGCGCCTGCTCCGGCGCCCGCACCTGCAACCACGACCCCGCCTGCGCCCGCGCCCGCGCCCGCGCCCGGCACCGGCAAGCCTCCGGCGACGCCGCCTCCCGCGACGCCAGGGGCCGGCAAGGCACCGGCGGTTTCCCCTCCGCCCACGCCCGGGAGCATCAGCAAGCCACCGGCCGTACCGCCGCCGGCCACGCCCACGCCTGCGCCGAAGGCTCCCGCTTCTCCCTTCGAGCAGCAAAAGGGCGGCGGCATGGCAAACGTCTATGTGGACAAACAGAAGAACACTACCGTGCAGAACACCACGATCAGCGGTGGCGCGGGTGGCATCGTCGTCAACCAGGGCAAGTCCACATCCGGCGCGCCACAGATCAGCGCCAGCGTGCCGCTGCCCCTCGCCATGCCGACGGGCAAGGTGCCCAAGGCCCTGACCAGCGACGGCAAGCCGCTGCCGGCGTGGCTGAAGTTCGACCCCAAGACCGGCACCTTCCAGGGCAAGCCGCCGGCCGGCTTCAAGGGCGAGCTCAAGGTCGACGTCAGCGTGCCGCAGGCCGACGGCACGACAACGACGGTGCCGATGCGCTTCTCCGGCCAATGAAATGAAAGATGTTGAGAGAATCCAGCCCTACCCTGCCGCCCGCACGGGCTGATGAAAGAAGAACACTTGTTGTTGAACGTTTTGATCGTCGATGACGACGAACCCGTGCGCAGGCGCCTGCAGCGCATCGTCTTGCAGGTGCACGGCCACGCGCTGTGCGTGCAGGCCGATTCGTTGGCGCAAGCGCGGGCGCAGCTGGCCCTGCGGCGCTTCGATCTCGCGCTGGTCGACGTCGGCCTGCCCGATGGCAGCGGCATCGAGCTTGTGGAATGCATGCAGGTGCATGCGCCGCAGACCGAGACGGTGATCGTCTCCAGCCTCGGCGACGATGCCACCGTGCTGCGCGCCATTCGCGGCGGTGCGACCGGCTACCTTCTCAAGAACGGCGAGGACGTGGAACTGGAACTCTCGCTGCGCAGCATGCAGCGTGGCGGCGCCCCCATCGACCCCGTGATCGCGCGGCGCATCCTGCGTCTGGTCGCCGCGCCGCCCGCCGCGCAAGTGGTTAGGATGGCGGCCGCCCCGGCGGACGCGGGCCTGCTCAGCGAACGCGAGATCGACGTACTCGAACTGGTGGCGCAGGGACAGAGCAACCGCGAGATCGCGCAAAGCCTGTACATCTCGGTCAACACCGTCGAATGCCACACCAAGAACATCTATCGCAAGCTTGCGGTGCGCTCGCGCGCCGCGGCCGTCTACAGCGCCCGGGGGCACGGCCTGCTGCCCTGATCCGATGCGGCCGCGTACTGCAGCAGCTGCTGGCGGCCTTGCTGCTCCTGCTCGCGGGCTTGGCGCCGGCCGCCGCGCTCGCTGCGCCCGGCTTCGAACGCATCGAGGCCGTGCGCGCCGACCCGGCGAGCCCCGACACCCCGCCGGCCGAGGGCTGGACCGCGGTGACGCTGCCCGACGCCTGGGCCGAGCGGTGGCCGGCGCACGATGGCGTGGTGTGGTATCGCCTGCGGTGGAACGAGCCCGCTGTGGCCGGTGCGCCCGCGCCGCGGGGCCTTGCGATGGACTATCTCTCGATGGCCGGCGCCATCTTTCTCAACGGCGCCCTGCTGGCACGCGACCCGCAGCTCGAGGAGCCCCTGTCGCGCACCTGGAACCATCCGCGCCACTGGCTGCTGAGCGCACCGCTGCTGCGCCCAGGGCCCAACGAGCTGCTGGTTCGCGTCTCTGGCCTTGCAGCCTATGCGCCCGGCCTGGGCCCGGTGATGGTGGACAGCCCGGCCGCGGCCGCCGAGCACTACCGGCACGAGTATCTGATCCGGGAGTCGCTGCATATGCTGAGCCTGGGCATCACCCTCGCCATGGGGGTGCTCTACGGCCTGTTCTGGCTGCTGCGGCGCAACGAGACCTTCTATGGCTGGTTCAGCCTGTTCTCGCTGCTGTGGGTACCCGTGGGCTACAACTACGTCGCGCGGAGCACCTGGCCCTTCGACAGCACCGACACCTACCAGGCCGTCAACATGTCCGCCCTGGTGCTGGGCACCGCCGCCTTCCTCATGTTCGCCCTGCGCTTCTGCGGCCTGCGGCGGCGCCGCGCGGTGCAGCTCATCGGCGGCGCTGTCGGCCTCACCACTGCCGCCCTGTGGCTGGCGCCGCACGCGCTGCTGTCGCCGGTTCGCGGTGCCGCCGTGTTGGTGGCGCTCGCCGCCTACACACTGAGCGCCTGGATCATCTGCCGCCACGCGCTGGCCTTGCCGCGCAAGCGCGAGGTGCAGGCGCTGGCGCTGTGCACCCTTCTGCCGCTGGCCGCCGGCACGCACGACGTGCTCGTGTTCCACGGCGTGCTGGCCACCAACCTCTACTACACGCCCTGGTCTTCCAGCGCGATGCTGGTGGGCATCTCCTTCGTGCTGACCTGGCGCTTCGTGGTTGGCATGCGCCTGGTCGAGCATTTCAATGACGAGCTGCGGCGCCACGTGGAAGACGCCACCCGGCGCCTTTCCTCGATGCTGCACCGCGAGCACGCCACCGAACTGCAGAACACCCGCCTGGCCGAACGCATGAACCTCGTGCGCGACCTGCACGACGGCCTGGGCATGACGCTCAGCGGCCACATCGCCTCGCTCGAGAATCGCAGCGCGGCCGGCCACGACACCGCACTGTGGGCGCTCAAGGAAGTGCGCGACGACCTGCGCCTGATCATCGAAAGCTCGGCACTCGACGACACCGACCAGTTGTTCGAGCGGATCGCTCCATTGCGCCACCGCACGACCCGCGTGCTGGAGGCGGCCGGCATCGAATGCGCATGGACGCTGAAAGGCCTGGACCAGTGCCGCCTCGACGACCGGCGCGCGCTCGACTTTCTTCGGCTGCTGCAGGAAGCGCTGGCCAACGTGCTCAAGCACAGCCGCGCCTCGAACGTGCGCATCAGCATCGAGGCGGCCGACGGGCAGCTCTCGCTCGCGGTGGCGGACGACGGCCGCGGATTCGCCGCCGGCCGCGACGCGCACGCCGGCATGGGCCTTCGCAACATGGAAGCACGCGCACGCCGGCTGAACGGCACGCTCGACATCCAGCCGACGCCCGATGGCACCACCGTGGCGCTGCGCTTTCCGGTAGAGCTGCCGGGGCTGGCCACGGCGTAGTCGATGCCGATCTTTTCCCTGTTCTGGGCATTGGCCCAAGCTACCGCCTTGGATTTCGATCACCCTGCGCGCGAAGCCGCTGGCCGCGATCGATGCCTACGTGGTAAATGCTGGCCAACTCGCATGGTCGCCAGAAATCCAGGCCTTCCAACGCATTGGTAATGTCGATCTTCGCGAGCAGAGAGAACCCCAGGACCACCCCTTGCGCGAATGCCAAGATCAGCGGCTCTGCGTGCTCGGTGCCCCTCAAGCTGCCGCGGATTAGTTGTCCGCCAAGCTCCATGAGCTTGAGTGTGTGGGTAGATGCGGTTGCGGTGCTTTCCTTCGGCAAGCGCAGACACCAAAGCCTGGAGCCGAGCGTCCACACCGTGTGGCGCGGAACCTCCTCGCGCCGCGCCTCTTCGATTGCGATCTGCCTTGCGCGGATTGCACCGAAGTCGTAATGGTCCCGGCCGTAGAAGAATTCAGCGAATTCATCGGCTTTCTTCTCCACGGCGCGTTTGCTCCGTGCCATCTTCTCCCTGGCCCGGAGTCCGGAGACATGCTCGACGAGAGCAGCTAGTTCATCGCCCGACACCCTGCGACCAGACGCCATGCAGCGGTCATACCAGTCCGCCAACTTGGCCAAGGTTTCGCATTCCACATAAGCCCTGTCGAACGGGGCATCTGGAGAGAAGCAAGGGAGCCGCTTGAGCCAGCCCTCAGGCCGCTTCATGGCGACGGCCTTCCGTTCCCTCCCCTGTCCTATCGACTTCGAAGCACCCATAGCGAGCTGACAGCACAAAGGCTGCGCCCACGAGAAACATCCCGTTTGTCATTTCGATCCGATCCCTGAATGATTTTTTTACATCGCTCGGTCTTCGCCGTTGCGTGCTGGATCGTAGCCTTAATAGTCGTTTTACGACTATTCCGTATCGGACTAGACGATGAACGCATGTCCGTTTCTCTTTATCACGCCGAATATGAGGCGCTGCGCAACCTGATGCGCGACGTTCGAGCGAAGGCCGGCCTAACGCAGGTGCAGATGGCCGACGCCTTGGGCGTGGGCCAGTCCTACGTATCCAAACTTGAACGTGGCGAGAACTTTGTCGACGTGCTGCTATTTGCGCGATGGTGTTTGGCCTGCGGGGTCAAGCCGGGCAAAACCTTGGACAAGCTAGTAGGGACGCAGAGCTAGCGACCAGTGAGCCGGTCCTGAGAGCGTCCGGCGTTGTCTGGAAGAAGTTTCGGTACTTCTTTTCTTCTGTTGAGGCCAGTGGGGCAGTGACTCGTATGCAGCGATCGCGGTCTGTCGTGCGCCTGCAATTGACGTCCGCTTCTTGCTAGTGAACTGCCCTTCAACGCGGCTGCTCCGACTACCAGCGGGAAGAAAAGCTGGCCACAAAAGCCGGGGCGATTCAGTTCGCCCTGTGCTGTTAGCCTTACATGGTCGGCAGAGCCTCTGCCACGCCAACTCCGGCCATCGTGCCCAATTTTAGAAGTGAACTCACTATGACCAGCCCGCTGTACAACGCTTCTGTTCCCGTCATGCAGCAGATGCTGCGCGCCCTGTCCGACGTGCTCAAGAAGGCCGAAGACCACGCGACGCAAAAAAATATCGATCCAAATGCGCTGCTGCAGGCGCGGCTGTTCGCTGACATGTTTCCGCTGGTACGTCAGGTACAGATCGCCGCAGACTTCTCCAAGGGCATTGCATCCCGCCTGGCTGGTGCCGAGGTGCCGTCCTGGCCCGACACTGAGGTCAGCTTCGCCGACCTGCAAGCGTTGATCGCCAAAGCTTTGGCCCATATCGGCTCCTTCAAGTCTGAGCAATTTGATGCAAGCGAAAGCCGCGAGATCGTATTGCGTCCCGGCACCCCCAAGGAAAAGAAGCTGACCGCAGGCGCATATCTTCTGCACTATGGACTGCCGCAGTTTTTCTTCCACGTGACCACCACTTATGCCATCTTGCGTCACAACGGTATTGAGATCGGTAAGCGCGACTACATGGGTGTCTACTAACCCAAGACAGACAGGAGTTCAGCCACTCTGGCCACTGCCGGTCAATAGCAACTAGAGCCTCCGTCGCTGCGCGATTTGAGCTAACCGTGGATGGAGGCTCTATCCACCCTAATTTGCTTAGCGCCCGGTCAAATCTGACCAAATGTCTGCTGCGTTAGTCTGTGAATTACACAGTCGACCCGTTGCGGGCGTTCCACGTTGGTCTGCTGATGGCGGCTATGCAGCGGTTGCGGTCGCTGATCACATCGCGGTGAACTCACCGTTCCAGCCTATAGCGGTCATCGAGGTGACCGCACGATTGTCGACCCGATACCGGTCCTCAGCGTATCGCCGACGCTGCCGTCTCCACCAATCTCAGGTCATCATCCAGATCATCGAAGGTGTGTTGGATGCACTGTGTGAGCGGGCCTTTTGCGAACTGCATCGGCACGGGATTCTTGAAGACCAGATGGCTTTCAACGACGCACTCGTCTCCGAGGCCGAGGAACCGGGCTACAACGGCCGCGTGAGATCTCAGAAGTTCGACGCGATCAAGATGCTTTCGCAAGAGATCCCGCTTTCCATCTTCATCGACCTCGCCAGCAAAATCCATCAACTGCTCCGCGATCTCGCCGTATGTCTTCCGAAACTGTAGATCCTTGCACTCTATGACCAAAACCCGCCGGCTGCCCACGTCCCAGGCCAAAACGTCGACATCACCATAGTTGCGATCGAGCTTCCTGGCGAGCACTTTAGTCAGGGCAATTTCGGAATGCGTCTTCCAGCCGAGTGTCTCTATCTTCGCGCTCACGCTGGCATTGAACTCGTGACCATCGCGTCGACGAGCGTGGCCCGCATACTTGCGCATGGCTGGTCCAAGATGTCTGTCGGCATAGGTGCCATAGTAGTAGTTGCCGACCATGGAGCTGAACCCCTCTCTCACAGGGCCCGGAGCGCACAACATCTGAGGATCCGCGTCGTCCGTGAATTGCAGCAGCGGACGCCGCAAAAGACCGAGTCGGCGACGAAACCGCCATGAGGAGATATCTCGGTCGTCATGCCCTTCAGGCACCTGCCGCCAAGACAAACGGGGCAGGAGGCTCAACGCAGTGACGATCTTTCGACCGATCCCGAGATCACCAGCCAGCTCCTCCAGCGCGCTTCGGCGAAGAACAAAAACAGGCTCCTTCATTTCGATGCCGTGATTTTCGACAGCGTCAACGAATCGCCGGAATGCATCCAGCTCAACGCCAAACTCTGCGACCCAGGCATCTAGGAACTCCTGATCCAAGCCTCCGCTCCTCGCGTCCGGCGCGATGCTCGGCACCCGGAGGTTCTTCTCATAGCCGCGCGCTGAATCCTTGTAACGAACCTCGCTGGTCTTGCTGCCGAATTGCTCGATGACGCTGTCTACGAAGTCATGCTCTACATGCACATCACCGAGCGGACGGATGACAATCTTGGACTCCATGAGGCCCCAATGAATCAGGTCGGACCAGCCGCCCAACTGATTAATCTGCGACGCCAGGGTCAGCAGCAAGCTGTGGTCCAACCGGCCAAGCTGTCGACCGCCTTCGAGGGAACAGTCGCACACAGCCATCTCCGACAGGACGCGCGAGCCATGAAACACGGCATTGAGCTTGAACTCCTGGTCGCGCATGGGTCCCAAGGCTGCCGCGGCATCTGTGCGCAATGCCAAGATCGCCGCGGAGGTTCGATGCCATCTGCTTCGTGAGACTGCCGCCACCTCATGGTTGAGCAAGACCTTCGAGAGCACATCGAGGCGATCCAGGCCGCGCAGATACTCGCTCAGTTCATCCTCCAGCCGCCGTACGAGACTGTTCAAAAATACGCTGCAGGCCCGTCTCCCTGTCACGATGCCGCCGTTACGCATGTCGTGGACCTTCCACCCCAGACCCAGTCTCGTAGCCCCGTCCTCGTACGCGCTGATGTTGATCAAGCTCTTCTCGCCAAGCTCGGGAAAGTAGTCTCTGAACTCGCGTGCCGCAAAGACATGAGACTGCCTCGCCTGCGTATTCGGGACGATTTTTCGCAGCAGTTCTTCCGTATCGACCGAAAGTTCGCCAGAGAGGCGAGCTACGCCCGCGATGAGTGCTCTTACCAGCGCGGCTTCTGCAACGTTCAGCGGGTTGTAGAGAGCTCGGTCGAAGTCGGCGCCAATTGTCAGCTGGACAGTCCGACGCGCTGTTTGCACGTCGATCTCGATGGCACGTGCAGCGTCATCGGCCGTTCCCCCCGGTTGCTCCGGATCAAGTCCCACCTGGGGCGCGATGAAAATGCACTTCCACAGCACCGGACCGGGCCCGAGCCCTTCCGCGAAGGCTTCCTCGAAGTGGTCTGCCGAACGCCTGCACCACGTCCCCAGCATTTGCCATCGCTCATAGCTCCCGGTGAAAACGCCGCCTTCTGGTGAAGCCAGCTCGAACCACCACGCCCGTGCGCCCGTGCTGAACATGCCCATGAGGCCGGTGCCGCCCGTCGGCTCGACCTCTCCATAGAGCGGCCGCTGGTTCTCTTCTGAGAAGTGGCTTTGGCCATCAGTTTGCACAAACCTCCAGCTGCCGTCGATGAACTGTTCGGCGTGCATGTCCCAATCGGCGTTGAACGCGCGACGGGCTTCGAGCAGTGCGTTCTGTTGGATGGCAACGCTAAACTTCTTGCCGGCTGCCTCCACAGGGATGTCCGCATGGGGCACCAGATGCCCGTGCTGGGAGTCAGCCCAAGCCACCAGGTTGAGCAGACCATTCATGTTCTGAAGGCTAACGCCCATCTGGGTGAGCTGATCCTGAGCCCTGAAGAGGCGCCAGAGTTGAAGAGGCTCCATCTCGCGCATCCATCCAAGGGTGTGGAAGTTAGCGGCACTTATGTTTTGAACTTTCCAGCGGGAACGGTCGTGCGCGTCCAGGGTAAAAGCAGCCCCTCTTCCGACACCGCAGAAGACGATCAACAGCACGCCGCGCTCAAAACCCTTGGTGTCAGAGCATGCCTTCTGAACATGTGCGATGGCTTTTTCCACTTGGTGGCGCAATTCATCGGTGGGCTTGAAGATCCCACGCAGACCTTCCGGGTGAAAGTCATGAAGCGTGTCGACCACGAACACGACAGCAAGATGCTGTCCGACATCCACTTCACTGGCAACGCCACAGATGCTTCCCCAAGAGCCTCTCTGAAAAGGCAGCATCGGGCCTGCGCGTCCCAAGAGCGGTGAGCGAGAAAGCAGATTTGCGTACTGGTACGTGAGGCGATGCAGAAATATCTCGCGATTCCCATCCGTGCCCAGCGTCTCGATGAAGAACCTGCGGATGGCAGCAGTCACTGCCGTCGGCAGAAGGAGAAATAGACTCCCGTCCGCGACGGCAATCGGTCGGCGCTCGAGTTCCGAGTTATCGATCGACTGATCCCGCAATAGCCCAGGACCATCTGGCCCGAAGACGAAAGGAAGTAGGTGATCGATCTTGAGCCCTGCTTGAGCGAGGTCGGCCATGCTGAACTGCACCAGCTTCTGGAGCTCATTGCGTTGTTGCACCAACTGCTTGGGCAGCACCTTCAGCCCAATCTCCGAACCAAGCTGGTTACGCTGCAACCCTGCGCGACGGCAGACAAGATCCGAAAGCGTGAGAAGTGCGTATACCGCATCCACGACGGCCTGGAACCGTGGTTGCTCCGGGAGCTCATCAATCATTTCCACAACACGCTGCAGATAGAAGGTTGCGCTCTCCCAGGTGCCCTCAAGAACCAGGAAATTGCCACGGCGGGAGAAGATGTTGCCGACAAACACATCCTCGGCCGGGTCCTCAAGATGGCCATAGGCCAGGCCAATGGCCGAGAAGCCCTTCAACAGGATCGGGGATGTAGCGGCCTGAAGGCCGTCGCCGAAGGCGACGCTCAGATGCACGAGCGCCTCAAGGCGGAGGCAATTGGTTTGCAGCGACGGCTGCAGCAGCAGTCCTGCATAAGTTGCGGCCAACCTCACCGGCTGAAAGCCGCGCAGGTCGCGCACCAGCGGCTTGCATTGCGCAGCAATCTGGCGAAGCCCGAGGGATCCCGTGAATGCAGCCATCGCCGCCGCCAATGTGCCGCCGTCGAGCAATTCGCGATTTTTCTGATTGACCATCCTCTTCGCCTCCCGAATCCTTGTGAGCCAGCCCCGAGGCGAAGCCGCACCAGGATCAGATGAAAACGTCCCCCCCCCGGCCACGGCATGTGCTAACACCGAACTAGCCTCATCTTGCCAGCGTTTCTTGCAAGGACGTCTCCGCGTTCCGCGGACCGCATCGGCGAACAGGACCCGCTGAGCTTTGCGGAAGGCTGGCGATCCGGAATGAGGCGGCTCGTGAAATGCTTCATCGGCAGATCCCGTCAGATCGTCCGGCTGTTCTGCAGCGATAGCGGATATTAAGGCGGTCAGCCCGGCTTCGGGTTGTGGGTCCAAAAACGGAAGTTGGTGAGGCCTGCGTAGATCGCTTGAAAGCCCACGCTCAACGCTCAGGGATCAGGACACGCAGCGAGCGTAGGTGCGTGAGCCCAACGCATTGCAGGATTGGAGCGCGAACTCGCCCGCTCACCTAGTGAGTAGGCAGCGGGTCATCCACAGCATCATCCACTCACCAGCGCCTCGCTCCGCCGAACCGAGAACCGACGCGCGTTGCTCCGGAGCCTCGCCCACCAAAGTCGAAGCACTAAGGGGTGCGGAGCGCCGAAACTGCAGCTCGCAGCACTGGACCCGGTTGGCGTCAAGCTGCGATTTCCGCCTCAGGCGTGGAGGGCTCGTCGGCCAGTTCATCGAGCACGGCGAACACGCCATCAAGATCGTCGCGATAAACCGCGATGTAGTTCGATGTGAGGACGCATCGCCCGCTGGCGAGCAGATCGCATCCTCTGATGTGCTCGCGATGTTGTCGCCAGTAGCGCCCCATCTCATTCGCATCCAGCCCTCCGGGAAGTCCAGCCTTGGTCGCGACGTAGCCATCCTCATCATCGCCCGAAAAGAATGAGTTGCTTAGATTCGATAGACAGTGGTCGAGGAATAGAAGTACGTTGTTCTCATGGATTTCAGGGTTGAAGCAGGTGCCGAACACGTAGTCATTCATTGCTTTCGCTATGCCACAGCCGTCCTCAACCCCATCCTCGTCATAGTACCCACAGCCGACACCTGAGCCATTTGGGGGACGCGAATTGCTGAGTTGGTAGATCACGAACAATTTAACAGTTGAACGCGCCGAGGCGACCCGCTGGGCCAACGCATTGGCACCGTGCTCGGACTGAGGGTCACGCGATGCTTCTTCAATAAGCTTCGCAAAGGCTATGCCGAGGAACGCTTCAGCTGGCTCGTCATCTGCTTCCGCAAAGAAGTTTCGCTGTGAATCGATGTAGGTCCGCTTGAACAGAGTAAACACCTCTTGCGACAGCTTCCTCATCCCCATCAAGGCGAGCGTGCTGACCATCCCAGACGTGGCGGCCGTCTTATCGTGATGGACGATGAGTGCCGTGTGCACATTGTGCAGTTGCCCCTTGCGATCAGCGGAACACTGAAGTCTGAACAACATGAGATCGTTCCAACCAAGAACGCCACGATCGGGACTTGCAAGTCGTTCAAGCATCCCCTTCCCTAGATAGGTCCGCTCTCCGAACAACCGCCACGCAATCTCTATAACGTTCTCAGCGCTGTTCGGAAGGCGTCGCCCGGACGTCCTTCCCCAACCGGCACGGTCCAACAGTCGCAGCAGGGAATAGATCGACCGCTGACGCAGTCCCCGGTCGTCGTTCTCGAACGCGGAGTAACGCGGCAAATATTCGATGAGCGTGTCTATAGCGTCTTCGGCCAAAACGCTAGTGAAGTCATGAGACTCATTGACTAGCACCCGCCAGAACTGATCGTGAGCATGCTCTCCCCGCACTAACTCAAAGTCCGGCGATGTGAGTACTGAAACGATAGGTTCGCCCTTTCGAACTCGCTTTATTGCGTCTTGGTACAGAACAAACGTATCCTGCGGCTCTGGAGTCGCAAACCGAACAATGAGCTTGAGGTACGCCTCCAAGTTCCTTAAGCCGCTGCTGTTGAAGCAAGCACGGGACCGAAGAACCGACTCCTCGACGTTGCCTCCACTGCCAATCTCCAACGTTTCAGCATCGAATAACTGCGCCAACAAAAACCTCGCGGTACCCTGCAGCTCGCCCTTCAGCTGTGCAAACGCCTCAGCGTTCTTGAATTCTCGATTTCCGTATTCGCGCCGCAGCGAGAAGGTACCGCTTCGACCCTCAGTCTCCTCCGCATAAATTCGCCGGAACAGCCCGGGGTAGTTCAGATGCAGCAACATGAGGTTGATGAGGTCCCGCTTATTGAAGTCGGTTCTGCCCAAGTTGGACTTCTCGATCTGCATCAGGAGTATCGCGTTGACGAAACGCTTTACTTTGCGCAGGTCGCCAACAAGAGGCAGGTAATTCGCGGCCAGATCACCATCCAGTATGTCCGCCAATTCGTTAAGTACGGCACCGAGCTTGACCATCGTGTCGGACGGCACCGAGCCAAGCTGGCTTTCATCCCGTTCCCAATTACGCCGCAAGAAGTCGCGAAGGCTGGAGCTATCGACGAACAGGCTCAACTTGACCGTCACAAACTTCTCGAGAAACTCGCGCGCCCTAGGACCCTCCTCCTTGCTTCCTGCAAGCACTTCAGTGTCATAGCAGAGGACATATGTGGCCTGAGACAAATTGAACGTCCGCCTCGTTGCGAACAGAACATTGTTCATGGTCTTCGCATCCAGACGATCCAAGTCGTCAATGACGATGATCACGCGGCGGTCGATGCGGCGGAGGACCTCGTCAATGTCATCGAGAAGTTCATCGACCGTTTCCTGCGAAGGCTCCATCGAAAGCTTGAAACCCAGGAACGAAAAATCGGCCTTTCCCTTGATAAGTCGTGAATATCGAGATGCTGCTGGCCTGAATTCTGGAACGAAGACTTTGCTCTGAATCGCGGCCGACAGATCGCGGATCAGGCGGTCTGCAAGGTCGGGCTCCGAGGCGTAGCGAAGCGGCTCGAATCGACAAACAATAACCTTGTCCGTGGCACTTTTCCAATAGTGCTCAGCCAGATTGATGAAACTGGTTTTCCCCACACCCCATGGGCCGTCAACACCAAAGACTAGTCCTGGATGCGCGCCGCTTGAAAGAACAGTTTCTGCGAACGACTTGGCCTGTGCTTCACTTGCAAGTAGATCGTCCTTCTTGTCCCCAATCTCCTCGTCCGCGATAAAGTGCAGCTGCGAAGTCCGCTTTTTCGGCCTTGGCCAGTGTTGCTGAAGGAGAGGTGACAGAAGTACAAAGCAGAGAAGGATGAAGATGGCCGGCGCCCAATCCGGGTCTGCAGACATGAACGCCGCATGTAACTTTGTAAGCAAGGGCGAAGCTAACTCACTCGACCAAGCTCCGATGACCACCGCCCCGAGTAAGTCAATCCGATAGCTCTGCCCGATACGCGCAACAGTCAAGTGTGCATTTCGTTCGACTGCGTAAGTCAGGCAAAGTGCAATCCCAGCCAAGATCCCCGCGACTTTTATCCAGAGTGCAACTTCGATCAGTTGTGGGGCGAAGTTGCCGCCGAGGTAGAAAGCCAGCCGAAAGATCTCCGCTCCGACGAAACCAACAACGAACATTTTGGCGAAGACCAAGAGTTCGGGCATCTTCATGGTTGACTTCTTGGCTGCCATCAACTCCTCCTCCATATGTGACTTGGACTGGCACCCGCCTGCTCAGAACTGTCGAGACATACCGCGACTGCGTGGAAGCCCAGAGCGAGGTATGGATCAAAACACGAAGCATAGCTGCCGTTCACGAAGGTCGGCTTCAGGACCGGAGGCGGACACTTAGGTTGCACATCGTGAGGGACGGCAGCCGGTCTGAAGCAGACGTTGCCGCGCCTTGAATGCGCTTAGCCAAGCTGCTGCGATGCTGTACATCGACCGGCACCTCAGCTACCGTGGAATCCTCGGACTCACCTGGCGATAGAAAAGCATTCCCCAGCCCAAAAAGCAAAAAGACCGGAAGCCTTTGGAGCTTCCGGTCTTTATTTATTTGGTCCCGCCGCCAGGAATCGAACCTGGATCTCAGCCTTCGGAGGGCCGAATTCTATCCGTTGAAATACAGCGAGGAATCTGCGTTCCGGCAAAACCGGAGCCACGCATTATCGCCTATCAGGCGGCGACTTCTTCAGCTTCGTTCTCAACGCTTGGGGTGGAGTTCCGGCCAAAGCCCAGTCCGGCCAGGTAAACGCGGAAGGTGCGCCGGCCGCTTTGCACCAGGTCGAAGGCGGCTGGGTCTAGCAGCCAGTTCTGAATGAGCCCGCTGATGAGCGCATGCAAGCCCTGTGCGGCCACATGGCCGGGCACGGGCAGCTTGATGCTGGCGCGGCGGGCGGCCAGGCGCAGGGCTTTTTCAAAATCGGTGACGCAGGCGTTGCGGGCGTCCAGGTGCCGCTGCTGCACCGAGGCCATGTCGTGCGTGTATTCGACCTTGTGGGTGGCCACGTCGAACACGCGGCGCACCTGAGGGTCGGTCACCATGAGTGTGAGCGCGTGCACCATGCCCTCTTCAATCTCGGCCAGGGGGTCGTCGTTGCCGGCCGCCGCGGCGGCCCGGGGGCCGGCCTCCAGCGGCAGGATGACGCGTTCCATCATGGCGTTGAACAGGTCGGCCTTGTCCTTGAAGTGCCAATAAATGGCGCCGCGCGTCGCGCCGGCCTGCTGCGCAATCTGCTGCAGCGAGGTCTGCGAAACGCCTTGCGCCTGAAACAGCAGCTCCGCGGCATCGAGCAACCGATTCCGTGTAGCCAGTGCTTCTTCCTTCGTACGACGTGCCACCAAGTCTCCTGATTTGTAAAGCCAAGCCCTTTCCGCATCGTGGGGCCATTGCATGCTGTCACTATACATCCATGAATGTATGTAAACTATCGGGCTTCCCCGATGGCCCGGCTGTTTATGCTGGCTTTCTGTTCGCATCGCGAACGCGCCATCTCCCGTCTTTGCTTCAAAGGATTCGCATGCCTCTCCTGCATGTTTCGCGTCAATCTTCGTTCTCGCCGCGCCTCGCGATCGTGGCCGCCGTTGTGGTGCTGGCGCTTGCGGCCTGCTCCAAGGGCGATGCGCCCGCCGGCAAGGGCGGCGCAGCCGGTGGCGGCGCCCGCCCGGCGCCCGAAGTGGGCGTGGTGGTTGCCACGCCAACCGACGTGGGCCTGGTGACCGAGCTGCCGGGCCGGCTCGAGGCCTCGCGGGTGGCGCAGGTTCGCGCCCGCGCATCGGGCATCCTGCTGAAGCGCGAATTCCGCGAAGGCAGCGACGTGAAAGCCGGCCAGTTGCTGTTCCGCATCGATCCGGCCCCGCTGGTGGCCGCATCGCAAAACGCGCAGGCCACGCTGGCCCGCGCAGAAGCCAACGCCGTGCAGGCCAAGGCACTGGCTGACCGCTACAAGCCGCTGGTCGAGGCCAATGCAGTCAGCAAGCAGGAATACGCGAATGCCGTGGCCGCGCAAAAAACGGCCGAGGCCGACGTGGCCGCGGGGCGCGCAGCGGTGCAAACCGCCAAGATCAACCTCGGCTATGCCGACGTGACCTCGCCCATTGCCGGCCGCATTGGCCGCGCACTGGTAACCGAAGGCGCGCTGGTGGGCCAGGGCGACGCCACCGAGTTGGCCGTGGTGCAGCAGATCAACCCGATGTACGTGAACTTCACGCAATCGGCTTCTGACGTGCTGAAGCTGCGCCGCGCACTGGCTGCCGGCCAGTACAAGCGCGCGAGCGGCGAAGAGGCCGCCAGCGTGACGGTGGTGCTCGAAGACGGCACCGACTACGCGCTGCCGGGCAAGCTGCTGTTCTCCGACCTGACGGTGGACCAGGCCACGGGCCAGGTCACGCTGCGCGCCGAAGTGCCCAACCCGAAGGGCGAGCTGCTGCCCGGCCTGTATGTGCGCGTAAAGCTGGAGCAGGCCCAGGCCACCAACGCGATCACGGTTCCGCAGCAGGCGGTTACGCGCACGCAGCAGGGCGACACGGTGTCTGTGGTGAGTGCCGACGGCAAGATCAGCCAGCGCACGGTGAAGATCAGCGCCGCCAAGGACAACCAGTGGGTGGTGCTCGACGGCCTGAAGGCGGGCGAACAGGTGATGGTCGACGGCTTCCAGAAGCTGCAGATGATGCCGCCCGGCACGCCGGTAAAGGCGGTGCCATGGACGAAGCCGACGCCCAACGGCGCGGCACAACCGGCAGCGCCGGCGGCGTCTGCCGCGGCGGCGCCAGCCAGCGGTGCGGCGGCTGCGCCGGCCGAAAAGAAGTAATAGCAGGAGCGCGCCCGCATGGCCAAATTCTTTATTGACCGCCCGATCTTCGCCTGGGTGATCGCCCTGTTCGTCCTGGTGATGGGCGGCGTGGCAATTACCCAGCTGCCGATCTCGCAATACCCGCCGGTGGCACCGCCGGCCATCGTGATCAATGTGGCGTACCCCGGCGCCTCGGCGCAGACGCTCGAGGACAGCGTGCTGTCCGTGATCGAACGCGAAATGAACGGCTCGCCGGGCCTGATCTACATGGAATCGGTGGCCCAGGCGGACGGCACCGGCACCATCACCATCAGCTTCGAGGCGGGCACCAACCCCGACCTTGCGCAGGTGGACGTGCAAAACCGGCTTTCGCGGGCAACCCCGCGCCTGCCGGCGGCGGTAACTCAGCAGGGTGTGCGCGTGGACAAGTCGCGCAACAACTTCCTGATGTTCGTGATGCTGTCTTCGGACAACCCGCAGTTCGACCCGGTGGCGCTTGGCGACTATGCCGCGCGCAACGTGGTGCCTGAGCTGCAGCGCGTTGTCGGCGTGGGCCAGGCCCAGCTGTTCGGCTCCGAAAACGCAATGCGCATCTGGATCGACCCGGCCAAGCTGCAGGGCTTCAACCTGTCGGCGACCGACGTCAACAACGCGATTCGCGCACAAAACGCGCAGGTGTCTTCGGGCACGCTGGGCGACCTGCCGAACATTCCGGGCCAGGCCATTGCGGCCACGGTGGTGGTCAACGGCCAGTTGGCCAACGTCGACCAGTTCAAGAAAATCGTGTTGCGCGCCAACCCCGACGGCTCCACCGTGCGGTTGCAGGACGTGGCACGGGTCGAACTCGGCGGCCAGTCTTATGCCACCTCGGCGCGCCTGAACGGCGTGCCGGCGGTGGGTGTGGGCGTGCAGCCCACGCCCAATGGCAACGCGCTGCAGTCGGCCAAGGCCATCCGCGCCAAGATGGCGGAGCTCCAGCGCTTCTTTCCGCCAGGCGTGAAGTGGGACATTCCGTACGACAGCTCGCGCTTCGTGCAGATCTCCATCACCGAAGTGGTGAAGACGCTGCTCGAAGCCATTGCGCTGGTGTTCGTGGTGATGTTCCTGTTCTTGCAGAACTGGCGCTACACGATCATTCCGACCATCGTGGTGCCAATTGCGCTCTTGGGCACGTTCGCCTCGCTGCTTGCGCTGGGCTTCTCTATCAACGTGCTGACCATGTTCGGCATGGTGCTGGTGATCGGTATCGTGGTGGACGACGCCATTGTGGTGGTCGAAAACGTCGAGCGCATCATGAGCGAAGAGGGGCTGTCGCCGCTCGAAGCCACGCGCAAGGCCATGCGGCAGATCTCGGGCGCCATCATCGGCGTGACCGTGGTGCTGATCTCGGTGTTTGTGCCGCTCGCATTCTTTGCGGGTTCCACGGGCAACATCTACCGCCAGTTCTCGGCGGTGATGGTGACGTCGATCGCCTTCTCGGCCTTCATGGCGCTGTCGCTCACGCCGGCGCTGTGCGCCACGCTGCTGAAGCCGGTCGAAGCCGGCCACCACCATGAAAAGAGCGGCTTCTTCGGCTGGTTCAACCGGGGCTTCTCGCGCACGGCCAAGGGCTACGAAGGCATCGTCGCGCGCATTCTGCGGCGCGCCGCGCGCTACCTGATCATCTACCTGGTGATCATCGGCGCGGTGGTGTTTACCTACATGCGGCTGCCAAGCTCGTTTCTGCCGGCAGAAGACCAGGGCAACATCATCGTGAACGTGCAGCTGCCGCCAGGCGCCACGCAAGAGCGTGCGCTGTCGGTCATGCAGCAGGTCGAAGGCTTCATCCTGAAGCAGCCCGAAGTGCAGAGCATGGTGGGCGTGATGGGCTTCAGCTTCTCGGGCCAAGGCCAGAACGCCGGCCTTGCCTTCGTCACGCTGAAAGATTGGGACGAACGCAAAGACCCGGCCCACTCGGCCAGCGCCCTTGCGGGCCGCGCCTTCGGTGCGCTCTCTGGCATTCGCGATGCGTTCATCTACCCGCTGAGCCCGCCGCCCATTCCTGAACTGGGCAACGCGAGCGGCTTCAGCTTCCGGCTGCAAGACCGTTCGGGCGCGGGCCACGACGCGCTCATCAATGCGCGCAACCAGCTGCTGGGCATGGCCAGCCAGAGCAAGGTCTTGGCGCAGGTTCGCCCCGACGGCCTGGAAGACGCGCCGCAGCTGCAGATCGACATCGACCGCGACAAGGCGAGCGCGCTGGGCGTGACCTTCGATGCGATCAACGCCACGCTGTCGACCGGGCTGGGTTCGAGCTACATCAACGACTTTCCGAACCGCGGCCGCCTGCAGCGCGTGGTGGTGCAGGCCGATGCGCCGGCGCGCATGCAGCCGGACGACCTGCTGAAGCTGAACGCCAGCAACACGCAGGGGCAGCCGGTGCCGCTGTCGGCCTTTGCCACCACCAAGTGGGTCACGGGCGCCACGCAAACGGTGCGCTACAACGGCTACCCCGCCATCCGCATCAGCGGCGACGCGGCTCCGGGCTTCAGCACGGGCGCCGCAATGGCCGAGATGGAAAAGCTCGCAAGCCAACTGCCGCAAGGCTTCGGCTTCGAGTGGACGGGCCAGTCGCGCGAAGAAAAGCTCGCCGGTTCGCAGGCCATCATCCTGTACGGCTTCGCCATTCTTGCGGTGTTCCTGTGCCTGGCGGCGCTGTACGAGAGCTGGTCGATTCCGCTGGCGGTGATTCTGGTGGTGCCGCTGGGCGTGCTGGGCGTGCTGCTGGCGACCATGCTGCGCGCCTATTCAAACGACGTGTACTTCCAGGTGGGCCTGATCACCATCATCGGCCTCTCGGCGAAGAACGCGATTCTGATCATCGAGTTTGCAAAAGACCTGCAGGCGCAGGGCAAGGGCATCATCGAATCGGCCCTGGCCGCGGCGCACTTGCGGTTCCGCCCGATCATCATGACCTCGCTGGCTTTCGGCCTGGGCGTGGTGCCGCTGGCCATTGCCTCCGGCGCCGGTTCGGCCAGCCAGCGCGCCATTGGCACCGGCGTGCTCGGCGGCATGGTCACGGGCACGGTGCTGGCCGTGATCTTCGTGCCGGTGTTCTTCGTGGTGGTGCGCGGCCTGTTCAAGGGCAGCGCGCGCCAGCATGAAGCCGACAAGCGGCATGCAGAGGCCGCCGGCATCACGGAGGAAAAGACACATGACTAAGAAATTCATTCCTACCGCCCTGGCCGCAGCCATGCTGCTGGCCGGCTGCTCGCTCATTCCGACCTACGAGCGGCCCGCCGCGCCGGTGCCCACCACGTTTCCGGGCGACCCGGCGCAGCCGGCGGGCCAGGCCGCGGCCGCCCTGCCCTGGCAGGACTTCTTCACCGATCCGCGCCTGACCGGGCTCATTCAGACCGCGCTGGCCAACAACCGCGACCTGCGCGTGTCGGTGCTCAACATCGAGCAGGCGCGCGCGCAATTCCGGATCGAGCGCTCGGCGCTCTTTCCGACGCTGGGCCTCACGGGCAGCGGCTCGCGTTCAAGCCCCAACCAGCTGCAGGCTTTCGACAGCAGCGCGGGCAGCGTGTCGTCGCAATACAGCGTGAACCTGGGCATTACCGCCTGGGAGATCGACTTCTTCGGCCGCATCCGCAGCCTGAAGGACCAGGCGCTGGCGCAATACCTCGCTACCGAAGAATCGCGCAAAGCCGCGCAAATCAGCCTGATCGCGGCCGTGGCCACGGGCTGGCTCACGCTGATTGCCGACGACGAACTGCTCGAGCTCACGCGCCAGACGATGGTCACGCGCGAAGAATCGGTGCGCCTGACCAAGCTGCGCTTCGACAACGGCGTGTCGTCGGAGCTCGACTTCCAGGCCGCGAACTCGCTGGCCGAAACCGCGCGTGCTTCTTACGCGCAGCAGCTGCGCACACGCCAGCAGGACGAGAACGCGCTCGCCCTGCTGCTGGGTGCACCGGTGCCGGCGGAAGCCACGGCCGGCGGCGCCAAGGGCCTGGACGGCATCAAGCCCATGCCCGACGTGCCCGCGGGCCTGCCTTCGGACCTGCTGGCCGAACGGCCGGACATCCGCTCGGCCGAGCAGCAGCTGATTGCGGCCAATGCCAACATCGGCGCGGCGCGCGCGGCGTTCTTTCCGCGGGTGTCGCTCACCTCCTCGATCGGCACTGTCAGCACCGAGTTCTCGGGCCTGTTCGACAGCGGATCAAAGGCCTGGGCCTTTGCGCCGCAGGTCACGCTGCCCATCTTCGACGCCGGGCGCAACATTGCGGGGCTCGACTCGGCCAAGGCCGGGCGCGAGATTGCCGTGGCGCAGTACGAAAAGTCGATCCAGACCGCCTTCCGCGAAGTGGCGGACGCCCTGGCCGGCCGCGCCACCCTGGGCGAGCAGGTACGGGCGCAACGCGCGCAGGCCGACGCCGAAGCGGTGCGCTTCAAACTCTCGGACATGCGCTACCGCAACGGCATTGCCAGCGCGCTCGACCTGCTGGACGCACAGCGCTCGCTGTACACGGCGCAGCAATCGGCGGTGACCACGCGGCTCTTGCAGCTGCAGAACCAGGTCAACCTGTACAAGACGCTGGGCGGCGGCTGGGCGGGCCGCGAAAACAAAGGCTGAGGCTTTCGCGCGACGGCTCCGGACCGGCCTTCCGTCCTTTGGGCGGAGGGCCTCTCTATAATCGCCGGTTGATTCGAAAAAGCCCCCCGACGAGCCCCCGTTATTGAGGACGCCATGAGCGCAGACCCGCATTACCAGGCCACAGAAGACGCCCACACCGGCCCGATCAAAAACCCGAAGCAACTGCTGCTGGCGGTATTTTTCTCTTTTCTTGCTCCCATCCTGATCATCGTGGGCCTTGTGGCCTACGTGGTTTCGGGCAACAAGCCCGCGGGCACGGCAGAGGGCGACAACATGGCGCTCTACGGCGTGTCGCAAGACGCGCGCAACCGCGAAGTGGCCGAGCGCCTCAAGAAGGTCGGCGCCATTGAAATCCGCGACGCGAACCGCCCGCTCGCCACAGGCGAAACGGTCTTCAAGACGCAGTGCATTGCCTGCCACGGCTCGCCCGGCATTCCCGGTGCGCCCCACCTGAGCGACGCCGCAGCCTGGGGCCCGCGCATCGGCCAGGGCTACGCAACGCTGCTCGACCATGCACTGCATGGCAAGGGAGCCATGCCTCCGCAGGGCGGCGGCGACTTCGAAGACCTCGAAATCGGCCGTGCCGTGGTTTACCTGGCCAACGCAGGCGGCGCCAAGTTCCCGGTGCCCGATCGCCCCGCCGCAGGTGCGGCGCCTGCCGAAGGTGCCGCCTCGGCGGCCGCACCGGCCAGCGCGGCCAAGTAAGCAGAACCCTTGGGGCGCAGCGCCCCAAAAAAAGAAAAGCCGGCCTCGCGCCGGCTTTTTTGCGTCTGCAGGGCGGTCAATCAGGGCTTGGTAGCCGGCACCGGCTGGCGCGCCGCCGGACTCAGCACATGGCCAAAGCGCTGCGGCAGGTCGGCGGAGCGCACCGGTTCCGGCGTCCACACGCCCTGCTCGATGGCATTGGCCGCCAGGCCCACGTCCTGCGTATGAACCAGCCCCAGCCCGATGGGGGCGGCCAGGTAGAGACGGCCCTCCTCGTCGAGCAGGCAGCCCGAGACCTCGACCGCCTGCCCAGTGTGGGCGGTGACGGCAAAGCCCGTGTCGTCGGCAATGCGCCAGACAAAAGGCGCCGCCTCCAGTTCGACATAGACGCGCTGGGGTCCGTTCTGGAAGAACCACTGCCCTTCGCCGTCGCGGTCGTAGTTGCGGTGGATGAAGTCGATGAGCTTTTCGTGCCGCAGCATCGAGCCCTTCGCGGCCGGAAACGACCCCTCGGCCTGGGTGCGGTCGTCGCGCATGTACCAGTTGCCGCGCGCGTCCAGGCCCAGCCAGCCGTAGCAGTGCGGCACGTTGGGCCACTTGGCGAGCGCTTGTTTAACGATGTCGTCCATGCGAGCTATTTTGCGCGCCCGCGCGGCAGCCGGGCCTAGGCGAACTGCCCGAGCCAGCTACCGACGCTCTCCGGCATGCCGCGCACATGCCCTGGCGGCGCGCCGAGCGGAAAACCCACATGGCCGCCATGCGCGGGCTGCCACAGCGTGACGTGCCGGCCCACTTCGCCCGGGCCGGGCAGGCTGCTGGCCGGAATGAACGGATCGTTCAGCGCATTCACCACCAGCGTGGGCACGCGAATCGCGCTCAGGTGCGGCTTGGACGAGCCCCGCGCCCAGTAGTCGTCGGTGTTGCGAAAGCCGTGCAGCGGCGCCGTGAACACGTCGTCGAAGGTGTAGAGGTCTCGCGCCGCCAGCAGCCGCTCGCGGTCGAACAGCCCCGGGAACTGGGCCAGCTTGGCCAGCGCCTTGGGCTTCATGGTGGCCAGGAACATGCGCGTATAGACCAGCCGGTTGAAGCCGCGGCCGATGGCCTCGCCGCCGGCCGCCAGATCGAGCGGCGCACACACCGAGGCCACCGCGGCCACCGAGGCGTGGGCCGAGTCGCCGGCCTCGCAAGCCCAGCGCAGCAGCGCATTGCCGCCCAGCGAAACGCCCGCGGCCAGCACCGGGCCGCCGCCGTGGAGCGCCTGCCGGTCGCGCATGCGCCGCAAGATCCAGTCGATCTCTTCGTAGTCGCCCGAGTGGTAGGCGCGGGGGGCCAGGTTGAGCTCGCCGCTGCAGCCCCTGAAATGCGGCACCGCGAAGTCCATGCCCCGCTCGGCCGCAAACACGGCAAAGGCTTCGGCATAGTGGCTGCGGGATGACCCCTCCAGGCCATGGAACAGCACCAGCAGCGGGCGCGGTCCGGGGCTTGTGCCCACCAGGGCGGGGTCGGCGAAATCGACATCGATGAAATCGCCGTCGGGCGCGTTCCACCGCTCGCGGCGGTACACCGGGGCCGTTCCGCCGAAGCGGCGAGCGTACAGCGCCGCCCAGATGGTCTGCAGGTTGCCGCCGGGCAGCCAGCGCGGCGCCGCGTAGCCCATCGATGGATTCTGTGAAGGAACGTCGCCAGGCATCGGTCAGTGCAGGATCTGGGGCGGGTCGTTCGCGTCGACGGGTTCGCGCGCGCTGCCGGGGCTCGCATGGTGCGCCACCATGCGCCAACCTTCGGCGGTCTTGTGATAGACGTTGGTGGCCAGCACGAAGGCGTGCTTCGGGCCTTCGGCGGTGAGCACCTCGATGCGTTCGAGCACGTTGTGCACCGCGCTTGCGAGCGACTCGATCTTGCGCACGCGCGCGGGCATGGCGTGGATGGCGCCGTTGCCGAACATCTGCTCGAAAGCCGCGCGGATTGCCGTGGCACCCACCAGGCGAGGGCCGCCGGGATGCACGCAGAACACCTCGTCCTCGTCGGCCCAGCACGCCATCAGCGCTTCGATGTCGCCGCGCTGCAGCGCTTCATAGAACGCGGCCTCGATGTCGTCTGCAGTACCGCCGACGGCGGCAGCGGCGCGGAGTGGTGTCTTGGGCATGGCGTGATTTTGCCGCGCGATCGATGACGCGGTCGCGGCCGGGGAATCAGAGCCCGGCCACGGCCTCGTTACGCTCCTGCCCCAGCCAGCGCCGCAGCACGGGCTGCATCTCGCCCTGCGCCGCCTCCCACACCAGTTCGGGCGCGGCCACGTGCACGCCGGCGGGTGCAATGCGCAGGGCCATGTCGACCAGCTCGGCCACCTTCGAGGGGCGCACCGGCTGCTCGCTCGTCGGCACCATGAAACGCATGATCGACAGCATCCACGCGGCCAGCCTTTCGGCGGGGTTGGCGAACCTGGCGTTGGGCGGCTTGCGCGCCGAACGCAAGAGGATCACGCGCTCGAAGCCGCTGGCGACCACGGCCTGCTCATCAAGGCTCGCGAGGCCGCGTTTGAGCGCCTCGGGCAGGCGGCCCTGGTCGTGCGGCTGCACGATGGCGAGCGTCTGCACGCCGCAGGCGCGCAGCCAGCGCGAGAGCTCGGGCAGGTCGGAAGGCTGCGGCACCCACAGGGCGCGCTCGCGGCCGTGATAAAGCCGGGGCGGATCGAAAGCAATGACCGCGGTATCCGCGGACGTGAGCCCCCATTGCGCGATCGGCAGGCCGGGGCAGAGGCAGGTCTCGACGCCGCGCATGCCGTCGCGCATGGGTTCGCGCGACAGCACCCGCACGTGGGCAAAGCGGTGGCCGCCCGCGAGCCGGCGCAGCAGCTCCTGGCCCAGGGCGCCGGTGGCGCCGGCAATCAGCAGCGTTCCGGCCGTTGTGGTGGCAACGGCGGTTGCGGGCGGCACCGCCCGGTTGGCGGCCTGAAGGGCTTGGAGGGGGTCGAGGGCCATGGAGACATCTATGCTAACTTCCGGCTCTTCTGCGGAGGTAATGCAAATGATGATGAAACGCTGGCTCTTGATTCTTGCTGCGGTCCTGTCCCTGAGCGGATGCGGCTACAACCAGTTCCAGTCGCTCGACGAGACAAGCAAATCGGCCTGGAGCGAGGTGCTCAACCAGTACCAGCGGCGTGCCGACCTCGTGCCGAACATCGTGGCCACCGTGAAGGGTGAGGCCAGCTTCGAGCAGGACACGCTCACCAAGGTGATCGAGGCGCGCGCCAAGGCCACGTCGATCCAGGTGACGCCCGAGACGCTGAACAACCCCGAGGCATTCAACAAGTTCCAGCAGGCGCAGGGCGAGCTTTCGTCGGCGCTGTCGAGGCTGATGGTGGTGTCCGAGCGCTACCCGGAGCTGAAGGCCAACCAGGCGTTCCGCGACCTGCGCGTGACGCTGGAAGGCACCGAGAACCGCATCACCGTGGCGCGCAACCGCTACATCCAGACGGTGCAGGAGTACAACGTGCTGGCCCGCAGCTTCCCGACGAACATCACGGCCAAGATCTTCAGCTACGAGCCGAAGCCGAACTTCTCGGTGCAGAACGAAGCGCAGATTTCCACACCGCCCACCGTCGACTTCAGCACCCCCAAGAAGTAAGACGCTCGATCGATGGCCGTTGCCCTGATTCGCCGCGTGCTGGCCGCCGTTCTGCTGGCGGCCACGGCGTGGGCCGGTCTTGCGGCCGGCGCATGGGCGCAAGACCTGCTGCCGGTGCCCACGCTCACGGCGCGGGTGATCGACCAGACGCAGACGCTGACCGAACCGGAGCGCGCCGATCTCGAGGCCAAGCTGGCCGCGTTCGAGCAGCGCAAGGGCTCGCAGATGGTGGTGCTGATGGTGCCCACCACGCAGCCTGAAGACATTGCGAGCTATGCCAACCGCGTGGGCAACGCCTGGAAGATCGGGCGCAAGGACGTGGGCGACGGCATCCTGGTGATCGTGGCCAAGAACGACCGCAAGATGCGCATCGAAGTGGCCAAGACGCTCGAAGGCGCGGTGCCAGACCTGGCGGCCATCCGCATCATCGACGAGGAGATGAAGCCGCGCTTTCGCAACAACGACTTTGCGGGCGGGCTGAACGCGGCGGTGGCCCGGCTCATCGGGCTGGTCGACGGCGAGGCGCTGCCCGCGCCTTCCAGCGGCAGCGACGAGAGCTCCGGCGACGGCATCGACTGGGAGAACCTTGCGATCTTCCTGTTCGTCGGCGTCTTCGTTGCGGCGCCCATCGTGCGTTCCGTCGTCGGCAAGAAGCTCGGCTCGGTGGTCATGGGCGGCGGCATCGGCGTGATCGCGTTCTTCATCACGACCAGCATCGTCATCGCGGTGCTCGCGGGCTTCGTGGCGCTGATGGTGTCGCTGTTCTCAGCGGTGGCGGCAACTGCGCCGGGGCGCCGCGGCGGCGGTGGTGGCGGCGGCTTTGGCGGCTGGACCGGCGGCGGTGGAGGTGGCGGCTGGAGCAGTGGCGGCGGCGGAGGCGGCGGTTTCAGCTCCGGCGGCGGTGGTGATTTCGGGGGCGGCGGCGCCTCGGGGGATTGGTAGGCATGGCAACGCTTTTCTCCAGGCTCGGCCGCATCTGGCGCCACCAATGGATGGACGAGGCCGACGTGCGCCGCGTGCTGCCCGATGCCGCCATGGAACGCCTTGCCGCGCGCGTGGCTGCAAGCGAGCGGCGCCACAGCGGCGAGATCCGCATCTGCGTCGAGGCGGGCCTGCCGTGGTCTTACCTGCGGCGGGATGCCTCGGCGCGCGAGCGTGCCGTCACCATGTTCGGCAAGCTGCGCGTGTGGGACACCGAGCACAACAATGGCGTGCTCATCTACCTTTTGCTGGCCGAGCATGCGATAGAGATCGTGGCCGACCGCGGCATCAACGCGCGGGTCAGTGCCGCCGAATGGGCCGCGATGACGCAGCGCATGGGCGCGGCATTCCGCGAAGGGCGTTTCGAAGACGGGCTCACGCAGGCGCTGGAAGAAATGTCGGCCTTGCTGGTCGAGCACTTTCCGCTGGGGGACGACCAGCCCGACACCAACGAGCTGCCCGACGCGCCCGTCGTGCTTTGACTTTGTTTTACTCCCTCCCCTTCCGGGGGAGGGTTGGGGTGGGGGCAAGCGGCGTTGGCGATGGGTACGCTCTGCCTGCCCCCATCCCAGCCTTCCCCCGGAGGGGGAAGGAGCCGAACCATCAATCCGGGGCGGGCAGCACCCACACGGCTTCACCGCCCACCGCGTAGAAGCGCCGCCCGGGCGCGCGCTCCACCAGCCACCCCCCAGTGAACTCGCCGAAGGCCGGCAGCACGGCTTGCCCTGCATCGCTCATGAAACACGGCAGCCGCACGCTGTCGCGCCCCGGGCCATAAAGCCTGCACACCGGATGCAGGTGCCCGGCGAGCACAAAGTGCGTCGCATGCAGTTGCGGGTGGTGGCAGCAGGCGAAGGGGCCGAGCAGACAGGGCTCGTCGACCACCTCGATGTCCAGGGCCGCAGGCGGGTCGCCCGCGCGGCTGTCGTGGTTGCCCCGCACCAGCGTCATGCGGACGGCCCCGTGCGTGGCGCGCCAGTCGGCGAGCGCGGCCAGCACCTGCGGCGTGCGAGCCTGGGCCGCATGCAGGAAGTCACCGAGAAACACGATGCGTTGCGGCGCATGGGCCGCAATCAGCACATCGAGCCGCGCCAGGTTCTGCTGCGTGGTGCCGCCCGGCACCGGCTGCCCCAACGCGCGGTAGGTCGCAGCCTTGCCGATATGCAGGTCGGCGATGAACAGCACACGGCCTTCGGGCCACCAGATGGCGCGTTCGGGCAGCAGATGAACCCACTCGCCGGCCCATCGGACCGGCAGGGCCGATGCGGAAAGTTGCGGGGAAGTCACTGGCACCAAGTGTCGCAAAAGACGGTCGGCACTGGCGTTCCTCACTTGCAATTCACCCCCACGGACCCCAGTTCTCCGCTATGACCGAAACGCCATCGCTGCACATCGTCTGTCCGCACTGCCACACGACCAACCGCGTGCGCGCGGCACAGCTGGGCAGCGCGCCCGATTGCGGCAGTTGCCACCGCCCGCTGTTCGCCGGCCATTCGACTGCGCTGCCGGACGAAAAGACCTTCGACCGCCACATTGCACGCAATGAAATTCCGGTGCTGGTGGACTTCTGGGCGCCGTGGTGCGGCCCGTGCCGCCAGATGGCCCCGGCCTACGAACAGGCCGCGGCCCAGTTGGAACCGCGGGTGCGGCTGGCCAAGGTCGATACGGAGGCCGTGCCCACGCTGGGCGCGCGCTTCAACATCCGCAGCATTCCGACGCTGGCGCTGTTTCGCGGCGGCCGCGAGGTGGCGCGGCAGGCCGGTGCCATGGGCGCAGCGGACATCGTGCGCTGGGTCAAGGCGAACGGCGCCGGCTGAGCCGGACGGCTCACTCCTCGCTTCACAGCGGCGGCAAAGGCCGCGAGCGGCGCGAGGGCGGCCTGCGCTGACGCTGCGGCGCGGGTGGCTTGCCCGGCCCTTCCTGGCCGAACGCGAGCGTGCTCTTCACGCGTTCGATCCCGCCAGCGGTGACGATGCCGCCCGCGGCTTTTTCCAGTTGCTCGACCATGCGCGCGATGCGGTCGGCCACGTTCTCGTTCGACAGCTTCTCGCGGAACAGCTCGACCATGAGCGGAAACGAAAACGGCGTCGGCCGCTCGAGCGGCTTCAGCACCAGCTGCTGAGTCGCCATGCGCGCGAGACTGGCGCGCAGCCGGCCTATCTCGAGTTCCTGCGCGAGCAGCTCCTGCTCGGCCTGCTGCAGCAGCTTGTTGGCCGGGTCGTACTTGCGGAACACCTCCCAGAACAGCGACGACGAGGCCTGCAGCTGCCGGTTGCTGCGCTTCTCGCCGGGGTAGCCCTGGAAGATGAGGCCCGAGACGCGCGCAATTTCTCTGAAGCGGCGCTGCGCCAACTCACCCGCGTTGAGCGAAGCCAGCACCTCGTGCAGCAGTTCGGCATGCGCATCGTCTCCTTGCGGCAGGCGCAGAACCTGCGGCAGCAGCGCGGGCCAATCGACCGGCACTGCGCTCAGCAGTTCGAAGCCGTAGTCGTTCACCGCGATGGAGAAGGTGCGCGCATCGTGCTGCGCCACGCGCCAGGCCAACAGGCTCGCGAGCCCCATGTGCACGTGCCGCCCCGCAAAGGGATAAAGAAACAGGTGAGAGCCTTCGCGCGTGGCGAGTGTTTCGGCCAGCAGGGTCTGCGGCGTAGGCAGGGCCGACCATTGCTGCTGGATCTCTAACAGCGGCCGCACGCACTGCAGCTCGGGTGAGTCGTAGCGCCCCTCGCCGGCCAGCGCGAGCTGCTGCACCACGGCGTCTGCCAGCGTGGTCGAAAGCGGCATGCGCCCGCCGTTCCAGCGCGGCACCGCGGCGCGCTTGCCGGTGGCGCGCCGCACCCAAGCGGTCATGTCGTGGATGCGCACGAGCTCAAGCAGCCGGCCGCCGAACAGGAAGCAGTCGCCGGGCTTCATGCGCGCAACAAAGCCTTCTTCGACGCTGCCGATCTTGCCGCCGCCCATGTACTGCACGGCCATGCTGGCATCGCTCACGATGGTGCCGATGTTCATGCGGTGCCGCCGCGCGAGCCGCGCGTCCGGCACGCGCCAGACGCCTTCGGCATCGGGCACTGCCCGGCGATAGTCCGGGTAGGCGGCCAGCGAAGGGCCGCCCTGCGAGACGAAGGACAGGCACCACTCCCAGCTCTCCCGCGACAGCCCTGCATAGGCGGCGGTGCCGCGCACTTCCGCATACAGGTCGTCGGGCACGAAGCCGCCGCCGAGCGCCACCGTGACGAGGTGCTGCACCAGCACGTCGAGCGGCTGCACAGGCGTGTGGCGCGCTTCGATGTGGCCGGCCGCAATGGCCGCGCGCGCCGCGGCGCCTTCGACCATTTCGATGCTGTGCGTGGGCACGAGCGTGATGCGCGACGGCCGCCCCGGTGCATGGCCCGAACGCCCGGCGCGCTGCAGCAGCCGCGCCACGCCCTTGGGCGAGCCGATCTGCAGCACGCGCTCGACCGGCAGGAAGTCGACACCAAGATCGAGGCTCGATGTGCAGACCACCGCCTTGAGCTCACCGCTCTTCAGGCCGAGCTCCACCCACTCGCGCACCGCGCGGTCGAGCGAGCCGTGGTGCAGCGCAATGGTGCCCGCCCATTCGGGCCGCGCCTCGAGCATGGCCTGATACCAGATCTCCGATTGCGAGCGCGTGTTGGTGAACACCAGCGTGGTGCTGCTGGCGGCAATCTCATCGAGCACCTGCGGCAGCATCGTGAGGCCCAGGTGGCCACCCCACGGAAAGCGCTCGGCGCGGCCGGGCAGCAGCGAATCGACCACCAGCTTCTTGGGCACCGCGCCCTGCACCAGCACGCCTTCTTCATCGCCAAGCAATGCGTGCATGGCCTCCTGCAGGTTGCCCAGCGTGGCCGACATGCCCCACACCGCGAGCCCCGCATTCCAGCGCCTGAGCCGCGCGAGTGCCAGTTGCACCTGCACGCCGCGCTTGTTACCGAGCAGCTCGTGCCATTCGTCGACCACCACCATCTTCACGCGGCCGAGCACTTCGCTCGCATCGGCGCGCGCGAGCAGCAGCGACAGGCTCTCGGGCGTGGTGACGAGCACGGTGGGCAGGCGCTCGTTCTGCGCGGCGCGCTCCGTCGACGAGGTGTCGCCGCTGCGCGCGCCGGCGCTCCATGGATGCACCTCGGCGCCGAGCGCTTCGAGCGGCTGCTTCAGCGCGCGCAGCGTGTCGGCCGCGAGCGCGCGCATGGGTGTGAGCCACAGCACCGTGAGCGGCGGCGCGGCCGGGCGCGCGGTTTCTTTTCTGGCTTGCGAGAAGACCTGCAGCGCACCGAGCCACACGGCGTAAGTCTTGCCCGCGCCGGTGGTCGCATGCAACATGCCGGACTTTCCTTGGGCGATGGCTTTCCACACATCGCGCTGGAACTTGAAGGGCTTCCAGCCGCGTGCGGCAAACCACGCATCGAGGGCCGACTTGACTGCTGTCTTGCTCCTTCCCCCGCTGGGGGAAGGCAGGGATGGGGGCTCGCGGCCTTCGAGAGACGGCTGATCCTTGATACGCCGCCTGCCCCCACCCCTGCCCTCCCCCGGAAGGGGAGGGAGAGATGCGGGATCCACCGGCGGAGTCATGACGGCAGCAATGCGGCGAGTGTCTGCAAGGTATCGGCCTCCGCCACAGGCTTGTCCTCGCGCCAGCGCAGCATGCGTGGAAAGCGCACCGCAATGCCGCTCTTGTGGCGTGTGCTGCGCGCGATGCCCTCGAAGCCAAGCTCGAACACAAGGGTGGGCTCCACGCTGCGCACCGGGCCGAAGCTCTCCACCGTGGTCTTGCGGATGATTGCGTCCACCCGCGCCATCTCGGCATCGGTCAGGCCCGAATAGGCTTTTGCAAAGGGCACGAGCTTTCGGTCTTGCTGCTCGGGCGGACCGTCCCACACGGCAAAGGTGTAGTCGCTGTAGAGGCTGGCGCGCCGGCCGTGGCCGCGCTGCGCGTAGATGAGCACGGCGTCGATGCTGAGCGGGTCGATCTTCCACTTCCACCATACGCCCACGTCCTTGGTGCGGCCCACGCCGTACTGCGCATCGCGGCGCTTGAGCATCATGCCTTCCACACCCATGCTGCGCGCGGCTTCGCGCTGGCGCGCAAGGTCGCTCCACTCGGTGCCGGTGAGCATCGGGCTTGGCAGCAGCGACGGGTGCTGCATGCGCGTGACGAGCTCATCGAGCAGCGTGCGGCGCTCCCATTGCGGCAGCGCGCGCAGGTCGCGGCCTTCCCATTCGAGAATGTCGTAGGCCAGCAGCACCACCGGTATGTCGCGCAGCAGCTTCGCGCCCAGGGTCTTGCGGCCGATGCGCTTTTGCAGTTCCGCAAAGGGCTGCACCTTGTCTTCGCGCCAGACGGCGATCTCGCCGTCGAGCACCGTGCCGTCGGGCAGCGCCTCGCCAAGCACCGCGAGTTCGGGAAAGCGCTCGGTCACCAGCTCTTCGCCGCGCGACCACAGCCAGACCGCACCCGCGCGCTTCACCAGTTGCGCGCGGATGCCGTCCCACTTCCATTCGACGATCCAGTCGGCCGGTGGGCCGATTGCCGCGTCGAACTGTTCGAGCGGCAGGTTGAACGCATGCGCCAGAAAAAAGGGGTACGGCTGCCCGCTGGTCTTTTGCACCTGCTCCGTGCCCGACTCCGGCGCGATGAGCGCGCGGTAGTCATCGGCCCGCGGGCGTCCCCCGATGTGGGTGTAGCCCATGAGCCGCTGCGCGACACGCTTGGCGTCGATGCCGCCCACTGCCGCGAGCGCCTGCGTGACCTGCAGCTTCGACACGCCTACGCGAAACGCGCCGGTGATGAGCTTGAAGTACACCAGCCGCTCTTCGGCCGCAAGCTGGCGCCACTGCGCGCGCAGCCGGGCGGGCAGTTCGTCGGGCGCGGACTTGCCTGCTTCGCGCAGCGGCAGCAGGTGCTCCTCGACCCAGCGCGCCAGGCCGAGGTCGTGCGCCTCGGTCGGTGGGGGTAACAGCAACGCGATGGTTTCAGCGAGGTCGCCGACCGCCTCGTAGCTCTCGTCGAACAGCCATTCGGGGAGGCCCGCCGCTTCTTGCGCAAGCAGGCGCAGCAGCTTGGTGGGCACCAGCTGGCGCGGCTTGCCGCCGGCCAGGAAGTAAACGGCCCAGGCCGCATCGGCGGGGTCGGCCTCGCGCAGGTAACGCTGCAGTGCGGCCTGCTTGGCAAGGCTCGAGGTGCTGGCGTCGAGCTCGCGGTAGAGCGCGGCGAAGTCCTTCATGGCGTTGCTGCCCCTTGCCCTTGATCGTCCTCGTCGCCGTACTCGGTCTTGAAGCCCTGTGCGTCCAGGCCGTTCTCGGTGAGCCAGCGCACCATGACCGCCACGCTGCCATGGGTGACAAACACCCGGCTCGCCCCCGTGCCTGCAATGGCCTGTTGCAGGCCGGGCCAGTCGGCGTGGTCGGACATGACAAAGCCGCGGTCCACGCCGCGCCGGCGCCGCGTGCCGCGCAGCTGCATCCAGCCGCTCGCAAACGCGTCGGCGTAGTTGCCGAAGCGGCGCATCCACGGCGTGCCCTGGGCCGAAGGCGGCGCCAGCACCAGAGCGCGCTTCAGCAGCGCGGCGTCCACGCCGGGGTCGGTCACGCGCAGCGTCTCTGGCAAGGCCACGCCTGCGGCGCGATACACGGCGTTGAGCGGCTCGACCGCGCCGTGCACCACGATCGGCCCGATGGAGGCATCGACGCCGTGCAGGATGCGCTGCGCCTTGCCGAAGGCATAGCAGAACAGCACCGATGCGCGGCCGGCCTCCGCGTTGGCGCGCCACCATGCATCGATCTCGGCGAACAGCGCCGCCTGCGTGGGCCAGCGATAGATCGGCAGCCCGAAGGTCGATTCGGTGATGAAGGTGTCGCACGGCACAGGCTCGAAGGGCATGCAGGTGCCGTCGGGCTCGGTCTTGTAGTCGCCCGAGGCCACCCACACGCGCCCACCGTGTTCGAGGCGAACCTGCGCCGAGCCCAGCACGTGGCCGGCCGGATGCAGCGAAACGCGCACGCCATGATGCTCGATGGCTTCGCCATAGCCGAGCGTCTGCAGCGCGATGTCGCTGCCCAAGCGGGTGCGCAGCGTGCCGGCGCTGTCGGTATGCGCCAGGTAGTGCGCATGGCCCATGCGCGCGTGGTCGGAGTGAGCGTGCGTGATGACGGCGCGAGCCACCGGCCGCCAGGGGTCGATGTAGAAATCGCCCGGTGGGCAATACAGCCCCTCGGGACGAGCGACGACGAGATCTTCTTCCTTCGCGGCCATGGCCGCATCGTAGGCGGTGGCGGCCTCTCGCGTTGCCGAATGCCGGCCGCGAAGCGCTGTGGGCCGGCGCCTACTTCTTGCGCCCGCCCGCCATTTCGAGCACGTTCATCTTCATGCCGTTGGACATGATCATGTCGCCGGGCTTCTGGCCGGCCTTGCAGGGGCCGATCCATTTGGCTTCGATGACGGCCGAGCCCTCGGCGCGGCCCATCAGCGGCGGGCTGTAGGTCGACTTGCTCTCCATGCGGTAGGCCGAGCTGAAGTCGCCGCTCACCACCGCGTGCGACGTGGCGGTGGTGGAGCCGATCTTGCAGACCGAATCGACGACCAGCTTGCCGCCTTCGTTGCGCAGCTCCTGCTTGGAGCACGTGTCCTTGCCCATGCCCTGGCCCATGTCGCGGAGGGCCTTGTCGCTGGCCGCGTCGATGCACTGCTGGATGGTCTGGCTCGCGCCCTTGGCGGCGGTGCCGTCGCCGGTCTGGATTTCCCAGAGGCCGGGCTTGCGCGCAGGGTAGTCGATGGCCATGGCGGGCATGGCGGCCGCGCAGGCCAGCGTGAAGAAAGCAGCGGCAGTGATCTTCATGGCGGGCTCCGTGTCGGATCAGGGGAACGATGTCCGGTTTTTACCGCACGCGCCGGCCGTGAGGAATAGCGCAATCGGCCTACGCCGGCTCCGGCCGCACAGCCACCGCGCGAGTTGATCTGCGCGGCCGCGAAGCAAGCCCGAACCCGATGCCCAGCGCCAAGCCGCCAAGCACGTCGACGAGCACGTGCTGGCGCACCGCCATCGTCGAATAGACGATGGCTGCGGCCCATGCGATGTTGAACGCGCGAAGCCACATGGGCGCGGCCACGTCGCGCAATTGCCGGGCAAGCACCACGCAGGCAAGCACCGAGAACGACACATGCAGCGACGGAAACGCGTTGCCGGCCGCATCGACCATTTTCAGAAAATGAAGCGAGGTGCCCGGAGTCGCGTCGATGGTGAAGTTGGGTATGGCTGTCGGCACAAACCAGAACACCGCGAGCGAGATGAAGGTCATGGCCGCACAGCCCAGCGCAAAGCTCGAGAGCTCCCGCTTGTCCTTCGCAAGGAACACCGGCAGCGCGATGTAGAGCCAGAGCGAAAGATAGACCGGCAGCAGCGCCGGCCAGAAGGCGATCAGCCGGTCGAACGCGGTGAGCGGCAGCGTCCAGGGCTGGCCGGCGTTCTTCATGATCCAGAAGTACAGCGGAAAGAAGCCGATGGTGGCCACCGTGTTGCCGACCAGCTTCAGCGGCCAGAGCGCGAGGCAGCGCCGGCCCAGGGCGCGAAGCCAGGGCTGCGGGCCGGAAAGCGGCGGGTCTCGAAGGGAAGAAGGTGTCATGGGCGCCAGGCACCGTGCGTTGCGTGCCCGCGGGTGCGGGCATGCGGCACGGCTACCAGGGCGTCCACTTTAATTCGCTTTTCGACGAAGCCACCGTGCGCTCGATGAAGCGGACGCCGCGGGCGCCGTCTTCCACGCGCGGATAGTCCGCTGCAATGGCATCGGCCTGCTGGCCCGCGATGCGTGCGCGGATGTCGGCGGAGACACCGCCATAGATGTTGGCAAAGGCCTCGATGAAGCCTTCGGGATGCCCCGCCGGCAGGCGGCTCGCAAGCTGCGCCGATTCGCACAGCCACGGCGAGCCGCGCGTGAGAGTGCGCTTGGGTCCGTCGTGCGGCAGGTGCAGCAATTCGCTCGGCCGCTCCTGTCGCCATTCGAGCGTGCCCAGCGCGCCGGAGATGCGCAGGCGCAGGTCGTTCTCCAGCCCGGTGTTGATCTGCGAGGCGATCAGCACGCCGCGCGCGCCGCCCTTGAAGCGCAGGAGCAGGCTGCCGTCGTCGTCGAGCATGCGGCCCGGCACCAGCGCGCTGAGGTCGGCGCAGAGGCTCTCGATTTCCAGCCCGGTCACGCTCGCGACGAGGTTCTCGGCATGCGAGCCGATGTCGCCGATGGCACCGGCGGCGCCGCTGCGTGCCGGGTCGGTGCGCCAGCCGGCCTGCTTGTTGCCGGCGTCTTCGAGCTGGCTTGCGAGCCAGCCCTGGTTGTATTCGACGACCACCTTGCGCAGCTCGCCGAGCTGGCCCGAGCGGACCATTTCGCGCGCTTGCCGCACCATCGGGTAGCCGGTGTAGTTGTAGGTCACGCCGAAGACCGTGCCCTGCCTTGCCACGGTGGCCACGAGCGCATCGGCCTGCTCGCGCGTGTGCACCAGCGGCTTGTCGCACACCACGTGAAAGCCCGCTTCGGCAAAGGCTTGCGCCACCGGAAAGTGCACATGGTTGGGCGTGACGATCGAGACGAAGTCGATGCGCTCCTCGGGCGGTCGCTTGAGCTCATCAGCCAGCAGAGACTGCCAGTCGCCGTGGTTGCGGTCGTCGGCCAGCCCGAGGTCGCGGCCCGAGGCGCGTGCCTTCTCGGGGCTGGACGACAGCGCGCCGGCCACGAGCTCGATCTGCCCGTCCAGCGCCATGGCCTTGCGGTGCACGGCGCCGATGAAGGCGTCGCGCCCGCCGCCGACCATGGCGCAGCGGAGCTTGCGAAGAGGTGTATTGGTCATCAATCTCCTCGATGTTCCTTGGTAACTGTTCCCTCTCCCTCTGGGAGAGGGCCAGGGTGAGGGCATCGGCCTTTGCAAACTCATGGCTTCCGCCATTGCCGCGGCCCCTCACCCCAACCCTCTCCCCGAGGGGAGAGGGAGTAGTAAGGCAACTCAGAACGGCGAGTTCGGGTGGTAGAAGTCTTTCGCGTTTTCCTTGGTGATCAGCACCGAAGGAATGATGGTGGTCGCGGGCAGCTTCTCGCCCTTCAGCCGCGCTTCGGCCGTGAGCTTGATCGCGTCGTAGATGAACTTGGGCGAGTAGCTCACGTCCGCGCCAATGCGCTTGTCCTTGCCGTCCATGATGGTCTTGACCATGCCCTTGGCGCCCGCGCCGCCGAAGACGATCTTGATGTCGTCGCGCTTGGCTTGCTCGATGGCCTTGAGCACCCCCACGGCCATGTCGTCGTCGGCTGCCCAGATGGCGTCGATCTGCTTGAAGCGCGTGAGGTAGTCCTGCGTGACCTTGAAGGCGTCGTCGCGGTTCCAGTTGGCGTACTTGGCGTCGAGCAGCTTGATGTCCGGATGGTTCTTGAGCACCGCATTGAAGGCGTCCATGCGCTCGTTGTCGAGCGTGGTGGCAATGCCGCGCAGGGCGACCACGTTGCCCTTGCCGCCGAGCTGCTTGGCAATGTATTCGGCGGGAATGCGGCCGAAGGCGGTGTTGTCGCCGGCCACGTAGGCGTCCTGCGCGCTGGTGTCGGTCAGGCCGCGGTCGACCACGGTCACGTAGGCGCCCTTGGCCTTGACCTGCGCCACCGGCTTGGTCAGCGCGGCCGACTCGAACGGAAACACCACGAGCGCGTTGATCTTGGTGACGGTCGAAAGGTCTTGCAGCTGGTTGGCCTGCTCGGGCGCGTTGGCCGCGGTCTTGATCGTGATCTTCAGGTCCTTGTGCTGCTTCTCCAGGTCCTTCTTGGCCTGGTTGGCCCAGTAGTTGATGCCGCCCATGAAGCTGTGCGTGGCCGCGGGAATCGAAACGCCGAGGTTCACTTTCTCGGCGGCGAGCGCGGGCAGGCTCGCGAGCGCTGTTGCGGCCACGGCCGTGAGTGCGATGCGACGGGTGAAGCTTGTCATGCTGGATGTCTCCTTGTGGTTGATGGTGAAGCGGAACGGGAACGAACTAGCGGCGTCCTCTTTGGAGGAACGCGACGATGATGATCACGAAGCCCTGCACCGCGGCGTTTAGGTACACGCTGATGATGCTGGTGAGATTCAGGATGTTGCTGATGACCGAGAGCAGGATGGCGCCCACCACGGTGCCCGTGATGCTGCCCGCGCCGCCCTTCAGTGCGGTGCCGCCGACGATCACCGCGGCAATGGCCTCGAGCTCCCACAAGAGGCCCGTGGTCGGCGACGCCGAGCCCAGGCGCGGCACGTAAAGCAGCGTGGCAATGCCCACGCACACGCCCAGCAGCACGTAGGTCAGGATCTTCACGCGGTCGACATCCACCGCCGCGTAGCGCGCGACCTGCTCGTTCGATCCGATGGCCTGTACATAACGCCCGTAGGCCGTGCGGTTCAATATGACGCCGCCGATGATCGCGACGATCACGAACACCCACACCGGAACCGGGATGCCCGCAAGGCTTGCGTAGTACACCGGCGCATAGAGGTCCGACAGGTCGTTGTCGAGCGTGAGCGCGCCGCCGTCGGCAAAGTAGGTGAGGTACGCGCGAAAGATGCCGAGCGTGCCCAGCGTGACGATGAAGGGTTCGATGCGCCCTTTGGTGATGAGCAGGCCGTGCGCCAGGCCGAACAGCGCGCCCAGCACGACGGCAAGCACCGCACCCATCACCACCGCCATCAGCGGGGAGCCCGAGGCCGGTCCGGCCCAGTTGATGAACATGATCACGCTGCCCGCGATGAGCGCCGCCATCGAACCCACCGACAGGTCGATGCCGCCCGAGATGATCACGAAGCACATGCCCACCGCGATGATGCCGATGAAGGCCGTGCGCGTGAGCACGTTCATGGCGTTGTCGACCGTGGCAAAGTCGCTGTTGAGCAGCGTGCCGCCGATGCACAGCAGCACAAGGCCGATGACGGGGCCGAGGCCGTGCAGGTGCTCGGTCCAGCGCGGCTTGCTTTCGCTGCGGTGCTGCGCGGCTTCAGGCTGCGGCATGGGTGTCTGCTGTTCCGGTGGCATGAGCGATGAGCTCCTCTTCAGTCAAGTTGTCGGCGTTGAGCGTGGCGACGAGGCGCCCCGCGCGCATCACCGCCACGCGGTGGCACAGGCCGATGAGTTCCATCAGTTCCGACGAAACGACGATCACTGCGAGCCCTTCGCGGGCAAGTCGCTGGATCAGGAAATAGATGTCGCGCTTGGCGCCGATGTCGACGCCGCGCGTGGGCTCGTCGAGCACCACCACCTTGGGCTTGGGCTGCAGCACCTTGGCGAGCGCGAGCTTCTGCTGGTTGCCGCCCGAGAGCGACGATGCGCGCACGTCGAGCGAGCCGGTGCGAATGCCGTAGTCCTTCACGGCCTCGGCCAGCGCGCCACGTTCGGCATCGGGCTGGAGCCATGGGCGGGTGTAGCGCTCGAGCGCCATCAGCGTGAGGTTCTGGCGCAGCCCGAAGTTCACGTGCAGGCCCTTGCCCTTGCGGTCTTCGCTCAGGTAGGTGAGGCCGTGCTTGGCGGCGTCGCGCGGATTGCGCCAGCCCTTCTGGTCGGGCACCGTCTTGCCGAGCATCTCGACCTGGCCGCTGGCCGGCCTGAGCCCCAGCAGGCCTTCGAACAGCTCCGTGCGGCCCGCGCCCACCAGGCCCGCGAAGCCGAGGATCTCTCCGGGGCGCACTTCAAAGCCGACGTCGTTCGCCCAGCCGGGCACGCTGAAGTTGCGCACGCGCATGGCGGGCGCGTCGTCGGCCACCACCACGTCGCGCGGCGGGTACAGGTCGGCCAATTCGCGGCCCACCATGAGGTTGGCCATCTGGTGGCGCGAGACCTCGGGCGTGGGTGCACGCGCCACAAAGCGGCCATCGCGCATCACGATCACCTCGTCGGTCACCTGCTCCACTTCGTCGAGCTTGTGCGAGATGTAGACGATGGTCACGCCATCGGCGCGCAGCTGTGCGATGAGCTTGAAGAGCCGCTCGGTCTCGCCGGGGGTGAGCGTGGCGGTGGGCTCGTCCATGATGAGCAGGCGCGCACGGCGGGCAATGGCCTTGGCAATTTCGACGAGCTGCTTTTCCGCGACGATGAGGCGGCGCACCTTGGTCCGCGGGTCGACCTGCAGGCCCACCGCGGCCAATGCGGCGGCGGCATCGCGTTCCATCGAAGCGTCGTCCAACAGCCAGCCTTTTTTCTTCTCGTGGCCGAGGAAGATGTTCTGCGCCACGCTCAGGTCTTCGGCAAGATTGAATTCCTGGTGGATCAGCACGATGCCCAGTGCCTCCGCATCGCGCGAACTCGTGAACTGCTGCGGCTCGCCGTTGATGCGCAGCACGCCGCCAGTGAGCGACTCGTACCCCGCAAGAATCTTCATCAGCGTCGACTTGCCCGCGCCGTTCTCGCCGAGCAATCCGTAGACGCGGCCCGGCGCCAGCGAAAAGCTCACGCCGTGCAGCACCTGCACGGGGCCGAAGGCCTTCACCACATCGGCAAATTCGACGGCGACGCTTCCCTTGGTTTCTTCTGCGGTCATGGCGCCACTCCGCGGACTTTTAACGTTTCGTGCATTGCGAGCACGCCGGCGCCGATCAGCCCGCCCTGCACGCCAAGCGGCGTGTACTGGATCTCCAGGTGCCGGGTCGAGAGCGCGAGCGAACGCTGGTAGACGCTCTGCCGCACGGCCGCCAGAAACAGCGGCCCGATGCGCGTGATGCCGCCGCCGATGAACACGTGCGACGGGTTGAAGAAATTCACCACCGACGCAAGCATCTGGCCGATGAGGTTGCCGGCGTTCTGGATGATGCCGTTGGCCGCCGTGTCACCCGCGCGGCTCGCCTGGCCGACGTCGACGGCTTCGATGCGCCCGTGCACCCGCAGGCATTCGGCGAGCATGGCGCTTTCGCCGGCTTCGGCCGCCTGCACGGCCATGCGCGTGATGGCCGGTCCCGCCGCCATGGCTTCCACGCAGCCCACATTGCCGCAGTGGCAGCGCGGGCCTTCCTGGTCGACGCAGATGTGCCCCACGTCGCCGGCCGAGCCGGCGGCGCCGCGATAGACCTCGCCATGGCAGACGATGCCGCAGCCGATGCCGGTTCCGATCTTGATCACGAGAAAGTTGTTGAGCGAGCGCTTCAGCCGCCAGAGCTCGCCAAGCGCCATCAGGTTCACGTCGTTGTCGACGAAGACGGGCGCCGCATAGTCCTCGCGCAGGTAGTCGCGGATCGAGAAGCTGTCCCATGCGGGCATCAGCGGCGGGTTCACGAGCTGCCCGATTTCGAAGTTGACGGGGCCCGGCACCCCGATGCCGATGCCGAGCACGTTCTTGGCGCTGCTGTTGCAGCGTGCGAGCAGTTCGCGCATCAGCACGCGCACCCGGGCCAGTACAACAGCGGGGCCTTCGCGCACATCGGCGGGTTCGTCATGCTGAGCAAGCACGGTGAGGTCAGGCCGCAGCACCGCAACGTCGAGGCTGGTGGCGCCAATGTCGATGCCGACCAGCACACCCAGGCCAGCATGCAGTTGCAGGTTTTCGGCGCGGCGGCCGCCCGAGGAACGCTGGAGTCCGGCTTCGGCCAGGAGGCCTTGTTCGACAAGGCCCGCAATCAACGCATTCGCCTTGCTCTTCGAGAAGCCGAGCTGTTCGGCCATGGCATGGCGCGAGCCGCCGGCCGACCAGAAGGTGGTCTCCAGCAACCGCATTTCGTCCGCAGTGATGCCGCTCCAGCGTGTCACGCGTTGTTGTCTCCGTCTTTGTTGCCTGCCGCCCAGGGCCCTCGCAGGTGAATGAAGGCGAATACTAGAGGCAGCCCTTCAGCCGGACAAGGCTGAACTTCGACCAAATTCAGATCGAAGATGGGTACTGATCAGATTTTCCAGACGAAAAAAAGCCGCCCGGAGGCGGCTTCTTCTGGCGGGCCCGGGGGGCTGCCGCGGTATTTACTTCTTCTGGCGGTACTTGCGAAGCGCCGCGATCTGGGCGGCCATGACGGCGAGTTCGGATTGCGCCATGGCAATGTCGATGTCGCTCTTGGCGTTCTTGAGCGCTTCCTCGGCGGCGGCCTTGGCCTGGTTGGCCTTTTCGTCGTCGAGGTCCTTGCCGCGAATGGCGGTGTCGGACAGCACGGTGACGGTGTCGGGCTGCACTTCGAGAATGCCGCCAGCCACGAAGACGAACTCTTCGCCGCCGTCGGCCGTTTCGATGCGCACGGCACCCGGGCGGATGCGCGTGATCAGCGGCGTGTGGCGCGGATAGATGCCGAGCTCGCCGGCTTCACCGGGCAGCGCGACGAACTTGGCCTCGCCCGAGAAGATCGACTCTTCTGCGGAGACCACGTCGACGTGAATGGTGTTTGCCATGTGCGTTCCTGCGCCGCTTTACGCGACCTTCTTGGCCTTCTCGAAAGCCTCGTCGATCGTACCGACCATGTAGAACGCTTGTTCCGGCAGGTGGTCGGCTTCGCCGTTCACGATCATCTTGAAGCCGCGGATGGTTTCAGCCAGCGGCACGTACTTGCCGGGCGAGCCCGTGAACACTTCGGCCACGTGGAACGGCTGCGACAGGAAACGCTGGATCTTGCGGGCGCGGGCCACGGCCAGCTTGTCTTCCGGTGCCAGTTCGTCCATGCCCAGAATCGCGATGATGTCGCGCAGTTCCTTGTAGCGCTGCAGCGTGCCTTGCACGGCGCGAGCCACGTTGTAGTGTTCTTCGCCGACCACGTTCGGGTCGAGCTGGCGCGAGGTCGAGTCGAGCGGGTCCACGGCGGGGTAGATACCGAGCGAAGCGATGTCGCGCGACAGCACCACGGTGGAGTCCAGGTGGGCGAAGGTGGTGGCGGGCGACGGGTCGGTCAAGTCGTCGGCAGGCACGTACACGGCCTGGATCGAGGTGATCGAACCGACCTTCGTCGACGTGATCCGCTCTTGCAGGCGGCCCATTTCTTCGGCCAGCGTCGGCTGGTAGCCCACGGCGGAAGGCATGCGACCCAAGAGGGCCGACACTTCGGTACCGGCCAGCGTGTAGCGGTAGATGTTGTCCACGAAGAACAGCACGTCGCGGCCTTCGTCGCGGAACGACTCGGCGATGGTCAGGCCGGTCAGGGCCACGCGCAGGCGGTTGCCCGGGGGTTCGTTCATCTGGCCGTAGACCATGGCCACCTTCGAGTCCTCGAGCTTCTCGAGGTTCACGACGCCGGAGTCGGCCATCTCGTGATAGAAGTCGTTGCCTTCGCGGGTACGTTCACCCACGCCGGCAAACACCGACAGACCCGAGTGAGCCTTGGCGATGTTGTTGATGAGTTCCATCATGTTCACGGTCTTGCCCACGCCGGCGCCGCCGAACAGGCCCACCTTGCCGCCCTTGGCGAACGGGCACACCAGGTCGATCACCTTGATGCCGGTTTCCAGCAGGTCTTGCGAGGGCGACAGTTCGTCGTATGCGGGTGCCTTGCGGTGGATCGAAGCGGTGAGCTCCTGGCCGACCGGACCGCGCTCGTCGATGGGCGAGCCGAGCACGTCCATGATGCGGCCCAGCGTGGCCTTGCCGACCGGCACGGTGATGGGCGCGCCCGTGTTGGTCACGATCAGGCCGCGGCGCAGGCCGTCGGACGAGCCGAGCGCAATGGTGCGCACCACGCCGTCGCCGAGCTGCTGCTGGACTTCGAGAGTCAGCGCGCTGCCTTCGAACTTCAAAGCGTCATAGACCTTCGGCATCTGGTCGCGCGGGAACTCCACGTCGACCACAGCGCCGATACATTGAACGATCTTGCCTTGCACTGCGTTTGCTTGAGCCATGTGTGCTCCGATAAAAATTGTTTGTAGGGGACGACCGTGAAACTGGCTTACACGCCCGCGGCTGCCGCCGCGCCCGAGACGATCTCGGAGAGTTCCTTGGTGATGCCGGCCTGACGGGTCTTGTTGTAGACCAGCTTGAGCTCGCTGATCACATTGCCGGCGTTGTCGGTTGCAGCCTTCATCGCAACCATGCGGGCCGAGTGCTCGGACGCCATGTTCTCGGCCACGGCCTGGTAGACCAGCGACTCCACATAGCGCACCAGCAGCTCATCGATCACGCTTTCAGGATCGGGCTCGTAGATGTAGTCCCACGAGTGCTGGCCCTGCTCGACCTGCAGCGATTCGGCCGCGAGCGGAAGCAGGGGCTCGACGATCGGCTCTTGCTTGATGGTGTTGATGAACTTCGTGTAGCACAGGTACACCGCGGACAGCTTGCCTTCGGCATAGGCGTCGAGCAGCGTCTTGACCGGGCCGATGAGCTTGTCCAGGTGCGGCGTGTCGCCCAGATGGGTGACATGCGCGACCACGCGGGCGCCGATGCGGTTCAGAAAGCCCAGGCCCTTGCTGCCGATGGCCACCGACTCGATGGCCGTGCCGGCCGCCTGCGCTTCGCGCAGCTTGGTGGTCACGGCACGCAACAGGTTGGTGTTCAAGCCGCCGCACAAACCCTTGTCGCTCGTCACGATGATGAACCCGATGGCCTTGGCCTCATTCGTCTTCATGAACGCGTGAACGTATTCGGGGTTTGCACGGCCCAGGTTGGCCGCGATGTTGCGAATCTTCTCGCTGTAGGGGCGCGCGGCGCGCATGCGCTCCTGCGCCTTGCGCATCTTGGAGACCGAGACCATTTCCATGGCCTTGGTGATCTTCTTGGTGTTTTCCACCGATTTGATCTTGCCGCGGATTTCCTTACCAGCTGCCATGGGGGCTCCTTGTCAGGTCGATCAGGCGAACGACTTCTTGAACGCGGTGATTGCGCTCGTCAGTTCGGCCTCGGCGTCCTTGTCGAGCGCCTTGGCTTGCTCGATCTTGTCGAGCAGGGGGCCGTGGCTGGTCTTCAGGAACTGGTGCAGGCCGTGCTCGAAGGACAGAACCTTCTTGATGTCCAGGTCGTCCATGAAACCCTTGTTCACGGCAAACAGCGTGGCACCCATCAGCGAGATCGGCAGCGGGCTGTACTGGGCCTGCTTCAGCAGTTCGGTCACGCGGGCACCGCGGTCGAGCTGCTTGCGGGTGGCTTCGTCCAGGTCGGAAGCGAACTGCGCGAACGCAGCCAGCTCGCGGTACTGTGCAAGGTCGGTACGGATACCGCCCGACAGGCCCTTGATGATCTTGGTCTGGGCCGCCGAACCCACGCGCGACACCGAGATACCGGCGTTGATGGCGGGGCGGATACCTGCGTTGAACAGGTTGGTTTCCAGGAAGATCTGGCCGTCGGTGATCGAGATCACGTTGGTCGGAACGAAAGCGGACACGTCGCCGGCTTGCGTTTCGATGATCGGCAGCGCGGTAAGCGAGCCGGTCTTGCCCTTGACTTCACCCTTGGTGAAGGCTTCCACGTAGTCGGCGTTGACGCGCGCGGCGCGCTCGAGCAGACGGCTGTGGAGATAGAACACGTCGCCAGGGTAGGCTTCGCGGCCTGGCGGGCGGCGCAGCAGCAGCGACACCTGGCGGTATGCAACGGCTTGCTTGGAGAGGTCGTCATAGACGATCAGGGCGTCCTGGCCGCGGTCGCGGAAGTACTCGCCCATCGTGCAGCCCGAGTAGGCCGACACGTACTGCATGGCTGCCGATTCGGAGGCCGATGCGGCCACCACGATCGTGTAGTCCATGGCGCCCACTTGCTCGAGCGCGCGCACCACGTTCTTGATCGACGAAGCCTTCTGGCCGATCGCAACGTAGATGCAGGTCACGCCCTGGCCCTTCTGGGCAATGATCGCGTCGATGGCCACGGCGGTCTTGCCGGTCTGGCGGTCGCCGATGATCAGCTCGCGCTGGCCGCGGCCGATCGGCACCATGGAGTCGATGGACTTCAGGCCGGTTTGCAGGGGCTGGTCGACCGACTTGCGGGCGATCACGCCCGGGGCGACCTTTTCGATCACGTCGGTCATCTTGGCGTTGATCGGACCCTTGCCGTCGATCGGCTGGCCCAGCGCATTGACCACGCGGCCGACGAGCTCGGGGCCGACCGGCACTTCCAGGATGCGGCCGGTGCACTTGACCGTGTCGCCTTCGGAGATGTGCTCGTATTCGCCCAGGATCACGGCGCCGACCGAGTCGCGCTCGAGGTTGAGCGCCAAGCCGAACGACGGCGTACCGTCAGCGCTCGGCGGGAATTCGAGCATTTCGCCTTGCATCGCGTCGGACAGGCCGTGCACGCGCACGATGCCGTCGGTCACCGAAACCACGGTGCCTTCGTTGCGGATGTTGGCACTGACGCCGAGACCCTCGATGCGGCTCTTGATCAGTTCGGAAATTTCTGCGGGATTGAGTTGCATGACTCTTTCCTTCTTTCTGTAAATGGGGCCAACTGGCTGCCGGCCGCCGTCAGGCGGTCAGCGCCGCTTTCATTTGTTCGAGGCGCGCCCTGACCGAGGTGTCGAGCACTTCGTCGCCGACCACGGCACGGATGCCGCCGATGAGCGAGGGGTCGAGTTCGACCCGCGTCGTGAGCTTGCGAGCAAAGCGCCGCTCCAGCGCCGCGCCAACCTCTTGCAGCGCCGCGTCGTCGATCGGAAAAGCGCTGTAGATCACGGCATCGGCAGCCCCGCTGCGCGCATTGCACAAGGCACGGAACTGGATTGCCACTTCGGGCAATGCAGCCAACCGGCCGTTGTCGATGACGGCGCGCAGAAAGTTCTTGCCCGCATCGGGCAAGGACTGCTTCGAAAGCCCGGCGATCAGCTCGAACACCTGCTCGGGCGGCACCTTCGGGTTGGCCGCGAACTCCAGGAGCTGCGGGCTGCCGGCGACGGACGCCAGCTGGTCGAGCCAGCCGGCCGTGCCTTCGAGGTCGCCCTGGCAAGCCTTGAACAGCGCCTCGGCGTAAGGACGGGCAATGGTCGCGAGTTCGGCCATGTTGTCCTCAGAGCTCGGTCTTCAGGCGGCTGAGCAAGTCGGCATGAACGCCGGCGTTGACTTCCTTGCGGAGAATCTGCTCGGCACCCTTGACGGCCAGTGCGGCCACCTGCTCGCGCAGCGCCTCACGCGCACGCACGGACTGCTGGTTGGCCTCTTCGCGCGCGGCGGCCACGATCTTGTTGGCCTCCTCGGTTGCGCGGCTCTTGGCCTCTTCGATGATCTGCTGGGCACGGCGCTCGGCATCGGCCAGGCGATTGGTGGTCTCGTTACGAGACGCCACCAGTTCCTGCTCGACACGCTGGTTGGCGGAGGCCAGTTCGGCCTTGGCCTTCTCGGCGGCCGCCAGGCCCGCAGCGATCTTTTGTGCTCGTTCGTCCAAGGCCTTCGCGATCGGCGGCCACACGAATTTCATCGTGAACAGCACAAGCAGCAGGAAGACGATGGCCTGAACGAACAGGGTCGCGTTGATACTCACGGCAACACCTTTCTGGAGTGGCGTTGAACGGAAATTACTTCGGCAGAGCGGCGATGAACGGGTTGGCGAAAGCGAACAGCAGGGCAATTGCCACGCCGATCAGGAACGCAGCGTCGATCAGGCCAGCCAAGATGAACATCTTGGTCTGCAGGTCGTTCATGAGTTCAGGTTGACGAGCCGACGACTCGAGGAACTTGCCGCCCATCAGTGCGATACCGATGGAAGCACCGATCGCGCCGAGACCGACGATCAAACCACAAGCCAAAGCGACGAGACCGAGAACGTTTTCCATGATGACTCCTTAATACAGATTGAAAGCAAACGAAAAGAAAAAAGAAAACTCAATGCGCTTCATGAGCCTGGCCGAGATAGATCAGGGTCAGCATCATGAAAATGAATGCCTGAAGCGTGATCACCAGGATGTGGAAGATCGCCCAGACGGTACCGGCAATGACGTGCCCGATGGGCAGCATCACTCCCGAGAACGAGGCTGCCATCGCACCACCCATGAGCGCGATCAGCATGAAAACGAGTTCACCCGCATACATGTTGCCGAACAACCGCATGCCGTGCGAGACGGTCTTCGCCAGGTATTCGATGACTTGCATCAGCAGGTTGATCGGCCAGAGCACGGGGTGGGCACCGAAAGGCGCGGTGATGAGTTCGTGGCCCCAGCCGCCCAGGCCCTTGATCTTGACGCTGTAGAACAGGCACAGCAGCAGTACCGAGGTCGACAGGCCGAGCGTGGTGGAGAGGTCGGCCGTGGGAACGACGCGCATGTAGGCATGGTGCGGATCGTGTCCGGCAGCCTCGAAAACCTTGCCCCAGAGCGAGGGCAGCAGGTCGACCGGCAACATGTCCATGGCGTTCAGCAGGAAGATCCAGACGAACACGGTGAGCGCCAGCGGCGCAATGAACTTGCGACTTTTTGCGTTGCGAATGTTCGACTTGGCCTGGTTGTCGACCATTTCGACGAGCATTTCGACCGCGGCCTGGAACCGGCCCGGCACGCCCGGCGTGGCCTTGCGAGCAGCCAGCCACAGCACAAAGCAACCCAGGGCACCGACGATCAGCGCATAGAGCACCGAGTCGAGGTTGATGACGTTGAAGTCGACGATGGCCTTCTGGACCACGGGATTGAGGCTCCAGTCAACTTGCCAGTGCTGGAGGTGGTGAACGATGTATTCACTCGCGGTCGGGGCGTGACTTTCGGCGGCCATCTTTCAGCGTCTCTTTTTAAACAGTCAAATCCGGTTCAACAATCCGGGCCGCACCAGCAGGGCCACCCAGTACATTTTCATGGCGACCACCACGCCGGCCAGCAAGGCCAGCCAACTGATGCTCTCGATCAGCCACGGTGCCGCCGCCAGCAAGGCAACGGTCAACGCGATCTTGATCAACTCCCACACAAAAAACCGCAGCATGACAGCAGATTGCGACACGGCACCGCGTGCCCGCCGCACACCCCGGACGAACAATGCCGCCGGAATCGCTACCGCCATGGCTCCGTAAAAAGCCGACACCGCGGCACTTGGCCGCTGAGTCCACATCCATGCCACTCCGGCCACAAGCAATCCCATGGCCACCTGGGCCCCAATCACCCACCAGGGCGACATTTCGGGATTTTTCTCGCGAAGCCGCTGGGCCTCTTCGGCGGTCAGCGGCTTGAAGTCGGAGACTTCGGCATCGATCTCGGAGACAGGAGCGCTGGTTGTCATTGGAATGCCGCTCGCGTTGTCAGCCGTGAATTTAACAAAGCCATTGATTATAAGTAGAAACCCAGCCCGCTCGACCACCTGATCTGTCACGTTTGCAAAACGAGGCTTCCCTGGCTGACCGGAACCCGACCGGGCGCGCACAACCATAATTCCCGCATGCACCCTCTTACTGCCGCTCTCCCCACCACGCTCTGCTACCTCGATGGCGAGTACACCGCCCTTCGGGACGCGAAGATCAGCGTGCTCGACCGTGGCTTCATTTTCGGTGACGGCATCTATGAAGTCGTCCCCGTCTACGGCGGCCAGCCCTTTTGCTTCGAAGAACACATGGCGCGGCTCGATCGCTCGCTGGCCGAGCTGCAGATTGCCAACCCGCTCACGCTCGCCCAATGGCGCGACATCGTCATGCGGTTGGCCGAACCCGGCGGCGATGCACCCCAGGCCGTGTACTTTCAGATTACCCGTGGCGTTGCGCCGCGCGATCATGCCATGACCAAGGGCGTGCGCCCGACGGTGTTCGTGATGGTGAATCCGCTGCCCCCGGTGGCCGATGCGGTGCGCGCCAAGGGCGTGGCCTGCGTGACCGCGGCCGACTTTCGCTGGGAGAAGGCGCACATCAAGAGCACCAGCCTCCTGGGCGCGGTGCTGGCACGGCAGATCAGCGTGGAGGCCGGCGCGGCCGAAACCGTCATGTTCAGGGGCGAATGGCTGAGCGAAGCATCGTCGAGCAACGTGTGGATCGCCAAAGACGGCCAACTCATCGGCCCGCCCAAGGACAACCTGGTGCTGACCGGCATCCGCTACGGCCTGCTGGAGCGCCTGTGCGCCGAGCGCGGCATTCCGTTTGCCCTGCGCCGCATTTCACGCCACGAAGTGTTCGGCGCCGATGAGTTGCTGCTCTCCTCGGCCAGCAAGGAAGTGCTGCCCGTGGTGACGCTCGACGGCCAGGCCATTGGGAACGGCCGACCCGGCCCCATCTACCAAGCCTTGTACGCGGCTTACCAAGAGGCCAAGCAGCGCAACGCAGAGAAGCCACAGAAACAAGGAGTGACCCCCGCATGACCGACAGCACCACCGACACGAGCACTCCGATTCCCGATCCGCGCAAGGAATCGTTGATCGAATACCCCTCGCAGTTCCCGATCAAGGTCATGGGCGTCAAGGCCGACGGCTTCGTGCATGCCATCACGCAGATTGCGGAACGCTTCGATCCGGCCTTCGATGCCACCACGGTCGAGCTGCGCGACAGCAAGGCGGGCAACTACCTGGGCGTGACGATCACCGTGACCGCCACCAGCCGCGAGCAGCTCGACGACCTGTATCGCGCCCTGTCGACGCATCCGTCGGTCAAGGTCGTCCTCTGACACCAAGGCCCTGATGGCGGTCTCAGAACACGCATCCACCGCTGCCATTGCCACGCAATGGCTGGGCCGCGTCGACTATGCCGAGACCTTCGAGGCAATGAAGCGGTTCACGCTCGAGCGCGAGGCTGAAACGCCCGATGCGCTCTGGATGTGCGAGCACGCGCCCGTGTTCACGCAAGGCATTGCGGGCAAGCAGGACCACATCCTGAATCCGGGCGAGATTCCTGTGGTGCAGACCGATCGCGGCGGGCAGGTCACCTTCCACGGCCCGGGCCAGGTGGTGGGATACCCGCTCATCGACCTGCGCCGCGCCGGCTACTACGTGAAGGAATACGTCTACCGCATCGAGGAATCGGTGCTGCGCACGCTGGCGCATTTCGGGGTGACGGGGCACCGCGTGGCGGGCGCGCCGGGCATCTACGTGCGGCTGGACGACCCGTTCTCCCATGCCGCGCTGACCGGCCCGCTGCCCGCCGGCGACCCGTTTCGGGGCCTGGGCAAGATCGCCGCGCTGGGCATCAAGGTGAGCCGCCACGCCACCTACCACGGCGTGGCGCTCAACGCCCGGATGGACCTCGAACCCTTCTCGCGGATCAACCCTTGCGGCTACGCGGGGCTGCAAACGGTCGATCTTTCTACAATCGGGGTCCAAACCACATGGGAAGACGCTGCCCGGGTCCTGAGCCAGAAGCTCACCACCTATCTGGCGCCCTAGCAATCCAATGAGCACCACCGAAGTCGTCCGCGACGCGCAAAGCGCCGAAAACTACAACCCGCTGGCCAAGCAGAAGGCCGCGGCCAAGCTCTCGCGCATTCCGGTCAAGGTGGTGCAGCAGGGCGAGGTGCTCAAGAAGCCCGAGTGGATTCGCGTGAAGGCCGGCAGCCCCACCACCCGCTTCTACGAAATCAAGCAGATCCTGCGCGAAAGCAACCTGCACACGGTCTGTGAAGAGGCTTCGTGCCCGAACATCGGCGAATGCTTCGGCAATGGCACGGCCACCTTCATGATCATGGGCGACAAGTGCACGCGCCGCTGCCCGTTCTGCGACGTGGGCCATGGCCGCCCCGATCCGCTCGACAAGGACGAACCGCTCAACCTTGCCAAGACCATCGCCAAGCTGCGCCTGAAGTATGTGGTGATCACCAGCGTCGACCGCGACGACCTGCGCGATGGCGGCAGCCAGCATTTCGTCGATTGCATCAAGAACATCCGCGAGCTCTCGCCGATGACGCAGATCGAGATCCTCGTGCCCGACTTCCGCGGCCGCGACGACCGCGCACTCGAGATCCTGAAGGCCGCGCCGCCGGACGTGATGAACCACAACCTCGAGACCGCGCCCCGCCTCTATAAAGAAGCGCGCCCCGGCAGCGACTACCAGTTCAGCCTGAACCTGCTGAAGAAGTTCAAGGCGCTGCACCCCGACGTGCCGACCAAGAGCGGCATCATGGTAGGCCTGGGCGAAACCGACGAAGAGATCCTGCAGGTGATGCGCGACATGCGCGCCCACGACATCGACATGCTGACCATTGGCCAGTATCTGTCGCCGTCGGGCTCGCACCTGCCGGTGCGCCGTTATGTGCACCCGGACACCTTCAAGATGTTCGAGGAAGAGGCCTACAAGATGGGCTTCAGCCACGCGGCCGTGGGAGCGATGGTGCGGTCCAGCTATCACGCGGACCAGCAGGCGCACGCCGCCGGGGTTTAACAACTGATGCAGCCGCGGCGGCAAGCAGCCCGTCGCGTGCAGCTCACCCGGTCCGGCGCTTCTTCGCTATCCTGCCGTCTGGCCAAGACGAAGGATCGATTTTGCAAACGCACCCCGCCATCCAAGCCGCGATGGAACGCGATTTCGGCGCCATTGCCGACCTGGTTCGCCTCCATGCGCAACACACGCCCGACCACCCCGCCCTCGCGGATGCCCATCACACGCTGAACTACGGCGCGCTCGACGCGCTGATGGACCGCATCGCGGCCAGCCTGCAGCAGGGCGGCCTGAAGCCCGGCGACGCCATTGCGGTTTGCGCGGCTTCGTCGGTGAACTACGCGGCGGTCTTCCTCGGTGCGCTGCGCGCGGGTGTGGCGGTTGCGCCGCTCGCGCCCGGGTCTACGCCGGCCAGCCTGGCCCGCATGATCGAGGACGCAGACGCGCGCATTCTCTTCACCGACGCCGCGGCGGCCGAGGTGGTTGGTCCGGCGAAAGATGGCGGCATTCCCCGCGTAGCGCTCGACGGTTCGGCCGCCGGCCAAAGCCTGGAGAGCTGGCTGGCTCCCGCAGGCGCACGGCCCACCGCCGTCGAGACGCAGCCATCCTGGCCCTTCAACATCATCTATTCCTCGGGCACCACCGGCGAGCCCAAGGGCATCGTGCAAGGCCACGGCATGCGCTGGGCCCATGTGCAGCGCGGCGCCAAGTACGAATACGGCCCCGACACCGTCACGCTGCTGTCGACCCCGCTTTATTCGAACACCACGCTGGTGGTGTTCTTTCCCACCATCGCCTTCGGCGGCTGCGTGGTGCTGATGCCGAAGTTCGATGCGCTCGGCTACCTGCAATTGGCCGAGCAGCGCCGCGTAACGCACACCATGCTGGTGCCGGTGCAGTACCAGCGGCTGATGGCGCATCCGCGCTTCGACGCGCACGATCTCTCGTCGTTCCGCCTCAAATTCAGCACCAGCGCGCCCTTCAACGCTGCGCTCAAGGCCGACGTGCTCAAGCGATGGCCGGGCGGGCTGATCGAGTTCTACGGCATGACCGAAGGCGGCGGCACCTGCATCCTCGAAGCCCATCTGAACCCCGGCAAGCTTCACACCGTGGGTCGCCCGGCCGAGGGCAGCGACATCCGGCTGATCGACGAAGACGGCCATGAAATCCCGCGCGGCAACATCGAGCTGGCAGGTGAAGTGGTGGGCCATTCGGCCGGCATGATGACCGGCTACCACCGCCAGCCTGCCAAGACACGCGAGGCCGAATGGTTCGACGCCACCGGCAAGCGCTTCATCCGCACCGGCGACGTGGGCCGCTTCGATGCCGACGGCTTCCTGACGCTGTTCGACCGCAAGAAGGACATGATTATCAGCGGCGGCTTCAACATCTACCCGAGCGATCTCGAAGCCGTGGTGCGCGCCCATGCGGCGGTAGCCGACGTGGCCGTGGTGGGCGTGCCTTCCGAACAATGGGGCGAAACGCCGGTGGCCTTCGTGGTGCGCCGCGAAGGCGACGGCACCACCGAGGCCGCGCTGCTGCAATGGACCAACGACCAGCTCGGCAAGACGCAGCGCCTGGCGCGGCTGCATTTCATCGACGAGCTCCCGCGAAGCGCCATTGGCAAGGTGCTCAAGCGCGAGTTGCGTGACCTCGTCGGCCGCTGAAGCCAAGGCGGCGCCCCCGGCCGAACAGGGCGGCGGCAACGGCCTGCTGTGGGTGCTGGTCGCCGTTGCGGTGGTGTTCGCTTTCGTGCGCCCGCGCGCACCGATGGACTGGCTGCGGCTGGTCGATTGGGAGACCGTCGGCGCACTGGCGGGCCTGCTGGCCATTACGCAGGGCGTGGAAAAAAGCGGCATGCTGCAGGCCACCGCGCAGCGCCTGCTCGCGCGCACGCACAACCAGCGCAGCCTTGCGTTGCTGCTGACCGCGAGCGCGGCCTTTCTCTCGGCGCTGGTAACCAACGACGTGAGCCTGTTCCTGCTGGTGCCGCTCACGCGGGTGCTTGCCAACCAGGCGCACCTGCCGCTGGCGCGGCTGGTGGTGCTCGAGGCGCTGGCGGTGAATGCGGGCTCGGCGCTCACGCCCATCGGCAACCCGCAGAACCTCTACCTCTGGCACCGCTCGGGCGAGAGCTTCTTCGCCTTCATGGCAATGATGGGGCCGACGGTTGCGGTGATGCTGTTCTGGCTCTTCGCGGCCGTGTGGCTGCTGGTGCCGCGCACGCCCATCGCGCTCAAGCCCGAGGCAGAGGCCACGCCGGTGCAGCCGCGCCTCTTGGCGTTGGCGGGCGTGCTGTTCGTCGGCTTCGTCGTGGCGCTCGACCGGCACTGGCTGCTGGCGGGCCTGGGCGTGGTGTTCGGCGTATTCCTGCTCGCGTATCCGCGCGTGCTGCGCGGCATCGACTGGGCCCTGCTTGCAATCATCGCCCTGATGTTCGTGGACCTGCGCCAGCTGGCCGAACTGCCCGCCGTGGTGGCCCTGCTGAACCATTGGCCGATTACCGAGGGATGGCGCGCCTTCCTTGCCGCCATTGCCGCGTCGCAGCTCATCAGCAACGTGCCGGCGGCCATCCTGCTCGACGGCCATGTGCGCGATCTGCCGGCACTCGCCGCCGGGGTGAGCGTGGGCGGCTTCGGCTGCGTGCTGGGTTCGCTGGCCAACCTGATCGCACTGCGGCTCGCCCGGGTGCCGCACGGCATGCGCGAGTTTCACCGCATCAGCATTCCGTTCCTGCTGGTGTGTGCGGCCTCGGCGCTGCTGCTGCGGCTGGGGTGACAGCTGCGAGCCGTGGAACGACAATTCGACGGCACATGCAAACGCCAGCAACACGCCCCCACGCAGAACCGAGCAGCCTTTCGCTGCGCGACTACGGGGCCTCGCGCGGCAGCCACGCGCATGACCATTTCCAGGTGCTGGTCGGCCTCTCGGGCGTGCTCGAACTCGAAGTGGAGGGGCGCGGAGCGCGCGTCGGCGCCGGCGAGTCGCACGTGGTGGTGCCCGGCGACCGGCACGACTTCGAATCTCGCAGCGGCAGCCAGTGCCTCATTCTCGATACCCGCCAGCCCCAATGGGCGCACTGCGCAGGGCGTCCACCGGTGGATGCATCGCGGCTGCATGCCTTGGCAAAGTACCTCGCGCAATGCGCGCAGCATCCGCAGGCGTCCGCCTTGGCGCTGCAGCACGGCCCCGCGCTGCTGCTCGAGGCCTGGCGAGCGGCAGCGCCGGCCGATGGGCGCAGCCGCGCCATCGACTGGACGGCGCTCGCTACCTGGGCCCGGGCTCGCTGGCATGAGCCGCTGGGCGTGGCCGATCTCGCACGCGTGGCGTGCCTGAGCCCCGGCCATTTCGCGCAGCGCTGCCGCGACGAGCAAGGCGTGAGCGCGATGCACTGGCTGCGCACGCTGCGGCTCGCGCATGCGCGCGAACTGCGAGTGGCGGGCGTGGGCGTGGCCGAAACAGCGCGCCGCACGGGCTACCGCTCGCCCTCCGCGCTCACCGCGGCGTTGCGCAGGCTCGGCGGCCGCTGAGCCGCACCAAAGATCGTCGCCACGCGACGATGCACCGGCGTTGCGCGACGACGGCGCCGCTTAAGCTCGGAGCGATGTCTCCCACGCTCCTCGCCCTGGCCGCCATTGCGCTATGGGCCACGCTCGCCTCGCTGGGCACTGCGCTTTCGCACCTGCCGCCCTTCCTGCTGACAGGCCTTGCGCTGATCATCGGCAGCATTCCGAGCTGGCCGCTGGTGCTGCGCGACCGCGCCGCCTGGCGCGTGCCGCCGCGCACGCTGGCGCTGGGCATCTATGGCCTGTTCGGATTTCACTTCCTGCTGTTCATCGCGTTGCGGCATGCCCCACCGGTCGAGGCCAACCTGGTGAACTACCTGTGGCCGCTCTTCATGGTGGTGCTGGCGCCGGTGCTGCTGCCAGGCATGTCGCTGCGGCCGCTGCATGTGGTGGCCGCCTTGCTGGGCTTCGCGGGTGCCGCCATCGCGATTCTGGGAGCCCGCGAAGGCGCCACTTCCACGTCGGGCGCCGCGGGGCAGTACTGGGGCTTTCTGCCCGCGCTGGGCTCGGCTTTCATCTGGGCGAGCTATTCGCTGTGGACGAAGCGCGTGGCAGCCTTTCCCACCTCGGCCATCGGCTTGTTCGGCCTGGTCTCGGGCGTGCTGTCGCTGGCCTGCCATGCGCTGCTCGAAGCCCCGGTCGTGCTCACTGCAAAGGATTGGCTGCTGGTCGCGCTGTGCGGGCTGGGCCCGCTCGGCGCGGCCTTCTTCGTCTGGGACATGGCCCTGAAGCGCGGAGATGCACGGCAGATCGGCATCCTGAGCTACATCACGCCGCTGGGCTCCACCGCACTGCTGCTGGCGGTGACGGGACGCCCGCTCACCTGGAGCATCGCGCTCGCCGCGGGGCTGATCATCTCGGCCGCCGTGATGGGCACGCGCGCGCGTTAATACGTTCGCGTCCGACGGATTGACGCGCTTTTTATGGCTAGAGTGGAAGCTCCGGAAAAAAGGAGCTCACCCATGGACAACAAGAACAACAACGAAGATTTCGAGATCACCCCCAAGCTGGTGTTCGACCTGAACCTGGCGCTGTACCTCGACCTGGTGGCCGCGCTCCAAGGCGCGGGCGCCATCACCTACCGGCAGATGGCGGCCCGGGTGCTCAACATCAGCATGGACGCCCGCGCAGACGGGGAGACCGGCCTCTCGACGGTGCTCGAAGGCATTGCCAAGGGCTTCGCCGGCCATGGCGACGGCCTGTCGATCGAAACCCTGAAGGCGGCCCGTGGCCTGCGCGAGGACGAGGCCATGGGCGATATTCCGATGCGGCCCAGCGAGCCCTGAGCCCTGCTCAGTCCTCAGCCACCTGCAGCACCAGCTTGCCGAAGTTCTCCCCGGCAAACAGCTTGTTGAGCGACTCGGGGAAGGTGTCGAGCCCCTTCACGATGTCTTCCTTGCTCTTCATGCGGCCGTCCTTCAGATAGCCGGCGAGTTCCGCCACGGCAATGTGGAACCGGTCGGCATAGTCGAACACCACAATGCCTTCCATGCGAGCGCGGTTCACCAGGAGGCTCAGGTAGTTCCTGGGACCGGCGCCCGGCATGCTGTTGGCGTTGTTGTACTGGCTGATGGCGCCGCAGATGATCACGCGGGCCTTGCGCGCGAGCCGCGCCAGCACCGTATCGAGGATTTCTCCGCCCACATTGTCGAAATAGATGTCGACGCCCTTCGGGCAATGCGTCTTGAGGCCTTCGCGCACCGCGCCGGCGCCGGCCTTGTAGTCGATGCAGGCGTCGAAGCCCAGCTCGTTCACCACCCAGTCGCACTTGGCGGCACCGCCGGCAATGCCGACCACGCGGCAACCCTTGATCTTGGCCAACTGGCCCACCGTCTGCCCCACGGCGCCGGCCGCGCCGGAGACCACCACGGTTTCGCCCGGCTTGGGCTGGCCCACGTCCATGAGGCCGAAGTAGCCGGTCATGCCCGGCATGCCGAGCACGTTGAGCCACTGGCCGATGGTGCCGACATTCAGGTCGATCTTCACAAGGCCGTTGCGCTTGATCTGATCTTGCGGAATGAGGATGTATTCCTGCACGCCGAGCGTGCCGTAGACCGCATCGCCCACAGCAAACTGCGGGTTCCTCGAAGCGACGACGCGGCCGACGCCCCCGGCGCGCATCACTTCGTCGATGGCCACGGGTGCGATGTAGCTCTTGGCGTCGTTGAGCCAGCCGCGCATGGCCGGGTCGAGCGACAGCGACAGCGTCTTGACCAGCACGCCGCCTTCGGCCGGCTCACCGACGGGTTCGGTGGTGAACTTCCAGTTCTCGCGCGTGGCCGCGCCTTCCGGGCGCTTGGCAAGGCGAACCTGGTGGTTGGTAAGTGAGCTGCTCATGGTGTCTCCTGGATTGACGGGGGCGCTGGCACGGAGGCGCATCGTAGCTCCGCACTTCGCGCCTCCTGGTAGCGCAGGCGACACCAGAGGTGCCGTTGGCGAACTAGAGCCGGACGACGATCTGCAGGCCCGGATGCGCGTTGCGCACGGTCAAGGTGCCGCCGTGCGCCTCGGCAATCAGCCGGCACAGGTACATGCCCAGCCCGACACCGCCCGTGGCCCGCGCCCGCGCGCCGTCGGTGCGGTAGAACGGCTCGGTGAGCCGCTCGACCTGCGCTTCGTCGACGCCGGGCCCGTAGTCCCGCACCTCGAGCTCCACGCCCTGCACCTTGCCGTCCACCATGGCCCGCAGCGACACGCACGGCGGCCGCGGCGCACCGGTGCTGTAGCGCAAGGCGTTGTCCAGCAGGTTGCGCACCAGCAGGCGAATGCGCATGCGGTCGATGCCATGCGGCGGCAGGCCTTCCGCCAGGTCGAGATGCACGTTCTGCGCGCCGGCCATTTCGGCCACGATTTCGCGCACCAGCACGGCCAGGTCGACGGGCTCGCGCTGCAGCGCCACATGCGGGCTTGCGAGGCGCTCGCTTTCGAGCAGGTCGCTGATCAGGTCGCGCATCTCGTTCAGGTCGCGCAGAAGCGCCTCGCGCTCGGCCGCCCCCTCAGGCGTGGCCGGCAGCAGCTCGGCATTGAGCCGGGCGCGCGTGAGCGGCGAACGCAGTTCGTGGCTGAGCGCGAGCAACAGGCCGCGCTTGGCGTCGAGCATGGCCTGGATGTCGTCGGCCATGGTGTTGATGCGCTCCGCAAGGTCGCCAAGGTCGTCGTTGCGGCGCACGGGAATGGGCTGCGTGAACTCGCCGCGGCCGAAGCGCTGCGCGCCCTCGCGGATATCGATCAGCGGCCGCAGCAGGCGGCTCACATAGGCATAGCCCAGCACCACGAGCAGCAGCAGCGCGCCGAGCGTGGCCCAGGCCACGGCACGCGGCGCGAGCTTCCAGAGCTTGGGCGCCCAGCCGAAGATCACGCGATGGCCATCGGCCGTGGGGCGGATGAACCATTTGTCGTTCCACGGCTCCTCGTCGCGGTCATGCATCCAGCCGCCGCGGCCGTTGCTGCCGCCGGGGTTGGAATCCCAATTGACCGTGGGCCCCACGATGCGGATGGTGATGGGCAGCCGGGCCACCAGCGCCTGCGCGCGCGCAATGTCGGGCGGCGTGCCGATCTCGGCGACGAGCCGGTCGGCATAGTCCACCAGCATCGGCTTGGCGGCCTCGGCCCATCCGGTGGAGAAGGACCTCTTCATGCCCCCCATGAACACCACCGCCATGACCAGCGCCAGCAGCACGAACATCATCACGAGCCGGATGCGCAGCGAGCGGCGCCAGCGGCGCTTGCCCTGCACCTTCTCGTGCCACTGCTCGTGCCATTGCTTGCGCAGTTCCGCGCGGCGGCAAGTCATTTCGCGCCAGGCGTTGCGCAAGCCTCCGCTGCGAGACGTCATGCGGGCTCGCTGCGCGCCACGGCCAGCGCATAGCCGGCATTGCGCAAGGTCTTGATGCAGTCCAGCGGCTCGAGCTTCTTGCGCAAACGGCTCACTACGATGTCGACCGCGCGCGTGTAGAGCTCGGCTTCGTGGCCGCGAAGCCGGTTCAGGATGTCGTCGCGGCTGAACACCTTGCCGGGCTCGGCCGCGAGCAGCGCAAGCAATTCGAACTCGGTGCCGGTCAGCTCCACGCGCTCGCCGTGGCGAAGCACCTGGCGCCGGTCGAGGTCGATCGACAGGCCGTCGAACACGCGGTGCTGCGCGCCGTTGCCGTTAGGCGCAGCAGGCGTCGTGCTGCGCTGGCGCCGCAGGATCGTCTGCACGCGTGCCACCAGCTCGCGCGGCTCGAAGGGCTTGGGCACGTAGTCGTCGGCGCCGAGCTCCAGGCCGACCACACGGTCCATCACCTCGCCGCGCGCGGTGAGCATCACGATGGGAATGTCGTTTTCCTTGCGGATCTCGCGGCACAGCGCAAAACCGTCCATCTCGGGGAGCATCACGTCGAGGATCGCCGCGTCGTAGTGGCCCGCGCGCAGCATGGCCAGCCCTTCGCTCGGACGCGCGGCACTTTCGAGCGTGCAGCCGAAGCGTGCGAAGTAGGTGGTCAGCGGCGCGGCGAGGTGTTCGTCGTCGTCGATCAGCAGGATGCGCGGCATGGCGGGATTGTGCCTCCTGGCGAACAATTGGCTGACGATCAGGCCTGCGGGCATCGCACCGCCACCAGAGTCGTTTCTGTTTTCACTGCCAGCGGTGGTGCGCGCCATCGTGCGTGCCTCACCACGGATCGGCCCGCCCGATGCGGCCCAGGTGCGTGGCGCCAAAGTCGGAGCCGTACTTGAGCCCGTAGCCGAGCGCCCGATCGAGGCCGATGTGCGCGCACCAGATCAAGCCGCCGGCCACGGCCCAGGGCATCGCGGCCAGCGCACCGAGCACCAGCAACGCAACCGCGCCGACGTGCGAATGGGCCGCGTTGTAGAGCGCCGCGCCAACGCGCGGGCCCGCAAGATAGCCGAGCAGCGCAAGGTCGGGCGCGAGCAGCAACAGCGCGAACATGCCCCAGCCCGCCCCGAACTGCGCATAGGCCGCCACCGCCGCGCCCAGCACGACCACGCCTTCGAGCCGCAGCAGCGTGCGCACACCGCCCGAAACCGCCTGTTCGCGAGACACCGCGGAACCAGCTTCGCCGGCCCACAGATTCAGCCACTTGGAAGGAGCTTGGCGAGGCGACACGAAGTGCGCGAAGAGCGAGGGTGAATCAAGCTCAGCCACGATGGCCCCAACGGCGGCCGCCGCGATCCATGAAGTCGCGCACCTTCTGTTGCTGCGCGGCGTTTAGGCTGTCGAAGAAATCAGCGGCGGCGGCGATGATTTCCGGGCTGCCGTTGCGCACGGCCGTGGTCTTCTCGTCGACGAGCCGTGCGGCGCCGGCCTGGTCGAGCTTGTTGCCTGCAAACAGCGCCTTGAACTGCGAACGCGGATCGCCCGCGCCGCCTGCGCCCCGCATAGCTTGGCGCTGCGCTTGCAGCTTCTCCGCCAGCACGGTGAGCTTCTGCTTTTGCGAGGCATCGAGCTCCAGCTTGCTGCCGACACGCTCGACCATCTTGGTGCGGAACTCGGCGCCGTCGCCGCTGCCCCAGCCGTGCCGATGGCCGGCACAGCCGGCAATGCTGCCAGCCACCACCGCAAGGCCGGCGAAACCGAAGAGAGTGCGTTTGATCCAGTGTTTCATGATGTTCCTTTGCGGCCCCCAGGGATGCCCTGCGGGCGGGGTCTTAAAGCTTGTTGCTGTTGCCGGCGGCTGAGGCACGCGCGTCGACCGGGTTCTGCAGCGTGGAAATGACCTTGCTGTTCACACGCGAGCCCGAGCTCACGTTCTGGTCGGGTGCGGCGGCCGTACGCATGGCTTCGAACACGACGCCGGCGCGGTCTCTCGACGTGGCCATGCCCTCGGCGCCGCGCGAGCCGCGCACGACGTTCTGGTCGGCTGCCGAAGCCGTGCGCATGGCTTCGGCGTTGACTTCGGCGCGGCTCTTGGCCGAAGCGAGCGGCTGCACGCCTTCGTAGGTTTCAGCCTTGGCGCCGGCGGCGGCGAGCAAAGCGAACGAGCCGACGGTGACGATCTGGGTGAGGGAGAGAGCTTTCATGATCAGGCCTTTCTGTTGTGGAAGAGGAGACCTGATGGTGCTTGCCGCGAGCCGGCAAGTCCTTTCACCGCCGTTTCGGCGTGTTTCGTTTTATTTCTCTTCAGCCCCCTGCCTTTGAGCGAATTGAGGCCGGAAGAACTAGTTTCCGGCGAGAACCGACGCCGGGTCGTCCGACTCGAGCACGCTCTTGGCCCATGCTTCGAGCTTGCCGGTGTCGGCGCGCAGCACTTCCTGCTTGACGGCGAGGATGCGCGAGGGATGCATCGAGAAGCTGCGCAATCCAAGGCCGAGCAGAAGCCGGGTGAAGGCCACGTCGCCGGCCATTTCGCCGCACACGGCCACGCCCTTGCCCTGTCGGCGGCATTCGGCAATCGTGTCGGCCACGAGTTTCAGCACCGCCGGGTGGGCGGGGTCGTAAAGATGGGCCACGGCCTCGTCGGCGCGGTCGATGGCCAGCGTGTACTGGATCAGGTCGTTGGTGCCGATCGACAGGAAGTCGAAATACTTGAGGAAGGTCTTGAGCGTGAGCGCGGCGGCCGGAATCTCGATCATCGCGCCGAGCTTTACCTTGCCGTACACGGCGCCGCGGTTGTCGAGCTCGGTGCGCGCGAGCTCGATCAGCGACAGGGTCTGCCGGATCTCGCTGGCGTGCGCGAGCATCGGGATCAGCAGGTGGATTTCGCCGTGCGCCGCCGCACGCAGAATGGCGCGCAGCTGCGTGAGGAACATCGCCGGATCGGCCAGGCTCCACCGAATGGCACGCAGGCCGAGCGCAGGGTTCAGGTGCTCCTGCTTGATGCCTGCCTTGCCGTCGAGCGGCTTGTCGGCGCCTACGTCGATGGTGCGAATGGTGACCGGCATGCCCTGCATGCCCTCGACCGCGCGCTTGTAGGCCTGGTATTGCTCTTCTTCGTCGGGCAGGCGGGTCTGGCGCTGCGACTCGCGGCCCATGAAAAGGAACTCGCTGCGAAACAGCCCGACGCCGACCGCGCCGGCCTTCATGGCGCCGGCCGTGTCCTCGGGCAACTCGATGTTGGCGAGCAGCTCGACGCGCTGGCCGTCGAGGGTGACCGCGGGCTTGTGGCGCAGGCGCGCGAGCCGGCCGCGTTCGAGGTCGCCCTGGCGCTGCTTGAAGCCGTACTCCGCCAGGATGATGGGCGAAGGATCGACGATCACCACGCCGGCATCGCCGTCGATGATCACCCAGTCGTCCTGGCGCACCAGCTGGCTCGCGGTGCGCGCGCCCACCACGGCCGGAATGTCCATGCTGCGCGCGACGATGGCGGTGTGCGAGGTCCGCCCGCCCACGTCGGTCACAAAGCCGGCGAACACGCTCTTCTTGAACTGGAGCATGTCGGCCGGGGAAAGATCGTGCGCAATGAGCACCAGCGGCGCGTCGATGCCGTCGCCCGCGGTGGGGTCGTCGTCGTCCTCGGCGGCGGGGCGCTTGCGGCGCGGCGGGCTGGGCGCGAGCACCGCGGCCGTGCCCTTCATGCGGTGCAGCAGCCGCTCGACCACCTGCTCGAGGTCGGCCTTGCGCTCGCGCAGGTACTCGTCCTCCATCTCGTCGAACTGGCGCGCGATGATTTCGAGTTGCGTGGTCAGCGCCCACTCGGCGTTGTAGAGGCGGTCGGTGATCCAATGCTTCACACCGCCGGTGAGCGCTTCGTCCTGCAGCAGCATCTGGTGCACTTCGAGCAGCGCCGCAAGCTCGTGCGGCGCGTCGTTGGGGCCCATCTGCGCGACGCTGGTCTGCAGCTTGGCGAGCTCGTCGGCCACGGCATTGCGCGCCGTGCGGACGCGATCGATTTCGGTCTCGATCTCTTCAGGCTTGATGAAGTAGTGGGCCACGTCGATGCGGCTCGACACCACCAGCACCGCGCGGCCGATGGCAATGCCACGGGCGACGGGAAGGCCGTGGACTGCGAAGGTCATGCGAATCGACCGGAGGTCATCGGCCGCCGCCGGGCCGCCCCAAGGCGGCCGGGCCCCCTCGGGGGGCAGCGACGACACGCAGTGCGGAGCGTGGGGGCCACATTCACTCGCCTTCGCCGAACTTGTCGTTCATCAATTGGATGATGGCGTCCATCGCCTCTTCTTCTTGCTGGCCGTTCGTTTCGAGCTCGACCGTAGAGCCCAGCCCGGCGGCAAGCATCATGACGCCCATGATGCTCTTGGCATTGATACGGCGGTCGCCGCGCGAGAGCCACACTTCGCAGGGAAAGCTGCCTGCGAGCTTGGTGAGCTTGGCGGATGCGCGTGCATGCAAGCCCAGCTTATTGCTGATGGTCACGGATTTCTTGATCACTGTGCTTTCTCTTCGCCTGGTTCTGGGGTGCGGCCACGGCCACCTGCATGACACCGGCCGTGCCGCCCGCGATGGCGCGCTGCACCAGCGTTTCGAGCGGCTCGTGGCGATAGGTTACCGCCCGCAGCAGCATCGGCAGGTTGACGCCCGCCACCAGCCGCGAGCGGACGCCGTCCACCAGCTTCTGGGCCACGTTGCACGGCGTGGCACCGAATACGTCGGCCAGCACCAGCACCTGCGAACGCGGGGCGTTGAGCTGCTGCTCGAGCGTGATGCGGGCCGCGGCCAGCGTTTCTTCGGGCGACACATTGGGCAGCACGTCGAGCGCGACCACGGCTTGCTCGCAATCGGGGAACACATGCAGCGCGCACCGCCGCAGCGCCTGCGCGAACGGTGAGTGGGCAATGATGAGAATGCTGTTCATGCGGGTCTGGGAACTACGCGCCGATTATGCGGGGGCGCCCAAAGGAAGTAGATATACGACATAACGCAGCAGGCCAGGAAAACGGCCAAGGCCGCGCGGAAGGAGCCGACGGTGTCGAGCCCGGCGCGGGCAAACAGGTCGATCAGCAACCCGATGCCCCACTGCACGACGAATACACCTGCAAAAACCACCAGGTTGTAGGCCGACAGCGCACGCCCCGCGAGGGCGGGAGGCAAGGCAAGGGCCACGGCGGGCTGGGCCAGCGTGACCACCGTGGAGATGCATAGAAAGCAGATCCAGGCGACGGTCCCCGCGGCGGAACCCGCTACCAAAATGAGAGCGAGCGCGAGCATCGCGAGCGGCATTCCCCAACTCAAGAGCCGGGTCGCTGGAACCCCGCGATGCGCGAGCCTTGGATTGGTCACGCCCCAGAGCCAGTAAGTGGCAAGCAGCGCGATGCTGATCCAGAACAGGGCGCCGGCCGCCTCCTGCGGCGTGTAGCCCGCGACGCGGGTGAGCCAGGGCACCACCCAGAGCGTCTGCATGGCAACGAAGCCGCCATAGTTGAAGAAGCCCACTGGCGCGAGCTTGCGGAAAAATGGGTCGCGCCACACGGCGGCGTAGCCGCCTTGCGCAGGTTCACTGCCCTTGTCCGCCGCGTTGCGGGGGTCGGCAGCGCTCTCGCCATGCCAGGCCGGCGCAGCCCAGGCAATGACAGCCATCGAAACCACAATGCCCGCCGCCAGCAGCCAGAAGAGCGGCCGCCAGCCCAGGAGCGGCATCAGCCATTGCACCGGCAGCGTGGCGCCGACGAGGCCGAAAGAGCCCACCATCAGCATCCACGAGTTGCTGCGCAGTTGCATCGGCGGCGTCAGCCAGCGGCGGTAGCCGGTGAGCGGCGCCATCAGGCAGGCGCTCACGCCGACACCTGTCAGCACGCGCGCGGCGAGCAGCAGCGGGAAATTGGTCGCGGCGGAAAACAGCAGGCAGCCAATGACCGCGATGGCCAGGAAGCCGACGATCACCCGCTTCGGGCCGTGGCGATCGAGCCAGGTACCCATGGGAAGCTGCGTGAACGCAAAACCCAGGAAGTAGCCGCCGGCCAGCAATCCGAGATCGCGCGACTCGAGTTCGAACTCGGCGGTGAGCGTCGGGGAGAGCGTGGCGGTGATGGCACGCACCAGCGTCGAAAAAAAGTAGGCGACGGCAAAGGCCAGGAAAACGGTGGCAATCCGCCGCCGTCCGGCGAGCAGGCCGCCGTTCAGAGAGCTTGCGGCGTTCACGGAAGACGCAGGCCGTCGAAGAAGGTTGCCGCCGCGTCGGGCGCGGTGGGCCGCCCGAGCACCGTGGCCTGGTAGAGCGAAACACGGCCGTCTTTTTGCGATTGGGCGAACCAGAGAACCTGGACGGGCGCGGCGCCCTGCTGCGGCGGCTGGGCATCGAGCCTTACCGGCGCGGGCGACGCGGTGGCACGTTTCAGCGTTGCCGGCGCTTCCCTCACCTGCGCATTGCCCAGTTGGCTCCGGGTGGCCGCGCGCCATGCCGTGAGCCAGGCCTCGGCCTGATCGGGGCTTCCAGCTGACGCGTGGGCAATGGCAAAGGTCGCACCGCCCGCTTCGCAGCCCGCCATGTCGACCTGCACGGACTCGGCGCCCAGGGGCAAGGCGCGATGGGCACGGTCGGGCTTGCAGGGCAGCATCGCGATCAGGCCCGCGTCGGCGATCGGCGTCTCGCGCCAGTTGAAGGTCGGGCTGCAGGCGGCAAGCGCAGCGGCGGCGGTGGCTGCGAGCAGCGCAGGCCAGGGGCGGGGAACGGGCGACGGCATCGGAGAGCGATTATCGAGCCGCCCGAGGCAGCCTCCAGCGCGATCAGGCTGGCGGAACTAAAATCGCGCCGCCCTCCTCTTTCAGTTGCCATGAAAAAATACATCGCCGCCGCCGCAGTCGTCCTTGCATTGGCCGCCGGCGTGGGCGTGTACTTCGGCTCCGGCGCCACCGCGGCGCCGGCATCGACCTTCGTGCTGCTCGACGGCAGCAAGAAGAGCACCGACGACCTGAAGGGCAAGGTCACCCTGGTCAACTTCTGGGCTACGAGCTGCGTGACCTGCGTGGCCGAAATGCCGAAGGTCATTGCGACCTACGACAAGTACAAGTCAAAAGGCTATGACACGCTGGCCGTTGCCATGAGCTACGACCCGCCGAGCTACGTCGTCAACTTTGCCGAAACGCGCAAGCTGCCGTTCAAGGTGGCCATCGACAACACCGGCAGCGTGGCGCAGGCCTGGGGCGACGTGAAGCTCACGCCCACCACCTACCTGGTCAACAAGAAGGGCGAAATCGTGAAGCGCTACGTAGGCGAGCCCGATTTCGCCGAACTCCACAAGCTGATCGAGAAACTGCTCGCGGAGGCTTGAAGCTCACTGGTTGCGGAAGCTGTCGTGGCAGGCCTTGCAGCTGCCGGCGGTGGCGCCGAACTGGGCCTTGAGCGCGTCGATATTGCCGGCCTTGGCGGCGACGGCCAGCTTGCCGGTCTCGGCAATCATCTTGTCCTGGTGCTCCTTGAACTTGGCGGCCTCCTTCCAGACCTCGGGCTTGCTCTTGCCGCCCTCGGTACCGGCGCCGAAGGCCGCCCAAGGCAGCTTGGCCATTTCGGCCACGATGTCGGCATTGGCCGCTGCGGCCGCCGCGTCGAACGGAACACGCCCATTGGCCATGGCGCCGATGCGGCTGAAATGCTGGCCCATCACGAACAGCGCGCTCTGGCGGTACTTGATGGCGTCCTCGGGCTTGGCGAACTGCGCCGCGGCCGGAAGGGAAATCGCGGCGCAGACAGCAGCCAGCGCAAACGAAGCAAGTCGAATCATCGGGGGTCCTTGTAGTTGGTTCGGCACCGCCGAAAGCGGTGCCGCGCCGAGTGTAGGGGCAGGCCTCGCAGCGTGCATAGCAACAACCCGATGCATACGGCGCCCCAGACTTTGCTAACCTGCGCCTTCCGCAGTTTTTGCGCACTTTTCTTCCTCGATGACCGACTCCTCCGTGGCCGCCATGCGTGCCGCAGCGCCTGACACCCCCGTGCGGGCGCGCATCTGGGATCTGCCGACGCGTGTTTTCCACTGGACATTGAGCGTCGCAGTCATCGGCCTGATCGGCACCGGACTTGGCGGCGTCATGGAATGGCACTTCCGCCTGGGCTATGTGGTGCTTGCCCTGCTGCTGTTTCGGCTGCTGTGGGGCTTCGTAGGCGGGCGCTGGTCGCGTTTTGCCTCCTTCTTCTACGGACCGGGCTCGGTCGTTGCCTATCTGCGCGGGAGAGCCCATCCGGATCACATGATCGGCCACACACCGCTGGGCGCCTTGTCTGTATTTGCCGTTCTGGCGGTGCTGGCGCTCCAGGTTGCCACCGGGCTGGTGGCGGACGATGAAATTTCCGCGGCGGGCCCGCTCACACGCTTTGTGTCAGGCGATTTGGTGAGCCTTGCGACCGGCTGGCACAAGGCACAGGGAAAAACGATCGTGATCGCGCTGGTCAGCCTGCACGTGCTGGCGGTGCTGTTCTATGTCCTGATCAAGCGGCATCGGCTGGTGCGGCCGATGGTTTCCGGCGACAAGCTGATCAGGCCGGCCGGCAGCCAGGTGGCGCCCAGCCGGGACGATGCCGCTTCCCGAGGACTCGCGCTGGTCCTGTTCGCGGTGTGCGCGGGCGTGGCGTACTGGGTTGCATCGCTGCGCATATGAGCTTTTCGGTTTCACGCCCCTTGCCGCTGGCCGACACGCCGGCCGTTGTGCTCCTGACGCCCGACGAAGCCCAGGAGATCGATGCGGCACGCGCGATTTTTCGCGACTACGCGGCTTCGCTGGGCATCGACCTGTGCTTTCAGAATTTCGAAGAAGAAGTCGCCACACTTCCAGGCGACTATGCCGAGCCTCGAGGCGCCTTGCTGCTCGCCTTGGTCGACGCGGCTCATATCAAGGAAGCGGCAGGACAACAGGCGCCCACCCTGATGCGTCCCAACGGAACGCTGGCGCATGTGGCGGGCTGCTGCGCCCTGCGCCCGCTCGACAACACCGACTACGCGAATGCCGCCGAAATGAAGCGCCTGTTCGTGCGGCCCGGCTTTCGCGGCCTGGGTGTCGGCCGCCAGCTGGCCGAAGCCATCCTGGATGCGGCGCGCGGCGCGGGCTATGCCTGCGTGCTGCTCGACACGCTGGACGATATGGAATCGGCCCGGGCGCTCTATGAAGACCTGGGCTTCGAGGAAGTGCCGCCCTACTATCACAACCCGATTGCGGGCGCGCACTACCTCAAGGTCGATCTCTAGTTGCTCAGCCGCGGGCTTGCGCCAGCAGCGTCTCGGCGTTGCTGACCTCGAACTTGCCCGGAGCTTCGACGTTGAGCGCCGCGACCTTGCCATCCTTCACGAGCATCGAATAGCGGTTGCTGCGCAGGCCCATGCCGCGGGCGGTCAGGTCGAGCGTCAGGCCCGTCGCCTTGGCGAAATCGGCGCTGCCGTCGGCCAGCATGCGTACCTTGGTGCCGGTCTTCTGGTCGCGCGCCCAGGCGCCCATCACGAACGCGTCGTTCACGCTCACGCACCAGATCTCGTCCACGCCGGCGGCCTTGAAATCATCGAAGTGCTGCACATAGCCAGGCACGTGCTTGGCCGAGCAGGTGGGCGTGAAGGCGCCCGGCAGCGCGAACAGCGCGATGGTCTTGCCGGCCGTGGCCTTGCTCACGTCCACCGGGTTCGGGCCGATGCTGCAGCCTTCGCCCTCGACCTCGGAATATTCCTGCAGGGTTGCCGAAGGAAGGGTGTCGCCGACTTTGATCATCTAGATGCTCCTGAAAAAGAAAAACGGCCCACATTGTGGGCCGTTTCGGTTTGGGTTGCCTTCAAGAAGGCTTCCCGATGCAGATCAACCAGCGATCAGACCAGCACGGCCTTCTCGACCAGACGGGTCACGACCCAGTTCTTGGTCTTCGAGATCGGACGGCTTTCCGTGATCTCGATGGTGTCGCCCAGCTTGTACTCGCCCTTTTCGTCATGGGCGTGGTACTTGCTCGTCTTGGCCACGATCTTGCCGTAGAGCTCGTGCTTCACACGGCGCTCGACCAGCACGGTCACGGTCTTGGCACGCTTGTCGCTGACCACCTTGCCGATCAAGGTGCGCTTGAGGGATTTTTTAGCTTCCGTCATGTTCACTCCTTACTTGGCGGCTTGGGTTTCTTGCTGCTTCTGAGCAAGAATGGTCTTGGCGCGCGCGATGTCGCGGCGCGTCACGCGCAGCGTCGAGGTGTTCGACAGCTGTTGCGTGGCTTTCTGCATGCGCAGACCGAAATGGGCCTTCTGCAGGTCCTTGATTTCAGCTTGCAGGCCTGCGACGTCCTTCGTACGCAGGGTTGCAGCCTTGGTCACCTTGGCCGGAGCCGCGGTTTCTTTTTTCTTACGTGTTGCCATGGATGTTCTCCTCTCAGGCGCCGAGCTGGCGAGCGACGAACGTCGTACGCAGCGGAAGCTTGGCGGCGGCCAGGCGGAACGCTTCGCGGGCGAGTTCTTCGGGCACGCCGACGATCTCGAACACGATCTTGCCAGGCTGGATTTCAGCGACGTAGTACTCGGGGTTGCCCTTACCGTTACCCATCCGCACTTCGGCGGGCTTGGTAGAGATCGGCTTGTCCGGGAACACGCGGATCCAGATACGGCCACCGCGCTTCACGTGACGCGAAATCGCGCGGCGAGCGGCTTCGATCTGGCGCGCCGTGAGGCGGCCGCGGTCGGTGCATTTGAGACCGAAGTCACCGAACGCAACCGAGTTACCCGTGGTTGCGATGCCTGTGTTGCGGCCCTTTTGTTCCTTGCGGAACTTTCTGCGTGCAGGTTGCAGCATTTTTAATACTCCGTAGTTCTAAGACCGATCACTCGGTCTTGGCACCGTCAGCTGCTGCAGCTGGCGCGGCTTTGCGGACGCGCTTAACGGCGGGTTTCGAGTCTGCACCCGGAGCAGCGGGAGCTGCGCCAGTAGCTTCTGCGGGCTTGTCGCTGCCGTCGGCCGGTGCGGTGTTGCCACCGATCGGGCCACGGGCACCGGCGCGAGGGCCGGGACCACGACGGTCGCCACCCGGACGGTCGCCACCAGGACGGCCATCACGGCGGGGACCACGCGGACGACGCTCTTCGTCGGGACGCGGCGTTTCGACGGCCGGCAGGTCGTTACGACCCAGCGTGTCGCCCTTGTAGACCCAGACCTTGACGCCGATGACGCCGTAGGTGGTCTTGGCTTCCGAGGTGCCGTAGTCGATGTCGGCGCGCAGCGTGTGGAGGGGCACGCGACCTTCGCGATACCACTCGGTACGAGCGATTTCGATACCGTTCAGGCGGCCAGCCGACATGATCTTGATGCCTTGGGCACCCAGACGCATGGCGTTTTGCATGGCGCGCTTCATGGCGCGGCGGAACATGATCCGCTTTTCGAGCTGCTGCGTGATGCTGTCGGCGATCAGCTGGGCATCGATTTCGGGCTTGCGCACTTCTTCGATGTTCACTGCCACCGGCACGCCGAGCTGCTTGCCCAGTTCGCGCTTGAGGTTCTCGATGTCTTCGCCCTTCTTGCCGATCACGACGCCCGGACGAGCCGAGTAGATCGTGATGCGTGCGTTCTTGGCGGGACGCTCGATCATGACGCGCGACACCGAAGCGTTCTTCAGCTTCTTCTTGAGGTATTCGCGAACCTTGATGTCTTCGGCCAGCATGCCCGCGAAATCGCGGTCGCTTGCGTACCAGCGGCTGGACCAGTTACGGGTAACCGCAAGGCGGAAGCCGGTCGGATGGATTTTCTGTCCCATATTTCTTCCAGGCGTTCTTAGTTGCCAACCGTCACGTACACATGGCACGTGGGCTTGCTGATGCGGTTACCGCGACCCTTGGCTCGCGCCGTGAAGCGCTTGAGCGTTGCGCCCTGTTCGACGTAGATGGTCTTGACCTTCAGTTCGTCGATATCGGCGCCATCGTTGTGCTCGGCGTTGGCAATTGCCGACTCGAGCACCTTCTTGATGATCACAGCGGCTTTTTTCTGCGTGAATTGCAGAACGTTGAGCGCTTGATCAACCTTCTTGCCGCGGATCAGGTCAGCGACCAGACGGCCCTTGTCGACCGAGAGGCGGACACCGCGGAGGACTGCACGTGTTTCAGACATGGTCGTTCCTTACTTCTTCTGGACTTTCTTGTCCGCGGGGTGCCCCTTGAACGTGCGCGTGAGCGCAAATTCGCCGAGCTTGTGGCCGACCATCTGGTCGGTGATGTACACGGGCACGTGCTGCTTGCCGTTGTGCACGGCAATGGTCAGGCCGATGAACTCGGGCAGAACCATCGAGCGGCGCGACCAGGTCTTGATCGGCTTCTTGTCCTTCGTCGTCACGGCCTTGTCGGCCTTGGCCACGAGGTGATGGTCAACAAACGGACCCTTTTTGAGAGAGCGAGTCATTTGCTATCCCTTACTTCTTGCGGCGCGACACGATGAAGACCTGCGTGCGCTTGTTGTTACGGGTACGGTAGCCCTTGGTCAGGTTGCCCCATGGGTCGACAGGATGGCGGCCTTCGCCGGTCTTGCCTTCGCCACCACCGTGCGGGTGGTCGACCGGGTTCATCACCACGCCGCGAACGGTCGGGCGAATACCCATGTGACGCTTCACACCGGCCTTGCCGAGTTGGCGCAGGCTGTGCTCTTCGTTTGCGACTTCACCAATGGTGGCGCGGCATTCGATGTGGATGCGGCGCACCTCACCCGAACGCATACGGACCTGGGCGTAGACGCCTTCGCGAGCCAGCAGCGTGGCCGACGTGCCGGCCGAACGCGCGATCTGCGCGCCCTTGCCGGGCTGCAGTTCGATGCAGTGGATCGTCGAGCCGACCGGAATGTTGCGGATCGGCAGCGTGTTGCCGGCGCGGATCGGGGCTTCCGAACCGCTCAGCAGCGTTGCACCGGCTTCAAGACCGCGCGGGGCGATGATGTAGCGGCGCTCGCCGTCGGCGTAGCAGACCAGGGCAATGTGGGCGGTGCGGTTCGGGTCGTATTCGATACGTTCGACCTTGGCCGGGATGCCGTCCTTGTTGCGCACGAAGTCGACAACGCGGTAGTGGTGCTTGGCACCGCCGCCACGATGACGGATCGTGATGTGGCCGTTGTTGTTGCGGCCGGCCTTCTGGAACTGGGGCTCCAGCAGAGGCGCGTGAGGAGCACCCTTGAACAGGTGGTCCCGCGAAATCTTCACCGCGCCGCGTTGGCCCGGCGAAGTGGGTTTCATCTTGATGACGGCCATGATTAAGCGCCTTCCCCGACGAGGTTGAGCTCTTGACCGGGCTTCAGGGTCACATAGGCCTTGCGAACGTTGTCGCGGCGGCCGATGGACTTGCCAAAGCGCTTGGTCTTGCCCTTGGTGTTGAGCACCGACACGCCCTGGACTTCGACCTTGAACATCAGTTCGACAGCGGCCTTGATCTCGGGCTTGGTGGCGTCTTGCAGCACCTTGAAAGTGACAGCGTTCGACTTCTCGCCGACCATCGTGGCCTTTTCGGACACGATCGGGGCGACCAGCACCGCCATCAGGCGGCCTTCTTCGAACGTACGTTCAGCGGCGGTAGGGTTCACGCGGCTCATGCGAACATCTCCTTGAGCTTGTCGACGGCACCCTTGGTGACCAGCACCTTCTTGTAGTGAACCAGCGACACCGGATCGGCGTAACGGGGTTCGACCACGAGAACGTTCACCAGATTGCGCGAGGCAAGGTACAGGTTTTCGTCGACTTCTTCGGCGATCACGAGCACGGACTCGAGATTCATTGCCTTGAAACGGGCTGCCAGCGGCTTCGTCTTGGGCGAATCCACAGTCAGCGAATCCACCACGGCCAGACGGCCTTCGCGAGCGAGCTGCGAGAAGATGGCGGCCATGCCGGCGCGGTACATCTTCTTGTTGATCTTCTGCGAGAAGTTTTCGTCAGGCATGTTCGGGAAAATCCGGCCACCCCCGCGCCACAGCGGCGAGGACGTCATACCGGCACGGGCGCGGCCCGTTCCCTTTTGCTTGAAAGGCTTCTTGGTCGAGTGCTTGACCTGCTCGCGGTCCTTCTGGGCGCGCGTGCCTTGGCGGGCGTTGGCCTGGAACGCAACGACGATCTGGTGAACCAGGTCTTCGTTGTAGTCACGGCCGAACACGGTCTCGGGGGCGTCGTACTTCGACGCGGCCTGGCCTTGTTCGTTCAGGAGTTCGAGTTGCATTACTTCGCTCCTTCAGCCGCTTGCGGCTTGGCCTTGATGGCGGGACGCACGGTGACGAAGCCACCCTTTGCGCCCGGGATCGCGCCCTTGATGAGCAGCAGTTGACGCGCTTCGTCGATGCGGAACACATCGAGGTTCTGCGTCGTCTTGGTGACGTCGCCGAGGTGGCCCGTCATGCGCTTGCCGGGGAACACGCGACCGGGGTCTTGTGCCATGCCGATCGAGCCGGGAACGTTGTGCGAACGGCTGTTACCGTGCGACGCGCGTTGCGAGCTCATGTTGTGGCGCTTGATGGTACCGGCGTAGCCCTTACCGATCGAGGTGCCTTGCACGTCGACCTTCTGGCCCACGGAGAACACGCTGCTCGCGGCAATGACGCCACCAGCCTTGTGCTGACCTGCGGTATCGGCGGTCACGCGGAATTCGCGGATGATTTCACCAGCTTCGACACCCGCCTTGGCGAGGTGGCCGGCTTGGGGCTTGGTCACGCGCGATGCCTTGCGCGAACCGAACGTCACTTGCAGCGCGACGTAGCCGTCGGTCTCTTGCGACTTGATCTGGGTCACACGGTTGTTGGACACATCCACCACCGTGACAGGAACTGCGTCCCCGTCATCGGTGAAGAGACGCATCATCCCCACCTTGCGGCCCAGCAACCCGAGGGAGTTGCTCAGACTCATTTGTTTTCTCCAAAAATGGATCCTCTTTCGCCGCTGTCACTTCAATTGGCAACAGCGTTTAGCCGATCGCCCGAAGGCTTCCCGGCTTGCGGAAGAAGGTTGATAAATCTCCGCACTCATGGCATCCATAGGGACGCAACAAGGGCAGAGCCAGCGATTATAGCCCGCTATGCGGGCGCCGTGCAAGTAGCGTTGCGGGGCGGCCCAAAGGAGCTTTTTGCCCCGATTCGGGCCGCTTTTTGCTTATTTGACAGGCATCGTGATGATGCTGTCGCCCCCAGGGGTGGGCTTCATTTCACCGGTGGACTTGAGAGTTGGCGCCACCGAACCGGTCTGGATAGGGATCGAAACCGCGCTCGAGGCGCCATCCTGGGTGATGAACACATTGAGGTAGGCCAGGCCTTCGGCCTCGCTCACCACGGCAATCGTGGCCGTGGACCGCTTGCCCGCGGGCAGCGCGAGCGTGCTGCTTCCCTGTAGGGTGAGGCCACTGTCCGCAACCAGGCGGACCGTCGCACCATCAGCCGCAGTTACGTCGTCGAACTGCAGAACGACAGCCGTGGTCCGGCCGAGCTGAGGGGTCGATTCCAGGCGGTATTGGAGCTTGACCCCGGAACTGCCGGGTTTTTGCGGCGCCGTCGTCATGGGAGCGCTCCGCTGCTGCACGGCCGGATGCTTGGGCTTGGCGCTGCGCGCTCCGGGCTCGCCATCTGCCATGGCCGGTGCCGACATCGTGGCCAGCGTGAGGCATGCGACGGCCGTCACCGAACTCGAGCGGATGTTCATGGCAGCCCTTCTTGCTACTGGACGGAGACGTTGAAGCATGTCTGCGCTCCGGAATTGTTGAGGTCCGATACGGCAAGAACGTACTCGCCGGACGGAAGGCTGACGGTGCTGCTTTCCCGGGCAATCAATCCGCCCCTGAAGATGTCGAAATCGGGGCTTGCGCCAGGCGGCCCTCCGTCGACGACGATCTGATAGCTGCGGCTGGCGGGCGCGGTGAAGCGAAGGTAGGAAAAGCTGCCGTGCTTGTTGTCGCTTCCGGCCGTGTTGGAAACGCAAGCCTGCGTCGGGCTGCCGACGACGAGGGGCCTGTACATCGGCAGCGTGAGCGGAATTCCGCCGTCGTTCGTCTCCGCACCTCCGTAGGGGTCGTTCCCCGTCGCATTGATGCCTTGTCCCGCGAGCAGCGTGGCCAGCGACGGGGCGCTCGCTGGCGCCGCTGCATTGAAAGCAGCGGAGAACGGATGGATCGACGTGACCGCGGCGCCGCCCCTGAACTGAGCGCTGGTCAGCGTGTCATGGATGGGTTTGAAACCGACCTGTTGGTTGAGATTCCAGAAGATCGACTGGATCGAAGGTTCGCGGAACCAGCCCGGCGTTGTTGCGGCGCCTGCGGCAAGGTCGATATTGATGCTGAACTGCGCTGCCGACTGCTGGGGACCGCCCGAGTCGACATAGTTCCGGCGCTCGAGCGCGATGCCCGACCAGGCATTGCCCCAGCCTTCGGAAAAGGCCAGCCTGCGATCGAGGCGCTGGCTCTGCGAATGGGAGCCGCCCATCGAATCGTCACGGCTGAAGGCCGATTGGTAGTAGTGGCCCCATTCATGCGCGATCACCGAGTTGTCGTATTCGTCGGTGTCCACGTCTTCCTTGCCGAGCACGTAGATTTCGCGCCCGCTGTTTCTGCTGACAAAGAATGTGGTGCCGATCTGCCCCGCCGCAACGCTGCCGGGAGACGGCGCATTGTTGGCACTCCAGAACACACGCAGTGCCGGAAAAGCCGCCGCAGGCGCCGCCGATACTACTTTCTGCATCGAGGTGTAGACCGTGTCCAGGATGGCGAAAGGCGCCGCAACCCGGTCTTCGGTGTAGCTCGAACCACCCCAGCCCGAAGGCGCATGAAGGTCGCGCACGATCGCCGCGCTGCCCGATGAGAATGTCGGGCTCTGCATCGAGTACAGCGCATTGGACCGGGTGTTGTCTCGCACCGTCACATCCCAGCTCGGACCCGGGCCGCTGCGTGACAGTTGCGCTTTGATACGTACCGTAACCGCGGTGTTCGCGGGAACGGACACGGAGTAGGCGCCGTTGTCGTCGGTGGTTGCCGTGGCCAGTTGCGCGGAAGTGTCCCCATTGAGCACTTCCACCGCGGCGCCGCGCACGGGCCTTGGCGTGGAGCTGCCATAAACCAGGGTGCCGTTCGGATTCGGCACGGATTCATAGGTGGCCTTTCCGCTCACCGTGACCGAGCCCGCCGACGGGGGAGTGACAGGCAAGAACGGAATCCCGCCGCCCCCTCCACCGCCTCCACCGCCTCCGCCACCACCGCAGCCGGCCAGCAACGCTGCCGCTGCCATACATGCCATCACACCCGACGCCAAAGAGTTGCCATGTCTCATGCTGCGCTGCCTCGTTCCAGCCGACCACGCCTCAACTGATGAGGCCGCCGCCGGCGAGGATGCCACATCCGCGCGACAAAAGACAAAGCCCGCCTGCATTTCTGCAGGCGGGCTTTGTCACAAAATGCGGCACGAGGCCGCAACGTTTATTGCAGCTTGATTTCGACGTCCACACCGGCCGGCAGGTCGAGCTTCATCAGCGCGTCCACGGTCTTGTCGGTGGGGTCGACGATGTCCATCAGGCGCTGGTGCGTGCGGATCTCGAGCTGGTCGCGCGACGTCTTGTTGACGTGCGGCGAACGCAGGATGTCGAAACGCTTCATGCGGGTCGGCAGGGGCACGGGGCCCTTGACGATCGCGCCGGTGCGCTTGGCGGTATCGACGATTTCGGCTGCCGACTGGTCGATCAGCTTGTAGTCGAAAGCCTTCAGGCGGATGCGGATTTTTTGCTTGGTAGCCATGGTGATTCCTTTGCGTCCGGCTTAGATGTCGAGGATCTTTGCCACGACGCCCGAACCCACGGTGCGGCCGCCTTCACGGATGGCGAAGCGCAGGCCTTCTTCCATCGCGATCGGGTTGATCAGCTTCACGGTGATGCTGACGTTGTCGCCAGGCATGACCATTTCCTTGTCCTTGGGCAGCTCGATCGCGCCGGTCACGTCCGTCGTGCGGAAGTAGAACTGCGGACGGTAGTTGTTGAAGAACGGCGTGTGACGGCCGCCTTCGTCCTTGGACAGCACGTACACCTCGGCGGTGAAGTGCGTGTGCGGCTTGATCGAGCCGGGCTTGCACAGCACTTGGCCGCGCTCGACTTCTTCGCGCTTGGTGCCGCGCAGAAGCACGCCGACGTTGTCGCCCGCTTGACCTTGGTCGAGCAGCTTGCGGAACATTTCCACGCCGGTGCAGGTGGTCTTGACGGTCGGGCGAATGCCGACGATCTCGATTTCCTCGCCGACCTTGATCACGCCGCGCTCGACGGCGCCAGTCACCACGGTGCCGCGGCCGGAGATCGAGAACACGTCTTCCACAGGCATCAGGAAGGTGCCGTCCACGGCGCGCTCGGGCGTCGGGATGTAGCTGTCGAGGGCCTCGGCCAGCTTCATGATGGCTTCTTCACCGAGCTTGCCCTTGTCGCCTTCGAGGGCGAGCTTGGCCGAGCCGTGGATGATGGGGGTGTCGTCGCCAGGGAACTCGTACTTGTCGAGGAGTTCGCGCACTTCCATTTCGACCAGCTCGAGCAGTTCGGCGTCGTCGACCATGTCGCACTTGTTCAGGAAGACGATGATGTAGCCCACACCCACCTGGCGCGCCAGCAGGATGTGCTCGCGGGTCTGGGGCATGGGGCCGTCGGCGGCCGAGCACACGAGAATGGCGCCGTCCATCTGGGCTGCGCCGGTGATCATGTTCTTGACGTAGTCGGCGTGGCCGGGGCAGTCCACGTGGGCGTAGTGGCGGTTGGCCGTTTCGTACTCGACGTGGGCGGTGTTGATGGTGATGCCGCGGGCCTTTTCTTCGGGCGCCGCGTCGATCTGGTCGTAGGCCTTGGCTTCGCCGCCGAACTTGGCCGACAGCACCGTCGCGATCGCAGCCGTCAGCGTGGTCTTGCCGTGGTCAACGTGACCGATCGTGCCCACGTTCACGTGCGGCTTGGTGCGGGTGAATTTACCTTTTGCCATTTTTCAATCCTTGAAAGAGCATTCCCGTGCATTGGTTTTATGTCTGCACCCGATTGCTGGTTCGCCTCGCACGGGAACGCGGCGGCACCGGATCGCAGACAAGTTGGGCGGCGCCGTGCGCCACCCTACGTTCTTTTAGTCAGTTGGGGACAGAGCAAATTTGCTGCGCAAATCTTGGTCTGTCCCGCAAAGACATTACTTTGCGCGAGCAGCGACGATCGCTTCCGCAACGTTGCGCGGAGCTTCAGCGTAGTGCTTGAACTCCATCGTGTACGTGGCGCGGCCTTGCGACATCGAGCGCAGCGTGGTCGAGTAGCCGAACATTTCCGACAGCGGCACTTCGGCCTTGATGGCCTTGCCGCCACCGACCATGTCGTCCATGCCCTGCACCATGCCGCGGCGTGAGGACAGGTCGCCCATCACGTTGCCGGCGTAGTCTTCAGGCGTTTCGACTTCCACGGCCATCATCGGCTCGAGGATGACCGGGTTGGCCTTGCGGGCGCCTTCCTTGAAACCGAAGATCGCGGCCATCTTGAACGCCATTTCGTTCGAGTCCACGTCGTGGTACGAACCGAAGTGCAGCGTGACCTTGACGTCCACGACGGGGTAGCCCGCCAGCACGCCTTGCGTCAGTGCTTCCACAACGCCCTTTTCCACCGCGGGAATGTATTCGCGAGGAACCACACCGCCCTTGATGGCGTCGACGAATTCGAAGCCCTTGCCGGCTTCCTGCGGCTCGATCTTGAGCACGACGTGGCCGTACTGGCCCTTGCCGCCCGACTGGCGCACGAACTTGCCTTCGGCTTCTTCGACGGTCTTGCGGATCGTTTCGCGGTAGGCCACTTGCGGCTTGCCCACGTTGGCTTCCACGCCGAACTCGCGCTTCATGCGGTCCACGATGATTTCGAGGTGCAGCTCGCCCATGCCCGAAATGATGGTCTGGCCCGATTCTTCGTCGGTCTTGACGCGGAACGAGGGGTCTTCCTGCGCGAGGCGCTGCAGGGCGATACCCATCTTTTCCTGGTCGGCCTTGGTCTTGGGCTCGACGGCCTGCGAGATCACCGATTCCGGGAACACCATGCGCTCCAGCGTCACGACGGCATCCGGATCGCACAGGGTTTCGCCCGTGGTCACTTCCTTCAGGCCCACGCACGCGGCGATGTCGCCGGCGCGGATTTCGCTGACTTCTTCGCGGTTGTTCGCGTGCATTTGCACGATACGGCCGATACGCTCTTTCTTGCCGCGCACCGGGTTGTAGACGCTGTCGCCCTTGGAGAGCACGCCCGAATAAACGCGCACGAAGGTCAGCTGGCCCACGAACGGATCGGTCATCAGCTTGAACGCGAGCGCCGAGAACTTCTCTTCGTCGTCGGCCTTGCGCACCACCGGTGCTTCGCTTTCGTCGGTGCCGGCAACCGGGGGAATGTCGGTCGGTGCGGGCATGTATTCGATGACCGCGTCGAGCATGGCTTGCACGCCCTTGTTCTTGAAGGCCGAGCCGCACAGCATTGGCTGGATTTCACCGGCGATGGTGCGTTGGCGAATGGCCTTCTTGATTTCTTCCTCGGAGAGCTTCTCGCCTTCGAGGTACTTGTTCATCAGCTCTTCGCTGGCTTCGGCGGCGGCTTCGACCAGCTTCTCGTGGTACTCGTTGCAGACGTCGACCAGGTCGGCCGGGATCTCGCCGTAGGTGAAGGTCACACCCTTGTCTTCGTCCCAGATGATGGCCTTCATCTTCACGAGGTCGACGATGCCCTGGAACTTGTCTTCGGCGCCGATCGGGATCTGGATCACGACGGGGTTGGCCTTCAGGCGGTCGATCATCATCTGGCGAACGCGCAGGAAGTTCGCACCGGTGCGGTCCATCTTGTTGACGAACGCGAGGCGGGGCACCTTGTACTTGTTGGCCTGGCGCCAGACGGTTTCCGACTGGGGCTGCACGCCGCCAACGGCGTCGTACACCATCACGGCACCGTCCAGCACGCGCATCGAGCGCTCGACTTCAATGGTGAAGTCCACGTGGCCGGGGGTGTCGATGATGTTGATGCGGTGCTCGGGGAAATTCTGGGCCATGCCCTTCCAGAAGCAGGTGGTCGCAGCCGAGGTGATCGTGATGCCACGCTCTTGCTCTTGCTCCATCCAGTCCATCGTGGCGGCGCCATCGTGCACTTCACCGATCTTGTGGTTCACGCCGGTGTAGAACAGGATGCGCTCGGTCGTCGTGGTCTTGCCGGCGTCGATGTGCGCGGAGATGCCGATGTTGCGGTAGCGCTCGATGGGGGTCTTGCGGGACATGATTTACTTTCGGGTTAAATGCGTTGAGCGCTGGGCCTTGAGCACGGGCGACGTCGCCCGACACTCAATACCCAACGCCCAAGCGAAGTTTGATTTTTAGAAGCGGAAGTGGCTGAAAGCCCGGTTGGCTTCTGCCATGCGGTGCACTTCGTCGCGCTTCTTCATGGCGCCGCCACGGCCTTCGGTGGCTTCCATCAGTTCGTTGGCCAAACGCAGGGCCATCGACTTTTCGCCGCGCTTGCGAGCGGCTTCCTTGATCCAGCGCATCGAGAGCGCCAGACGGCGCACCGGACGCACTTCGACCGGCACCTGGTAGTTGGCACCGCCAACGCGGCGCGACTTGACTTCGACCATCGGCTTCACGTTGTTGATGGCAACGGTGAAAGCTTCGAGCGGGTCCTTGTCGGGGTTCTTCTTTTCGATGAAGTCGAGCGCGCCATAAATGATGCGCTCGGCTACCGCCTTCTTGCCGCCTTCCATGATCACGTTCATGAATTTCGACAGTTCGACATTGCCGTACTTGGGATCCGGCAGGATTTCACGTTTGGGGACTTCGCGACGACGTGGCATGTTACTAACCTCTTTGCTTCAGTTGGCGCCGCTTCCGGCACCGCGAGAGCCATTCCGGACTCTCACTTACTCGACCCGACAGTGGGTCACTTCGTTCGATGTGCCCGCCAAGGCAACCGAACACCGCTTGTTTTTTGACGACAGGAAGGCTTAAGCCTTCTTGGGGCGCTTGGCGCCGTACTTGGAGCGCGACTGCTTGCGGTCTTTCACGCCTTGCAAGTCGAGCGAACCGCGCACGATGTGGTAGCGAACACCGGGCAAGTCCTTGACGCGACCGCCGCGAACCAGCACGACGCTGTGTTCTTGCAGGTTGTGGCCTTCGCCGCCGATGTAGGAAATGACTTCGAAGCCATTGGTCAGACGGACCTTGGCAACTTTACGAAGCGCCGAGTTGGGCTTCTTTGGCGTCGTGGTGTAGACGCGGGTGCAGACACCGCGGCGTTGCGGCGAGTTCTGCATGGCAGGGCTCTTCGAATTGATCTTTTCGACCGTTCGACCCTGACGCACCAGTTGATTGATGGTTGGCATGAATGAATTAGTCCCAAAACAACCCGGCCTTGGCTGTAAACCGCCCTTGTCGTGACTCAAGGAGGCCGGGAATAACGAAAACGTGAAACCCTTCGGAAAATTCCGAAAAGCCCACGAGTATAGCAGTCGCCCCCGTTACCGGCAAATGAATGGCACGACGGCGCGCGAAATTACTTGATCCAGAGCCGCACGGCGTCCCAGGCGCGGCCGAAGACACCCGCTTGCTCGACGCCTTCCAGCGCCACCAGCGGAACGTCGGCCAGGGGCTGGTCGTCCAGGGTCACCTTGAGCGAGCCCACAGGCTGGAACTTGGTGAACGGCGCCACCAGTGGCTCGGGGCGCGCCACCTGGGTCTTGATCTTGCTGGCGGTACCGGCTGGTACCGCAACCACGATGGCTTCGGGCCGGCCAAGCTTGAGGGTATTGGCCTTGCCCTTCCAGACCGCCGGCGTGGCAGCCGGCTGGCCGGCATCGAACAGGCGAACGGCGTCGTAGGCGGTGTAGCCCCAGTTCAGCAGTTTTTGCGACTCGTTGGCGCGCACGGTCTCACCCGAAGTGCCCAGCACGATCGACAGCAGGCGGCGGCCGCCGGTCAGGTTGGGAAAGTCGCGCTTGGCCGTGGCAATCATGCAATAGCCCGCGGCGTCGGTATGGCCGGTCTTGAGGCCGTCCACCGTCGGATCGCGGAACAGCAACAGGTTGCGGTTGGTGTCGTTGGTGGAAGGTGTGCCCGGGTAGCGGTACTTCTTGATGGCGTAGTACTTGGCTTCTTCCGGGAAGTCGCGCACCAGGCGTGTCGCGAGAATGCTCAGGTCGCGGGCCGTGGTGGTGTGGCCGGGCGCGGTCAGGCCTTCGGGGTTCTTGTAGGTCGTGTTCTTCATGCCCAGCGCCTTGGCTTGCGCGTTCATGAGCTCGACAAAGTGCTCCACGGTGCCGCCGACGCCTTCGGCCAGCGCCACGGTGGCGTCGTTGCCCGACTGCACGATCAGTCCCTTGATCAGGTCTTCGACCGGCACCTGCATCTTGGGGTCGATGAACATGCGGGAGCCCGGCATCTTCCAGGCGCGCTGGCTGACCGGGAAGGTCTGGTTCAGCGTGATCTTCTTGGCGCGCAAGGCATCGAACACGATGTACGCCGACATCAGCTTGGTGAGCGAGGCGGGCTCGACGGGGCTGTCGATGTCTTTCTGCGCCAGGATCTGGTTGGCTGTGACGTCGAGCAGCAGGTAGCTGCGCGCGGCAATTTCGGGCGGCGCCGGCACCTGGGCGGCAGCAATCATGCAAACCGATGCGGCGGCGGCGAGCACCAGCGCGCGAAATGCGTCAAAAAAACGATTCATGGGAAAAATTGGAGAAAACGAAACAAGCCCGCGGGGCTTCATGCGGCGCCCGCGCGCAGATGGCGGACGACCAAGCTTTTGAGCAGCGGCAATTGTCCGTGAAAGAAATGGCCGCCCCCGGGGACAACCGTGACAGGAAGTGACTGCGGCCGCGCCCAGTCCATGACGGCCGCCAGCGACACCGTGTCGTCAGCTTCGCCGTGGACCACCAACGTGCGCTCGTGCGCCTCGGCGGGCAGCGTGGCCACCGAGAAGCGCGAAGCCGCCGTTCCCACCAGCACGAGTTGCCGCACGTCGCGCGAAGCCCAGAGCTTTTCGGCCGCGCAGCTCGCAACGAAAGCGCCGAACGAAAACCCTGCAATGGCCAGCGGTCCCTCTGCGGCCAGCTGGCCCACCACATCGAGCATGTCCTCGCACTCGCCGCGGCCCTCGTCGTGCGCGCCTTCGCTCGCGCCCACGCCGCGGAAGTTGAAGCGCACCGCCGTCCAGCCGCAGGCGACGAAAGCACGCGCCAGGGTCTGCACCACCTTGTTGTCCATGGTGCCGCCGAACAACGGATGGGGATGGGCGATGACCGCAATGCCGCGGGAGGCGTCGGCCGGCAGATCGCGCTGGACCTCGATGACGCCGGCGGCGCCTTGGAGACGGATGTTTTCGGTCTGGGAGTTCATGGTGCAAGGATCAGGACTGCATGGCCGCGGCGCGCCGAGCGCACGGTACGAGCGCGGAATTTCGGAAAAAGTTCAGCGGCCCACATCAGGAGGCAGCAAGAGGCGCTCGACGACTTCGCCGTTCTTCAGATGCGACTCGACGATTTCATCGATGTCGTCGGCATCGACAAAGGTGTACCAGACCGCTTCGGGGTAAACCACCGCCACGGGGCCGCCCGCGCAGCGGTCGAGGCAGCCCGCCTTGTTGACCCGCACCTTGCCCGGCCCGGCCAGCCCCGCTTCCTTGACCTTTGCCTTGCAGCGGTCGAAGCCCTGCTGGGCGTTGTGCAGCGCGCAACTGTCCTCCCCGTTCTTGCGCTCGTTCAGGCAAAAGAAGATGTGGCGGCCGTAGTAGCCGCGCGGCGCGGCAGAGGTGGAACTGGGCATCGGTAGATTTTAGTGACGCCCGCCGTTCGCTTCAGGCGACTGCCTTGCCTCGCCGCGACAGCGCGGCCACCACATAGGCAAGCACCGCAAACGGCCAGAGCCAACCCAGCCACTGCGCCAGGCCGTGAAAGCGGATGAAGCGCCCCTGCTCCCAGGTGGCCAGCGTCTGCGCGAAATACGCGCTCTCGGGCGCCTGGTTCAACAGGCTCAGCTGAATGACAAGCCCCACCAGCAGCAAGGCCGCGCACAGCCGGCGCGGCGCGCCCAGCAACAACACGCCCACGAAAAGAGCCGTTGCGATGCCCACCTGCACCGGCAGGCCCAGCCAGGCCCAGGCGTGCTCGGGCCCATAGCTCAGCGCCGCCGACAGCGCCGACGCGCCAATGCCCGCCAGCAGCGTGAGCGGCAGCAGCACGGCGCGCCGCACGACCGTGCGCGTCACCAGGAAAGCCAGCAGGCAGGGCACCAGCGCGCCGAGCATCACGCACAGCAGCTCGGCAGCGGGCACCAGCGGCTCGAGTTCGAACTGGCGCAGCGGCATCCAGTCGATGAAAGGTGTGTCGAGCAGCCACTCGGAGATTGCGACCTCCAGCCGCTCGAATACCTGGCCGAGGCCGAACGTCACCGCCGCCGGAAACAACAGGGCGAACGGCCACAGCGCCAGCAGCACCAGTGCGCCGCGCGAATCGTCGACGAACCACTGCGAGCGCGTACGGCTCCAGTGCGCTACCGCACCCAGGCGCTCGAGCCCAGCGGCCAGCATCGCCCCCAGAAGAGCGCCGGAAGTATTCAGGCCCAGATCCACATTGGAAGGAATGCGCGCCGGGAGATAGCTTTGCAGCGTCTCCATGGCAAAGGCCAGCGCCGCGCCGGCCAGGGTGGCGCGCAGCATCGCGCGCCAGCCGCTGGCGTCCTGGCGAGTGCGCAACACGGCCAGCGCACACAGGAACCCGAAGGGAACGTAGCCCGCGACATTGACCGCGAAATCGAAGCCCGTCCAGTATTTGGGCCAGGACGCCGACAGGTACGCCCAAGGCGCAATGCCCTGGTCGCGCCAGTCGGCAAACGGATACAGGCTGGCGTAGACGATCAGCGCCGCATAGGCGAGCGCAAGAGGCAGCGCGGCGGACTTGTGCTGCATCTCCACCTTCGACACCGGGCTCAGAACGGCTTGACGACCACCAGCACCACGATGCCGAGCAGCAGCAGGACAGGCAGTTCATTGAACCAGCGAAACCAGCGGTCGTTGCGCCGGTTGCCGCCTGCGATGAAACGCCGCAGCAGTACCGCGCAACCATGGTGATAGCCGATGGCCACGAGCACCAGGGCCAGCTTGGCATGCATCCAGCCATTGCCGGGACCGCGCCCGATGCCGTAGCCCAGCCAGAGCCACAGGCCGAATCCCAGCGCCGGGACGGCCAGGAAAGTCGTGAAGCGCAGCAGCTTGCGCGCCATCAGCAGCAGACGCTCACGCTCCGCGACGGACTCGGGCGGCACCATCGCCAGGTTGACGAAGATCCGCGGGAGATAGAACAACCCCGCGAACCAGCTGGCAATGAATACGATGTGAAGAGATTTGACCCAGAGCATGGAGGCAGTTTAGTGGCCGGCTGCGCCACCCACCGGCCTTTGCCTGCCGAGCCGATGCCAGCGGCAGGCAAAAAAAAGCCCGACGTCTTCACGCCGGGCTGGGAAGCCCTTTTGCTGTCACACATCAAGGCACCCGCTCAGGGAGGAAAAGCGGGGAGCGGCAAGCCGCCCGCTTCAGAATTTAACAAAGACGAAACAAGGTTTCAAGCGACTCAGCCACTTTCTTTAACATTTTTATAGAAAAAAAGAGAACCTTTGAGCTACTAATTTGTCCTGTTATCAGACAACTGCTGCTGCCGAGCCATGCCGCAGTTCCGCGCTTCAGGCACAATTTTCGGCCTATGACGCGCCCTTCCCCCTCCTTCGCCATGTACCCGGCCGGCCGGCCCCGCCGCTTGCGCCGCGATACTTTCACCCGCAACCTGGTCAGGGAGCACACGTTGACGGCGCACGACCTCATCTACCCCGTGTTCGTGCAGGAAGGTGAAAAAAAGCGCGATGCCGTGTCGTCGATGCCGGGCGTGGAGCGCCTGAGTCTCGACCTGTTGCTGCCGGTGGCGGAGCAGTGCGTGGAAGCCGGCATTCCGGTGATGGCGCTTTTCCCGGTGATCGATGCAGGCCTCAAGACGCCCGGCGGCGACGAGGCTTTCAACCCCGACGGGCTCATTCCGCGCGTGGTCGCCGCCCTGAAGGCGCGCTTTCCGGAGCTTGGCGTGATGACCGACGTGGCGCTCGACCCCTACACCAGCCACGGCCAGGACGGCCTGCTCGACGACACCGGCTACATCATCAATGACGCCACTGTTGAAGTTCTGACGAAGCAGGCGCTCACACAGTCGCTGGCGGGCGTCGACATCGTGGCGCCCAGCGACATGATGGACGGGCGCATCGGCGCCATTCGTACCGCGCTGGAGTCCCGCGGCGACGTTCACACCCGGATCATGGCCTACAGCGCCAAGTACGCCAGCGCCTTCTACGGCCCGTTCCGCGATGCCGTGGGCTCGGCCGCCACGCTCGGCAAGAGCAACAAGAAGGTCTACCAGATGGACCCGGGCAACAGCGACGAGGCGCTGCGCGAGGTGGCGCTCGACATTGCCGAAGGCGCCGACATGGTGATGGTCAAGCCCGGCATGCCGTACCTGGACATCGTGCGCCGCGTGAAAGACGAGTTCCACGTGCCCACCTTCGCCTACCAGGTGAGCGGCGAATACGCGATGCTCAAGGCCGCCGCACAGAACGGCTGGCTCGACCACGACGCGGTCATGCTCGAAAGCCTGCTTGCCTTCAAGCGCGCGGGCGCCGACGGCGTACTCACCTACTTTGCGCTTGACGCCGCGCGCTTGCTACAAAAACAATAGCTCCCCCACCCTTGCGCCCGCAGCGCGGGCCGATCGGGATTTCCCAAAAAAGAGCAACAGGGCGGGCCCATGCGCATCTTCGAAATCACCCGCTCCCAAGTGAGCGAGCATCCGGCGCTGGCGCCGCTCACGGCGCCGGGCGCTTGCGCCGCCCAAGGCTATCTCTGGATTTCTCTCACGCGGGACGAGTTTCGCGCGTCGCTCACTGAAGTCCAGCAGATCCTGCAGTCCCTCTGCCTCACGCAGTTGGTCGATCTGCACGTCGCCGACTTGCTCAACGACCAGTTGCCTTCGCATTACGACTACACATCGCAATATGACGTGCTGGTGTTCCGGCGCCTTTCGGCCGGGCCGGGCCAGGCGGCGCTGGGCAACGGCAAGGGCACCTCGGGCGGCGAGCCGCCCCTGCCCACGCCGTCGCGGCGCGGCCCGCCGGTGCTGCGCCGGGTCGATACCCGGCCGGTGGGTTTTGCGCTGTTCGACCGCGTGCTGCTGTCGGTGCATCCGGAGGACGGCGCGGTGCGCGACGCGTTTGCCGCCCGCCTGCTGGCCGCGGGGTCGCCGGACGACAAGGGCGCCCCGGCGCTCGACGTGCGGGCCACTTCGGCGCGCGTGCCCACCGGCACCGCCGACCTGATGCTGCGCGTCATCAACCAGATCGTCGACGGCTACCTCGACATGCGCCGCGAACTCACCCGCCAGCTCGACCATTGGCAAACCGAGCTGATCGATCCGCGCAGCCGCTTTACCAACTGGGGCGCGCTGATGGAAGCGCGGCAGTCGCTGCATCACCTGGACGAAATCTGCGAAGACCAGCGCGCTGCCATTCAGGACTGGATCGATTCGCTGGAGACGCTGCCATCGCCCAAAAACGAAGCCGAGCAGCGCGAGCGGGAACTGATCATGGTGCGCAGCCGCGACGTGCTCGAGCACATCGAACGCGTGGTGCACCACGTGCACCGGCTGGAGCAGAACGCCGAAACCGCGGTGCAGATGCATTTCAGCGTTCAGGGGCACCGCGCCAACGACATCATGCGGGTGCTCACCGTGCTGACGGCCATCTTCCTGCCGCTCAATCTCATTGCCGGCATCTTCGGCATGAACTTTGAATTCATTCCGCTGGTGCACAAGGCGGACGGGTTCTGGATTGCGATGGGCGCAATGCTGGTCATCGCGCTGGTGCTGGTCGTGGTGTTCTGGCGCAAGCGCTACCTTGCGCGCACGCGTTGAGCGCCGGCCCCTCTTCCCACATCCCCAAAGCAAAAAGGCCACGCAGTTGCGTGGCCTTTTTTAGTGCTGGCCGCACGGGCCGCAAATTCGCCTGGCTTACTTGGCGACGGCGCCCGAGCCTTGCTGGGCTTGAACGCGTGCGTCCATCGGGTGGGGCATCGTCGAGATGACCTTGCTGTTGACGCGCGAGCCGCCGGTCACGTTCTGGTCGGGGGTGTAGGCGGTGCGAATTGCTTCGGCTTCGACCAGGGCGCGGTCCTTCGACACGGCGACCGTTTCCGGGCCGCGCGAGCCGCGGGTCACGTTCTGGTTCGGAGCCGATGCGGTGCGCACGGATTCCGCGTTCACTTCGTCACGGCTCTTGCTCGAGACGGCGGTGTTCACGCCTTCGTAGGATTCGGCTTGGGCGCCAGTGGCGGCCAGCACGGCGATAGCTGCTGCGGCGAGGATGTGCGAGGTCTTCATTTTCAGTTCCTTGTGTTCGTTGGATGGTTCGTCCACCAGGCTCGCTGGCTGCTCACCTGTGCGGCGAGTTTCCAACTGAATAGACGCTTCAAAACACGTGGAACAGAGACACCGTGTTTCCTCTATTGAAACAATGACAACCCGAAGGCATGCACTCGATTCGGCGCGTTCCCTGGAAAATCGGCGCATGCCGCTCCCGGAACGGAAACCAATAGGCGCTTCGACATGGACAGTCTCGATCTGATCAGAACCTTCCGGGAGGTTGCTTCGCACGGCAGCTTTTCGCATGCGGCCAAGAAGCTCGACATGTCGAAAGCCACCGTCAGCAAGTATGTGGCCGAACTCGAAACACGCTTCGGCGTGCGTCTTCTCAACCGGTCCACGCGTTCCGTGAGCCTGACCGATGCCGGGCAACTGCTGCTCGAGCGCAGCACCCCGGTGCTCGAAATGGTGGAGCTCACGCAGGCCGAGCTGCAGGAGCGCGCCACGCAGCCCGGCGGCCGGTTGCGCATTTCGGCGCCGCACGGCATGGGCAACGGTGAATTTCCGGGCCTTTTGGCCGACTTCATGCGCTACTACCCGGATGTGAGCATCAGCCTTCAGCTCACCAATCGCGCGGTCGATCTCGCCGAGGAAGGCATCGACGTCGACATCCGCAGCGGCCCGGTCACCGACGACAACTTGATCGTCCGCAAACTGATGCTCATGGAAATGGTCGTCTGCGCCTCGCCCGTGTACTGGAAGAAGCATGGCAAGCCCGATCACCCGAGCGAGCTTGCCGGACATGACGCGCTCACCCACTCGCGGCTGGGCGCCCAGCCAGTCTGGCGCTTCGAGGACGGCGGCCAACCGTTGGACGTGCCGGTGAAAAGCCGCATGGACTGCACCGAGGGCGCGCCGCTGATCCGGGTTGCGATGCGCGGCTTCGGCGTGATCTACCTGCCGTCGATCCTCGTGCAGTCGCACATCGACGACGGCGAACTGGTGCCGGTGCTGCAGGGCTATGCGCGGCAGGACATGTGGCTCTCGGCCGCGTATTTGCAGCGGCGCCACAACAGCGCCGCCCTGCGCGCCTTGCTGGACTTTCTCCAGACCCGTGTCGGGAAGGGGCCCGGCTCGCAAAAGAAAAAATAAAAAGCCCGGCAGTGCCGGGCTTCGTTTGGCACAGACTCGGGCTCGCTCAGCCGACGTGCTTGGCAAAAAACTCCAGCGTGCGCGCACGCGCCAGCTTGGCGGCCTCGGCGTTGTACGAGCCCCGCTGGTCGCAGTTGAAGCCGTGGCCCGATTCGTAGACATGCACTTCCACCTCGGGGTGCGCCTTCTTGAACGCCTCGATGGTGTCCAGCGGAATCCAGTGGTCCTGGTTACCGAAATGCGCCAGCACCGGCACCTTGGGCTGGCGCGCGGCTTCTTCCGGCGTGGTCATCCCGCCGCCGTAGTAGGGCGCCGCTGCGGCAAGCCCGGGGAGCAGGCTTGCGGCGCGCCACACCAGGAGGCCGCCCCAGCAAAAACCGACGATGCCCACCTTGCCGGCCTTCGCCGCATAGGCCACGGCGGCCTCGATGTCTTGCAGCACGCCCGGCGCGGGCAGCGCCTCGACTGCCGTCTTCAGCGCGAAGCCGGCCTTCATGTCCTCGTCGCTGTAGCCGAGCTCCACACCGGGCTTCACGCGATGAAAGGTCGAGGGCGAAACCGCGAGATAGCCGTCCGCCGCATAGCCGTCCGCCACCGAGCGGATGTGCGAGTTGACGCCGAAGATCTCCGGCACCACGACCACTGCGCCGCGCGGCTTGCCGGCGGGTTCGGCCACGTAGGCGGGGAAGGTGAAGCCGTCCTTGGCTTTCAGATCGATGAATTGACCCATGATGTCTTGCTCCTTGATGGCAACTGAAAAAAGAAGGCCAGGTTACGGGCGAAGCGCCCGCTCGACGAAGTCGAGGCGGTCCTGCCCCCAGAAGATTTCACCGTCGATCACGTAGCTTGGCGCGCCGAACACCTGGATGTCGATCGCCTCCTGCGTGTAGGCCTCGTAGCGCTCCTGCACCGCCTGGCTCTGCGACTGCTCCGCGCGCTTGGGCGACAGCCCGCATTCGACCACCAGCGAATCGAGCACCTTAGGGTCGCCGATGTTGCGCTCCTGCACCCACACGGCCGCGAACACCGCGGCACACATGCGCATGGCGGCCTCGGTGCCGTCGTGCATGTCGACTGCGATGATGACCCGGGCCGCGTCGTCGCTGGCCACCGGAAAGAACTTCGGCCTGGTGTTCAGCGGCAGGCCGAGATGGCGCGAACAGCGTGCGAGGTCGACCAGCCGGTACGCCTGGCGCTGCGGCGCGCGCTTGCCCAGCGGCAGCCCGCCCGACACCGGGAACACGCTGCCCAGGTCGATCGGCCGCACGCGCACCGTGGCGCCCGCGGCCGCGGCGATCGCGGCAAACCGGGAATGCCCCAGATAGGTCCACGGGCTCTGTGGCGCAAAGTAATAGTCAATCGTCTTGTGCATTCAATAACCTCCGTGCTTCGCACCGCGGTGCGAGCTTGCTTGGGGCGGCCCGGCGCGGCGCTCACGCTCATGCGCTGGCCCTCGATGATGTAATCCAGGCCAACGGTTTTAACTGACACGCAGTTTCTCTGCAGGAGGTGGGTTTTGGACCAGGTGCTCTTGATCACGGGCGGCAGCCGCGGCATCGGCGCCGCCACGGCCCTGCTGGCGGCGCAGCGCGGCTACGCGGTGGCCGTCAACTACGCGAACAACTCGCTCGCCGCCGACGAGGTGGTGCGCGTCATCCGCGCGGGCGGCGGCAGCGCCATGGCCGTGCAGGCCGACGTGGGCGACGAGGCCCAGGTGCTGGCCATGTTCGAGAAGGTCGACGCCAAGCTTGGCCGCCTCACGGCGCTCGTCAACAATGCCGGCGTGGTCGACGTGCAGGCGCGCGTCGAGCAAATGAGCGTGGCGCGCCTGGAGCGCATGTTCCGCATCAACGTGATCGGCAGCTTCATCTGCGCGCGCGAAGCAGTCAGGCGCATGAGCACCCGGCACGGCGGTTCGGGCGGCGCGATCGTCAACATCTCCAGCGGCGCCGCGCGGCTGGGCTCACCCGACCAGTACGTCGACTACGCGGCCAGCAAGGGCGCGATCGACACCTTCACCATCGGCCTGGCCAAGGAGGTCGCCGCCGAGGGCATTCGCGTGAATGCGGTGCGCCCGGGGCTCATCGACACCGAAATCCACGCGTCGGGCGGCATGCCCGACCGCGCCTTCGAACTGGCACCCACCGTACCGATGCAGCGCACCGGCAGCGCCGAAGAAATTGCCGGCGCCATCCTGTGGCTGCTGTCCGCCGAGGCCAGCTACACCACCATGGCCCTGCTCGACGTCACGGGGGGAAGATAGCGATGAGCACCTCGATGGACCTGATCAAGCCGCTGGTCACGCTGGTGGCCATCGTCAACCCGCTGGCCATCGTGCCCTTCTTCATCCACTACACGCAGGGGTATTCGGATGCGCAGCGGCGGCATACGGTGCGCATGTCGGCTTTCAGCGCCTTCGTGGTCATTGCGGTCAGCGCGCTGATCGGGCTGCAACTGCTGGCGTTCTTCGGCATTTCGATTGCCAGCTTCCAGGTGGGCGGCGGCCTGTTGCTGCTCATGAGCTCGCTGTCGATGCTCAATGCCAAGCCGGCGGAGAGCAAGACCAACGTCGAAGAGCTGCGCGCCACCGAGGTAAAGGCATCCATGGGCGCGTCCATCGCAGTGGTGCCGCTCACCATCCCGCTGCTCACCGGCCCGGCCACCATATCCACGGTGGTGATCTACGCCGACAAGACGCAGCACCTGTGGGAACTCGGCTTGTTGGTCGGCTACGGAGTGGTGGTGGCGCTGGCCACCGCGCTGGCGTTTTCGCTTGCGCAGCCGATCGCACGCGTGCTCGGCAAGACCGGCATCAACATCATGACGCGGCTCATGGGCCTGATCCTCGCCGCGCTTGCGGTCGAGGTCATGGCCGACGGCCTCGGCAAGCTGTTTCCCATTCTTCAGCGCGTGGGCTGACCGGCTCAGGCCAGCATCTTCTCGATGACGCGCCAATGCGCGGGATCGACCGGCGTGATCGACAGCCGGTTGCCCTTGCGCAGCACGACCAGCTCGGCCAGTTCGGGCTTGGCGCGCAGCTCGGGCAGCGCGAGGAGCCGCGTCTTGCGCACCGCCTGCACGTCAACCAGCAGCCAACGCGGGTCTTCCTTCTTCGAGGCCGCGTCGTAGTAGGGAGACTTCGGGTCGAACTGTGTCGGGTCGGGCTTGACGCCCGAGGCTACCCGCGCAATGCCTGCGATGCCGGGCTCCGGGCAGCTCGAGTGATAGAACAGCACGCCGTCGCCGACCTTCATGCCGTCGCGCATGAAGTTGCGTGCCTGGTAGTTGCGCACGCCCGTCCACGCCACCGTGGCATTGGGCGCGGCAAGCGCATCGTCGATCGAGACCTCGTCGGGCTCGGATTTCATCAACCAGTAATTGGGCATGGTGCCCGTTATGGTGTCACATAGTCAGAGACGACGACCCATTTCCCGTCCTTGATCTGGGACAAACGCGACTGGTCGTTGCCCAGGCGCTTGGTGGCGGTGTAGCTGCTCTTGGGGCTGCCGAACATGTCGGGCTCGAAGGTCATGCTGTCCATGGCCTTGATGAAGCTGTCGGTCGAGAGGCCCGAGCCCGCCTTTTGCGCCGCCTTGATGAACGAGTCGATGATCACGTAGCCGTATACCGAAAACACCGTCGGGTCTTCGTTGAACTTGGTCTTGTACTTGTTGGCCCAGAAGCGCAGCGGCTGCGACTGCTCGTCGGTGTAGGGGTTCTGCACCGTCATGGTGGCGTAGATGCCGTCCATCGCCTTGCCGCCCAGCTTGTGGATCAGATCGGTGTAAGCGGCGCTGGAGCCCAGGAAGGTCGGGTTGAAGCCTGTCTTGCGCGCCTCGCCCACGGTGCCGATGGTCTCGCGGATGATGGTGCCGAGCACCACCAGGTCGCAGCTGGCGGCCTTCATCCTTGCGACCTGCGAACTGAAGTCGGTGGCACCGCGCTTGAACGAGGTTTTCTCGGCCAGTTCCATGCCGGCGGTCTTCAGGCCCGCCTCGGCGCCGCGCTGCACCTCGAGCCCGAACTCGTCGTCCTGGTAGATGGTGCAGACCTTCTTCGCGCCCTTCTCCTTGATCATCTTGGGCAGCGCCAATCGGATCTGGTCGTAGTAGGTGGCCGCAAACGAATACTTCAGGCGGTGCAGCGGCTCGTACATCTCGCGGGCCGCGGTAATGGGCATGAAGTTGACAATGTTCTTGTCGAACTGCACCGGCATGGCCGCCATGTTCTGCGCCGTGCCGATGTGGCCGGCCATGATGAAGATCTTTTCCTGGTTGACCAGTTTCTGCGCCGCGAGGACGGCTTTCTTCGGGTCGTAGCCCGAGTCCTCGACAAAGAGCTTGAGCTTGCGGCCGTGGATGTTGCCCTGCTCGTTGAGCTCGTCCACGCGCAGCTGCATGCCGTTGCGCGCCTGCTTGCCAAAGCCCGCGAGCGGCCCCGACAAGTCCTGGATCGTGCCGATGCGGATCTCGTCCTTAGTCACGCCCTGTTGCTGCTGCGCGGATGCGAGCGTTGCTGCCAGGCCCAGCACCGCCAGGGCCGTCACTGTCTTGAGCTTCATGGGGTTGTCTCCTCGGGTTGACGAAAAAGGAATCAGCGATACATCGCCTCGATGCGCTCGGCGTACTTGGCCTGCACCAGCTTGCGCTTGAGCTTCATCGTGGGCGTGAGCTCCTCGTCCTCGGCGCTCAGCTGCGTCTCGAGCAGGAAGAACTTCTTGATCTGCTCGACCCGTGCGAACTTGGCGTTGACGCGGTCGATCTCGCCCTGGATCAGGTCCAGCACCTCTTGCGCACGCGTCAGGCTTTCGTAGTTGCTGAAAGGCACATCGTGGTCCTGCGCAAATTTTTCGACGTTCTCCTGGTCGATCATGACGATCACCGTCAGGTAGGGTCTCTTGTCGCCGATCACCACTGCGTCGGTGATGTAGGGGCTGAACTTGAGTTCGTTCTCCAGCTCGCTCGGCGTGATGTTCTTTCCCCCCGCCGTGATGATGATGTCCTTCATGCGGTCGGTGATGCGGAAATACCCTCCCGCGTCGACTGTTCCCACGTCGCCGGTGTGCAGCCAACCGTCGGCGTCGATGGTTTCGGCCGTTTTCTCGGGCAGGTTGAGGTACCCCATGAACACATTGGGGCCGCGCACGAGTATTTCGCCGGTCTGCGGGTCGAGCCGAACCTCGTTGTAGCTGGTGGCCGGCCCGATCGAACCCGGCATGATCCGCGACGGCGGCACGCCAGTCGAGGCACCGCACGATTCCGTCATGCCCCATACCTCCAGCATGGGCACACCGAGCGCCAGGTACCAGCGCACGAGATCGGGCGAAATGGGTGCCGCGCCGGTCACGAGGAACCGCGCGCGGTGAATCCCGATGAGCTTGCGCACGTTGTCCAGCGCCAGCCAGCGCGCCAGGCGAAACTTGAAGCGCAGCCCCGCGCCCACGGGTTGGCCCTGCAGCACGCGCTCGGCAATCTGCCGGCCCACGCCAATGCTCCAGCCGTACGCCGCCTGCTGCAGCCGGCTCGCTTCCTTCAGCGCGATCATCACGCCGGAATAGAACTTCTCCCACACGCGCGGCACGGCGGTAAACACGGTGGGCGAAATCTCGCGCACGTTCTCGGGCACCGTCTCGGGGTTTTCGACGAAGTTGAGAATCGAGCCGGTGTACATCGCGAAGTATTCGCCCCCCATGCGCTCGGCGATGTGGCACAGCGGCAAGAAGCACATGCGCTCGTCGCCCTCGCCCTGCGCCAGCAGGGAGTTGTAGCCGCGCATGGTGTACACCAGCCCGCGGTGGCTGTGCATCGCGCCCTTGGGCTTGCCGGTGGTGCCCGATGTGTAGACAAGGATGGCCAGGTCCTCGGGCCGGCAGGCGGCAATGCGCTGCTCCAGTGCCTGCGGATGGGCCTGCAGGTACTCACGGCCGAGCATGCGCAAAGCATCGAGGCTGATGACGCCCGGGTCGTCGAGGTCGCGCAGGCCTTCCATGTCGAACACGATGACCTTGCGCAGCATGGGCAATTGCGCACGCACTTCGAGCGCCTTGTCGAGCTGCTCGTCGTCTTCCACGAAGAGCACGGTAGTGCGGGAGTCTTCGCAAAGGTAGTGCACCTGCGAAGCCGCGTCCGTGGGATAGATGCCGTTCGAAACACCGCCGCAACTGAGCACGGCAACATCGCACAGCACCCATTCGATGACGGTGTTGGCAAGAATCGACGCGCATTCACCCTGGCCAAAGCCCAGCGCCAGCAGCCCACCCGCAATTTCGCGCACGGCATCGGCGGTTTGCCGCCAGGTCCAGGCGCGCCAGATGCCGAATTCCTTCTGCCGCATCCACACCTTGTCGGCTCGCAGTTCCACGGCCTTCCAGAATACGGCGGGAATGGTCTCGCCGGGCACCACGACGCCGGGCTTGGGCTGCAGGTGCGCCAGGTCCCAAAGGCCGGCGGGAGCGCGCAAGACTGTTGTGCTCATGCCCTCATCTCCAGGTCTTCTTCTTTTTCCAGCGCCGCTCGCCGCGCACGCCGTCGTCCTTGACGCCGAGGTAAAACTCCTTGATGTCCTCCTTCTCGCGCAGGCGCTCGCAGGTGTCTTCCATGACGATGCGGCCGTTCTCGAGCACGTAGCCGTGGTCGGAAGCATTGAGCGCCATGTTGGCGTTTTGCTCCACCAGCAAGATGGTGGTGCCGCGCTCGCGATTGATGCGCACGACGATCTCGAAGATTTCCTTCGTCAGCTTGGGGCTGAGGCCGAGACTCGGCTCGTCGAGCAGGATCAGATGCGGCGCCGCCATGATGGCGCGCGAAATGGCGAGCATCTGCTGTTGCCCGCCCGACAGCAAGCCGGCATCCTGCGTGGCGCGTTCCCGCAAAATGGGAAAGTAGCTGTAGACGCTCTCCATGTCCCGCGCCACGCCGTCGCGGTCCTTGCGGGTGTAGGCCCCCATCAGCAAGTTGTCCTTCACTGAGAGCAGCGGAAACACCTCGCGGCCTTCGGGCACGTGGCTCAGGCCCTGCTGCACGATGTAGGCCGGGTCCTTGGCGGTGATGTCCTTGCCCTGGAATTCGATGCTGCCTTTTCTCGGGTCGATGATTCCCGAGATGGTTTTGAGGATAGTTGTCTTGCCGGCGCCGTTCGAACCCAGGACCGTCACGATTTCACCTTGCCTGACTTTCAGGCTGACGCCACGGATGGCCTTGATGGGGCCGTAGGCGCTTTCGACGTTGAGCAGTTGGAGTACGACATCTGTCATGGCGTCGCCCCTCGTGCGACGGGCGGGGAACGGCGTTGGGGCCCCTGCCCCGGTCGGGCCGACGTCACCGGCCCTTCGGGCTGCCCTGCGCTGCTCACGACAGGCGGGGTCTCGCAGAACTCGCTTCGCTCAAACAGCTGCGAGCCCTGATCCGCCTGTCGCTCCGCTGCTCGGCGGCGCCTCAACGGCCCGCCCGGGGCAGGGGCCCCAACGCCGTGGACACGCTCAGGGTTGTTCCACCTCCGCCCGAGCCCGGCGTGCGGTGCGGGGTGGGCGCCCCCTCTGCGCCGCTGAGGAGCGCAGTTTTCCGCGGATAAGGGCTCGCCCTTGTTTGAGCGAAGCGAGTTTGGGCGAGACCCCGCGGAAAGCGAGCACCGGAAGGGAGCCCGGAGGGCCGGCATAGTGGGGGCGCCCGCCCCGCACCGCACACCGGGCGTCTCCAACGAAGCAGCGGACAAGACGTTCATGCCGCCACCCTCCTCAAACTGCTCACGTCATCCACAGTCCCAAGATAGGCCTCGATGACCCGAGCATCCGCCTGCACCTCGCGCGGCGTGCCGGTCGCCAGCACCTCTCCCATGTTCATGGCAAGCACGCGATCCGACACCTTCGACACCAGCGACATGTCGTGCTCGACCATCAGCACCGAAACACCCAACTCATGCTGAATATCCTGAATCCAGAACGCCATGTCTGCTGTCTCTTCGACGTTGAGCCCTGAAGAAGGCTCGTCGAGCAACAGCAGCTTCGGCTCGGTGCACAGCGCGCGCGCCAGCTCCACCACCTTCCGCACGCCGTAAGGCAAGCCGGCCACCATCGAGTCGCGGTGATGCTGCAAGTCCAGCAGGTCGATCACCTGCTCCGCCTTTTCGCGTGCCGCAATCTCGGCGCGCCGCGTGGCCGGCGTAAAGAACACCTCGCTCCAGAAACCCGTCTGCCGATGCGTGTGGCGGCCTATCAGCAGGTTGTGCAAGACGGTCGCATGCTCGAAGAGCTCGATGTTCTGGAAAGTGCGCGCGATGCCCAGCGCCGCAATCGCGTGCGGTGCCTGCTGCGTCAACCCCATCGGGCCCGAGGCCTCGCCATGCCATGTGATCTCGCCCATGGTCGGCGTGTAGATACGGCTGATGAGGTTGAACACCGTCGTCTTGCCCGCGCCATTGGGGCCGATCAGCGTGAACACCTCGCCGCGCCGCACGTCGAAGCTCACCTTGTTGACCGCCAGCACGCCGCCGAAGCGCACGCTCAGGTCCTTGGCCGAAAGAAGGACGTCTGCGCCGCTCATCTCAGCCGGTCCGACTTGGTGAACGACTTCTGCCGCTTGAACAAGCCCTTGCGGTAGAACGGGAAGAGCTGCAGCCAGGTGCGGATCTTGAGCCATCGGCCATAAAGCCCGAGAGGTTCGAACAGCACAAACGCGATCAGCACCAGCCCGTACACCAGCCCTTGTAGCCCCGGCGCCTGGCCGATCACGGCCGGCAGCCAGTCCTTGCCCATCGAGATCAGCTGCGGCATTGCAATCAAAAAGATCGCGCCCAGGAACGCGCCGTGCACCGAGCCGAGTCCGCCGATCACCACCATCAGCAGCAGGTCGATCGACTGCAGGATGTTGAACTGGTCCGGCGAAATGAAGCTGAGCTTGTGCGCATACAGCGCACCGCCCAGACCCGCGAGCGCGGCCGAGATGGCGAACGACATCGTCTTGTAGCGCGCGAGGTGAATGCCCATGCTCTGCGCCGAGATTTCCGAATCGCGAATGGCAACGAAGGCGCGCCCCGTCGGTGAGCGCAGCAGGTTCAAAATGCCCAGCGTGCTGAGCACCGCGACCACCAGGCACAAAAAGTAGAAGCCTTCACCCGAGCCCAGCGACCAGCCGAAGAGCTGCGGCGACTTCACGTGCAGCCCCGCGTTGCCGCCGGTCACGCTCTCCCAGCGCGCGAACACTTCTTCGACGATGAAGCCGAACGACAGCGTCGCAATGCCCAGGTAGATGCCCTTCACGCGCAAGGCAGGCAATGCGACCACCACGCCCACCACCGCCGACAGCGCCGCGGCCGCGAGCAGCGCAATCGGGAACGGAATACCCATGTTGGTCAACACGCCCTGGGTGTACGCCCCGGCACCCAGAAACGCCGCATGGCCAATCGAGAACTGCCCCGTGAAACCCGCGAGCAGCATCAAGCCCAATCCGACGATGCCGTAGATCAGCACGAAGGTCAGCTGCGCAAGCCAGTACTCGTCGATGGCCCATGGCGCGACGATGAGGAAAGCGACGAGGAGGCCGTACCAGAACATATGGCCGCCGTGCCGCGCGAGGCGAATGTCCTGGTCGTAGCTGGTCTTGAAGATGAAGCGCATATCCGGCTACACCTTCTTGCGCAGCTTTTCGCCGAACAGGCCGTTGGGCTTGATCATGAGCATCAGCAGCACGGCGATGTACGGTGCCGTGTCCTTGAACCCGTCCGGCAGATAGAAACCCGCGAACGATTCGACGATGCCGATGACAAGCCCGCCGACGATGGCACCCGGCAGGCTGCCGAACCCGCCCACCACCGCGGCCGGAAAAGCCTTGAGCCCGATGAACCCCATGTTCGCGTGCACGAAGGTAATCGGCGCGAGCAGCATGCCGGCAATGGCCGCTACCGCTGCCGCCAGGCCCCACACCAGCCCGTTGAGCCGCTTCACCGGAATGCCCATGTAGTAGGCCGCGAGCTGGTTCTGCGAAGAGGCCTGCATCGCAATGCCTAGCTTGCTGTAGCGAAACATCGCGAACAGCAGCCCGCAGAGGACGGCCGTGGCGATGATGATCGCAAGCTGCTCGAGGTTGACCACCAGCTCGCCCACCTTCCAGATCTGGTCCTTGTAGGGAACGGCCAGCGTATGGGTGTCGGTGCCGATGCCCGGCACCATGGTGATGAGCCCGCGTGCCACGTAGGCAATGCCGATGGTGAGCATCACGATGGAGAACTGCGGCTGCCCGAGGATGGGACGAATCACCACGAGTTCGAGCAGCACGCCGAACGCCGCCATGGCCACCAGCGCCAGCACGGCCGCAAGCCAGAACGGCATGCCGAACAGCGACATGCCGGCGAATGCACCGAAGGCGCCGAGCATCATCAGGTCGCCCTGCGCAAAGCTCACGGTCTCGGTGGCCTTGTAGATCAGCACGAAGCCCAGCGCGATCAGCCCGTAGATGCAGCCTTGCGCAATGCCCGACAGCAGGAGCTGGAGTATTTGCATGCGGCCTCTTTGCGCTAGCTACTGCCTGTAGCCGCCGGCTGCGTCGTGCAGCGCAAGGCGGCGCGAGCCGGCCACGATGTCGCTCGGCTTGAGCCCGTAGACCTGGCGTATCGAATGGCTGAAGTGCGTCGAATCGGGGTAGCCTGTGTCCAGCGCAATGTCTGTCAGCGTGCTGGTCTGGCGCACGTAGCGCAGCAGGCTTCGCGCGCGTTTCCAGGCCCGGAAGGCGCGAAACGCCGTGCCCGTTTCCTGCTTGAACAAGTGCAGGAAGCGCGAGAAAGACAGATGCACCGACGCCGCGCAGTCTTCGGCCGAAGTGGGTGCTGCGGGGTCTGCGTTGATGGTGTCGATGACCTTGCGGATGCGCGGATCGAGTGCGCGCGGCGCCAGCGCATCGCCGAAGAACAGGCGGTCGAACTCCAGCCCTTCGAAGCTTTGGCGGCCCGAGAGCGCGAGCAAATGGGTGTGCGCAGCGCGCATGCGCTGCACGAACGCGGGCGCATCCACCGGACCGCAGTGCTGCAGGTAACCAGGCAGGCGCGCGGGATCGACGGATTCCGATTCGATCAGCAGATTGAAGATGAGCGGGTGTGCGCTTTCGACGCGGTGCGGCACTTGCGGCGGCACCACCAGCAGTTCGCCGGTCTGCCAGGCGCCTCCGCCGATGCGCAGGCGGTTGGGCGGCGCGCCCGCGGGCGACACGTACACGCCGTACCCGCCCATGGTGCGTTCGGCCGCCGCGCCGAGCAGCCCGGCGTAGAACACGCGCTGGTGCGTGAGCCACATCAGGCGCTCCCCGCTCTGCGCGCCGCCGCTTGCCGGCGGCGCCGTCTTCGTTCGCTGCATGGTGTCTGTCTCCTGCATCGGGCCGCCGTTGGCCAAGGGCCGGCACTGCGTTGGCAGGATCGTAGCGGCGAGGGCCGGCGGCGCGGCGTTCATTTGCGCGGGGACTTTCCCTAGGCCAACGCAAGCGCGCGGCGGAGTTCGGCGGTGCACAGCGCGATGGCCGTGCCGGCCTCGTCGAGCACCTTGCCCATGGTGATGAAGCCATGGATCTGGCGCTCGAAGCAGACGTACGCGGCGCGATTGCCGGCGGCGGTCAGCGCCTCCGCGTAGGCCATGCCTTCGTCGCGCAGCGGGTCGTAGCCGGCGGTAAGCACCAGCGCGGGCGGCAGGCCCGAGAGATCGGCGTGCAGCAACGGGGACGCGCGCCAGTCGAGGTCGTGCCGGGCGTCGTCGATGTAGTGGTCGTGGAAGTACGTCATCGTGTCGCTGGTCAGCAGGTAGCCCTGGCCGTTGGCCTGGTGCGAGGGATGGCCGCGGCGCATGTCGGTGGCGGGATAGATCAGCAGCTGGAAGGCGATGGGCAGGTCGCCGGCATCGCGCGCGGCAATGGCCGCCACCGCCGCAAGGTTGCCGCCCGCGCTGTCGCCGCCCACCGCGAGCCGGCCTGCATCGAGGCTGAGCGAGGCGGCCTCGCGTTGCACCCAGCGGGTGGCGGCCAGCACGTCGTCCACGGCGGCCGGAAAGCGGTGCTCCGGGCCCATGCGGTAGTCGATCGACGCGACCGCGCAGCCCGCGCCGTTGGCGAGAGAGCGGCACAGCACGTCATGCGTGTCGAGGTCGCCAATGACCCAGCCGCCGCCGTGGAAGTACACGAGAACCGGAAGCGCCGCATCGGCCGCGGCACCCAGCGGGCGATAGAGGCGCACCGCGATGGCGCCGTGCGGACCTTCGGCTTTCAGGTCGCGAACCTGGGCGACTTGCGGGGCTTCGGGTTGGGTGGCGGCGCGCCGGTCGCGATAGAACGCGCGCGCCTCGGCCGGCGAAAGCGTGTGGGTCGGCGGGATGCCGCGCGCCTCGATGAAGTCGAGCAAGGCGCGGGCCTGGGGGTGCAGCATGGTGTCTCCGGTGGGCCGGGCGGTGTTCGCCCGGTCTCCTGTGCACGATGCCCGCGCGGCCCGAGCGCGGCTTGCGAAAACTGGCTGTGCTTGCTTACTTGCGCAACGGCCGCTCAGGCTTTGCGCGGCTTCACCCGCGAAGCGGCTTCCTTGGCGTTGACGCGCGCGGTGTCCACATCGCCCGCATGCGCGAGCGCCACGCCCATGCGGCGCTTGGCAAAGCTCTCGGGCTTGCCGAACAGGCGGATGTCGCTGCCGGGCACCTGCAGCGCCTCGGCCACTCCGTCGAAGGCAATGCCGGTCGCATCGACACCGCCGTAGATCACCGCGCTGGCACCCGGGCTCTTGAGCGACGTGTCCACCGGCAGGCCGAGGATCGCGCGCGCATGCAGCTCGAACTCGTTCTGCCATTGCGTGGCCATCGTCACCATGCCGGTGTCGTGCGGGCGCGGGCTCACTTCACTGAACCAGACCTCGTCGCCCTTCACGAACAGCTCGACGCCGAAGAGCCCCTGGCCGCCGAGGTCGGCCGTGACGGCCTGCGCGATCTGCTGCGCCTTTTGCAATGCGGCGGGCGCCATGGGGTGCGGCTGCCAGCTTTCGACATAGTCACCGCTCACCTGCACATGGCCGATGGGCTCGCAGAACTGCGTCTGCACCGCACCGGCTGCGTCCCTGGCGCGAACGGTGAGCAGCGTGATCTCGTAGTCGAAGTCGATAAAGCCTTCGACGATCACCCGGCCGTGGCTCACGCGGCCGCCGGCCATGGCGTAGTCCCAGGCTTTCTGCACGTCGGCCGGGCCGTCGATCTTGCTCTGGCCTTTGCCCGAACTGCTCATCACTGGCTTCACGATGCAGGGGTACCCAATGCCGGCGTCGATGGCCGCCTGCAGCTCGGCCAGCGAATCGCAGAACTTGTAGGGGCTGGTGGGCACGCCCAGCGTTTCGGCGGCCAGGCGGCGGATGCCTTCGCGGTCCATCGTGAGGCGGGCGGCGCGCGCGGTGGGAATCACCCGCACCACGCCGGCGTCTTCGAGCTGCTGCAGCATCGGCGTGGCAATGGCCTCGATCTCGGGCACCACGAGCATGGGCTTCTCGGCCTCTATCAGCGCCTTGAGCTGCTCGGGGTCGCTCATGGTGACGGTGCGCGCATGGTGCGCCACCTGCTGGCCGGGCGCGTTCTCGTAGCGGTCGACCGCAATGGTTTCGACGCCGAGGCGCTGCAGGGCGATCAGCACCTCCTTGCCGAGCTCGCCGGAGCCGAGCAGCATCACGCGGGTGGCCGAGGGGGAAAGGGGGGTGCCGAGGGTGGTCATGGTCGGGTCGAAAAAGAGAAAGGAAAAAGCGATCGCAGCACTGTAAGCCACCGGCGACGGCCGTGTCACTCGCGGCAACAGCGGCCCGGCGGGGCTGCTTCACAATCGATCTCCTGCAGCGGTGGCGGCCTTCGCCCCACCCGCCCCTGTCCAGTTTTGTTCTTATCCAAGGAGTTTTCTCATGACGATCCAGACCGTCGGCATCATCGGCGCCGGAACGATGGGCAATGGCATTGCGCAGGCCTGCGCGGTGGCCGGCGTCAATGTGGTGATGGTCGACATTGCCCAGGCGGCGGTCGACAAGGGCCTTGCCACCGTCTCGGGCAGCCTCGACCGGCTGATCAAGAAAGAAAAGCTCACGACCGAGCAGAAGACCGCGGCGCTTGCGCTGATCAAGGGCTCGACCAATTACGACGACCTGAAAAGCGCTCAGCTCGTGATCGAGGCCGCCACCGAGAACCATGCGCTCAAGCTCAAGATCCTGAAGCAGGTCGACGAGATGCTGGCGCCCGAGGTGATCATCGCTTCGAACACCTCGTCGATCTCCATCACCCAGCTCGCGGCCGCCACCTCGCGCGCCGACCGCTTCATTGGCATGCACTTCTTCAACCCGGTGCCGATGATGGCGCTGGTGGAGCTGATCCGCGGCTACCTCACGAGCGACGCCACGCATGACGCCGTGAAGGCGCTGGCCGAGAAGCTGGGCAAGTCGCCCATCACGGTCAAGAACGCGCCGGGCTTCGTGGTCAACCGCATCCTGGTGCCGATGATCAACGAGGCGTTCTTCGTTCTTTCCGAAGGCATCGCCACGGCCGAAGACATCGACGCCGGCATGAAGCTGGGCTGCAACCAGCCCATCGGCCCGCTGGCGCTGGCCGACATGATCGGCCTGGATGTATGCCTGGCCGTGATGGAGGTCTACCTCGAGCAGTTCGGCGACTCCAAGTACCGTCCGTGCCCGCTGCTCAAAGAAATGGTTGCGGCCGGCCAACTCGGACGCAAGACGGGACGCGGCGTCTACAAGTATTGAGCGCAGCAAGAACACAAGAACAAGGAGACAAGCACCATGACCGCCACGCCCATCACTCCGACCACCCCGCCCGCCGAAGGCTGCATCGACACGCAGGTCATCGACCATGTGCTGCTGATCGGCATCAACCGCCCCGCCAAGCGCAACGGCTGGACGCCGCCGATGTTCAAGCAACTGGCCGAGGCCTACACCCGGCTGGACGACAACCCCGACCTGCGCGTGGGAGTGCTGCATGCCTTCGGCGACCACTTCACAGCGGGCCTGGACCTGCCGGCCGTCACCGAGTACATGAAGCGCGGCGAGAAGGCGATTCCCGCCGGACTGGTGGAACCGCACGACTTCGGCCTGCCCGGCTACCGCCGCCGCACCAAGCCGATGGTGGCGGCGGTGAAGGGCATCTGCTTCACGGTGGGCATCGAGCTGATGCTGGGCGCGGACATCGTGGTGGCAGCCGACAACTGCCGCTTCTCGCAGATGGAAGTGCAGCGCGGGATCATGGCCACGGGCGGCGCCACGCTGCGCATGGCCGAGCGCGCGGGCGTGGGCAATGCCATGCTGCACCTGCTCACGGCCGACGAGTTCGACAGTGCCGAGGCCTATCGCCTCAACTTCGTGCAGAAGGTGGTGCCCGCGGGGCAGGAGCTCGACGCGGCGCTGGCCATTGCGCAGCGCATTGCGGCGCAGGCGCCGCTCGCGGTGGTGGCCACCCGGCTCAACGTGATCAAGGCCGTGGAGCAAGGGCCGCTCGCGGCTGTGTCGGAATTCATCGAAACGCAAAAGCACCTGTCGAACAGCGAAGACGCGGCTGAAGGCGTGCGTTCCTTCGTCGAGCGCCGGCCGGCGCGCTTCAGCGGCCGTTGATGATGGATTCTTGCGGAGGAGCCTCGCCCATGTCTTTTTTCCAACGCACGGCGCTCGTCGCCGCCTTCACACTGATTGCCGTGAACACCTCATCGAACGCCCAGACGCCCGCGCCCGCCGCGCCTCCCGATCCCGCGGCCACTTCGGTCGAGGCGATGGGCTGGATGAAGGGCTTTCCGCCTCCGCCCGACAAGCTGATCACCTTCGACAACCCGGCCGGCGGCGTGTTTCCGCGCACGCGCTGGAGCTTTTCGCACGTGCGCGAAACCGTGCCGACCGCCAATGTGTGGCGCGGCAGCGGTGCGCCCAGCCCCTTGCCGGCAGCGCCGCGCAGCGACATCGAAGCCGTCACGTTCAAGCCCCTGGGGGGTACCGGCGAGACCGTGACCTTTGCGCAGATGATTCCGCGCACCTACACCGACGGTATCCTGGTAATGCACCGCGGCCGCGTGGTCTACGAGAAATACTTCGGCGCGCTCACGCCCGAGCGGCCGCACATCGCGATGTCGGTCACCAAGTCCTTCGTGGGCACGCTGGCGGCCATTCTGGCGGACGAAGGCAAGCTCGACCCGGCGGCACCCGTCACCAAATACCTGCCTGAACTGAAGGACACGGCGTACGGCGACGCCACGGTGCGCCAGGTGATGGACATGACCATCGGCGTGCGCTACTCGGAGAACTACGCCGACCCGAAGGCCGAGGTCTGGGACTATGCGCGCGCCGGCGGCATGCTCGCGCAGGGCCCGAACTACACAGGCCCGAAGTCTTTCTACGAATTTCTTGCCACGCTGCAGAAGGAAGGCGCGCACGACGCTGCCTTTGCCTACAAGACAGTCAACGCCGAAGTGCTCGCCTGGATCCTGCGGCGCGTAAGCAACCAGCCGCTCGCCGACTTGTTGAGCGAGAAGATCTGGCGCCGTATCGGCGCGGAGCAGGACGCCTACTTTATGGTCGACCGCATCGGCACCGAATCGGGCGGCGGCGGGCTCAATACCGTGCTGCGCGACCTGGCGCGCTTCGGCGAGACCATGCGCAACGGCGGCCGTGCGACCAACGGGCAGCAGGCCATTCCGAAAGCAGTGGTCGAAGACATCCAGCGCGGCGGCGATGCGGCCAGGTTTGCCAAGGCCGGCTACGCGCTGCTGCCGGGCTGGTCATACCGCAACATGTGGTGGGTGTCGAACAACCCGCACGGCGCCTACATGGCGCGCGGCATCCACGGGCAGAGCATCTACATCGATCCGAAGGCCGAGATGGTGATCGTGCGCTACGCCGCGCATCCGGTAGCGGCCAGTGCGGGGAACGACCCGCTGACGCTGCCCGCGTTCCACGCGGTGGCCGAAGCGCTCATGCGCCCCTGAGCCTTCCTGGAGAAGCTTTACTCGGCAGCCCGCTCGCGTGCAATCACCAGCAGGCCGTCCATGATCAGGCTTTCGACGAGTTCGAAATCTCCATTCATGACGGGTGCCATCTTCCAGCCTGCGCCGCCGGTCATGTAGCAGGCCGGCTCGGCGCCGCAGTGCGAGCGCACGTGCTGCACCATGCGCTCCACCGCACCGGCAATGGCGTAGGTGCCGCCGCTGGTGAGCGCGTCGCTGGTGTTGGTGGGAAATTCGCGCACCTCGCCCGTGGGCACGTGCAGCCCGGCCGTGCCCGATTCGAGCGCGCGCAGCATGATGCCGTGGCCCGGCAGGATCAATCCGCCCAAAAATTTGCCGCTGGCGTCGATGGCTTCCACCGTGACGGCCGTGCCGATCATCACCACCACCATCGGGCGCGCCGGCCCAGTGCCGAGCATGCGGTGGCGCGCGCCGATCATCGCCACCCAGCGATCGGCGCCCAATCGCGTCGGATGGTCGTAGCCGTTGACGATGCCGGCCTCGGCCGCACTCGCCACCACCCAGCGCGGCGCGCATTCGAAGCGCTCTTCGATCTGTTCCTCGGCGCGGCGGCGCACCGCATCGCCGGCCACCACGCAGCCCAGCATGGCGCCGGGCGCAGGCAGGTCGGCCCACGGGCCTTCGGCGAGGCGCTCGATGTGGTCAAGAAACTCGGCACCGTGCGCCTGGAGCTTGGCTCCCGGATGCGCGCCATCGTAGAGAGCCCATTTGAGGCGGGTGTTGCCGATGTCGATCGCAAGGAAGGGGGAAGCCATGGGCGGATTATTGCGACTTTATGTCGCTTACCGTCGCTTGCACTTGCGGCAAGGGACTACGCGCCGTGGTCACTTGCCGCCGTTACAGTCGCGATTCCCAATAACCACGGCAGAAGGAGTACCCCATGGGTTTGCTGAGTTTCATCAAGGAAGCAGGAGAAAAGCTGTTCGGCGGTTCATCGGCCCAGGCTGCCGAGCCGGACGCGAACACCAAGGCCGCGGCTGCCATCAAAACGTACATCGAGACGCAGAATCTTGGCCTCACGGGCCTGGAAGTGACCTACACGGCCGCAACGGGTGTCGTCACGCTGTCCGGCCAGGCACCTTCGCAGGAAGCAAGCGAAAAAGCGGGGCTTGCCGCGGGCAACGTCGCCAATGTGACGAGCGTCGACAACAACCTGGTTGCACCGGCGGCCCCGCCGGCGCAGTACCACGACGTGGTGAAGGGCGACACGCTGTCGGCCATTTCGAAGAAGTACTACGGCGATGCCAACAAGTACAACGCGATCTTCGAGGCCAACAAGCCGATGCTGAGCCATCCGGACAAGATCTATCCGGGGCAGAAGCTGCGCATTCCGGCGCTTTGAGCCGATCAGCTCGCCGATGGAAAGGCCCACTGGGAACGGTGGGCCTTTTGTTTTTTGGCGCTGTTGTTCAGGGCGCGTGCAAAGGCCACCGGGTACTCCCCTCCGCGAATGTCCCCCGGGGCTGCGCCCTCCTCCTTTATTTCGCTGCGCGGAGCACCCGATGCCCTGTGCACTGGGGCACGCTGACGATGGACCTAGTTCTGCTTCCAAGGCAAGCCGCGCTTGCGCCAGCCCCCAAGTACCCCGCGGTGCCCGTTGTCGTCCGGATTGCCTTCGAAGCCCTCGAGGATGTTGTATGCCTCGAGGCCCAGTTCGGTGGCTCGCCTGGCGGCAGCGATGGAGCGCACGCCGCTGCGGCACAGCAGCACCAGCTTTCTGTTGCCGTCCTCGCCCGCGGCCCGAATACCGCCGTCGAAGGCCGGGTTGAGCGTCATTCCCGGCCACTGCTTCCAGGCGAGCGGCACGGCGCCGGGTACGTAGCCGACCCATTCACGCTCGGCGTCGCTGCGTACGTCTACCAATACGGCCTCGCCGCTTGCCATCCACTTTGCGGCCTGCTCGGGCGTCACATCGCCGGCGTAGCCCTTTTCTTCAACGGGTTCAATCATGTCTTTGAGTCCTTTTCGATCGACGGGGGCTACCTACGCGGGGAATAGCGTCTTTACGTTGCCCCTGCGGCCCCGCCCGGATGATGGAATTTTTCACCAGTTCGTGAAAACCCTGTTTGTCGCATATTCCAGCGCGCCAAAGATGCGGATGGGCCTGCCGAACATAGCGCCAAGAAGGCGGGCAGGGTTTCTTCAGTCAGAACTTGTATGGAGAGAGACAACATGACAGAGAGCAAATCACCCCGCCGCCGCAGCCTGCTCAAGGGCGCCGCCGTGGCTGCGGGCGCCATGTCGGCGCCGATGGTCAGCATGGCACAGACCACGTCGCTGCGCTTCCAGAGCACGTGGCCAGCCAAGGACATCTTCCATGAATACGCGCAAGACTTTGCCAAGAAGGTCAATGACATGGCGGGCAACCGCCTGAAGATCGAAGTGCTGCCGGCCGGCTCCGTGGTGCCGGCGTTCCAGCTGCTCGACGCCGTTGCCAAGGGCACGCTCGACGGCGGCCATGGCGTGGTGGCCTACTGGTACGGCAAGAACTCGGCGCTCGCGCTCTGGGGCTCGGGGCCCGGCTACGGCATGGACGCCAACATGGTGCTGGCTTGGCACAACTACGGCGGCGGCAAGGCGCTGATCGAGGAAATCTACAAGAGCCTGAACCTGGACGTGGTGTCCTACCTCTACGGCCCCATGCCCACGCAGCCGCTGGGCTGGTTCAAGAAGCCGGTAGCGCGCGTCGAAGACATGAAGGGCCTGAAGTTCCGCACCGTGGGGCTGGCGGTCGACGTGTTCACCGACATGGGCACGGCCGTGAACCCGCTGCCGGGCGGCGAGATCGTGCCGGCGCTGGACCGCGGGCTGATCGATGCGGCCGAGTTCAACAACGCGTCGAGCGACCGCGTGCTGGGCTTTCCCGACGTGGCGAAGAACTGCATGCTGCAGAGCTTTCACCAGTCGGGCGAGCAGTTCGAGATTCTCTTCAACAAGGGCAAGCTCGCGGCGCTGCCGGCCGAGCTCAAGTCGATCATCGACTATGCGGTGCAGGCCTCCAGCGCCGACATGAGCTGGAAGGCCATCCAGCGCAATTCGCAGGACTACATCGAGCTGAAGAAGGCGGGCATCAAGTTCTACAAGACGCCCGATGCCATCTTGCGGGCGCAGCTGGCCTCGTGGGACAAGACCGTGGCCAAGAAGGCCGCCGAGAACCCGATGTTCCAGAAGGTGCTCGACTCGCAGAAGGCCTTTGCCGAACGCGCCGGCCAGTGGCAGAACGACTACACGGTCGATTTCAAGATGGCCTACAACCACTATTTCGGTTCGAAGGCCAAGAAGTCCTGACGCCGATCCGGTGATGCGAGGGCACCCAGAGCGGTGCCCTCTTTTCGTGCCCGCCCATGCTGCGCCGGCCGCAGCGAGGAGTTCTTTTCGATGCAATCTTTCCTGTTGGCCGTCGATCGTTTCTCGACCTGGATCGGCAAGACCTTCGCATGGTGCGCGCTGCTGCTCACGCTGCTGATCAGCTGGGAGGTGTTTTCGCGCTATGTGCTGAACCACCCTCATGCCTGGGTGCTCGACGCGCAGATCATGTTGTACGGCGCCATGTTCATGACGGCCGGCGCGTACACGCTCTCCAAGAACGGCCACGTGCGCGGCGACGTGCTCTACGGCTTCTTCCGGCCGCGTACGCAGGCGCTGGTCGATCTGGTGCTCTACATCATCTTCTTCCTGCCCGGCATCGTCGCGCTGACCTGGGCCGGCTGGGTCTATGCGGGCGAATCGCTCGCCATCCGCGAGCAGACCTTTTCGGCCGAGCCGCTGCCGCTGTATCCGTTCAAGTACATCATTCCGCTCGCCGGCTTCACGCTGCTGCTGCAGGGCGTGGTCGAGATCATCCGCTGCGTGCAATGCATCCAGAGCGGCGCGTGGCCTTCGCGCGAGCAGGACGTGGAAGAGGTCGACGTCGAGAAGCTCAAGGAAATGGTCAACGTCAAGGACGAAGACATTGCCGCGCTCGACCGTGTGGTGGTTTCCAAGGAGGCCGCACGATGATCCGCCGCGAACTCTGGTTCGGCCTCTCGTTCATGGCGCTGATCGTGATCGGCGCGGGCGCGGTGCTGGTGAGCGCCGACACCATCACCAACGGCCACCTGGGCCTCTTGATGCTCTCGCTGGTGGTGGTGGCCATCATGCTGGGCTTTCCCACCGCGTTCACGCTGATGGGCATGGGCATGCTCTTCACGTGGCTGGCTTACGACCGCGACTGGCACCGCACGCTCGATTTGATGGTGCAGGCCGCCTACAAGACCATGGCCAACGACGTGCTCATTGCGGTGCCGCTGTTCGTCTTCATGGGCTACCTGGTGGAGCGCGCCAACCTCATCGAGTCGCTCTTCAAGAGCCTGCACCTGGCGCTCGCGCGGTTGCCGGGCGCGCTGGCCGTGGCCACGCTGGTCACCTGCACCATCTTTGCCACCGCAACCGGCATCGTGGGCGCGGTGGTCACGCTGATGGGCCTGCTGGCGCTGCCGGCCATGCTGCGCGCGGGCTACAGCGTGCCACTGGCCGCGGGCGCCATCACGGCGGGCGGATGCCTCGGCATCCTGATTCCGCCTTCGGTGCTGCTGATCGTCTATGGCGCCACGGCGGGCGTCTCGGTGGTGCAGCTGTATGCGGGGGCCTTCTTTCCGGGATTGATGCTCGCGTCTCTCTACGTGCTGTACGTGATCGTCATCGCGCGGCTCAAGCCGCAATGGGCGCCGCCGCTGTCGCAGGCGGAACGGGCCGTGCCTCTCACCCCGCTCTCGCAGCGGCTGGCGGACAGCCCCGCCGCGCACGCGGTGGTCGGCCTGCTGAAAGGCCGGCGCAATGCGGACGTGCCTTTCTCGCACGTGCTGCGGCAGCTCGGCATCGTTGCAATGCCCGCCGTGATCTTTCTGCTGCTCGCCGGCTTCAGCTACAAGGCCGTGACCACCATCGAGGCGCAGGCGCGCTACGAGATCGAGGAGATCGGCGCCACGCGCAGCGGCAATCCGGCCCAAGGCGAAAGCACAGGCGGGTTGCAGGAGCCGCCTTCCACCGGAGGCCTGCAGGAACCACCGGCCGAGGGCGGGCTGCAGGAGCCGCCGTCGGGGGACACGCCCTCTTCCGGTCCGCTTTCGGAACCGCCGGGCGCATCCGCCGAATCTGCCACGCCGGCCCAAGCGGCTTCGGCGCGACCACCCGCCGACAACGCGCCCGCGGCAGAAGGCGCCTCGGTGCGCCCAGCGCCCACCTGGTGGTGGGTCACCTTCGCCATCTTCGGCGCGATGGTCACGCTGTTCTACCTGTTCCTGAGCTTTGCGCGGCTCGAGATCTTCAAGATGCTGCTGGCCTCGTTCTTCCCGCTGGTGCTGCTGATCCTGTCGGTGCTCGGCTCGATCGTGCTGGGCCTGGCAACGCCGACCGAGGCGGCGGCCATGGGTGCGCTCGGCGGCATGCTGCTGGCGGCCGCCTACCGGCGGCTCAACCTGTCGGTGCTGAAGGAATCGGTGTTCCTCACGGCCAAGACCTCGGCCATGGTGTGCTGGCTCTTCGTGGGCTCGGCCATCTTCTCGGCGGCGTTCGCGCTGCTCGGCGGGCAGGCGCTGGTGGAAGAGTGGGTTCTGGGCATGAACCTCACGAAGGTGCAGTTCCTGGTGCTGAGCCAGGTGATCATCTTCCTTCTGGGCTGGCCGCTGGAGTGGACCGAGATCATCGTGATCTTCATGCCCATCTTCATTCCGCTGCTCGACAACTTCGGCGTCGATCCGCTGTTCTTCGGCCTGCTGGTTGCAATGAACCTGCAGACGGCCTTCCTGAGCCCACCGGTGGCCATGGCGGCGTTCTACCTGAAGGGCGTGAGCCCGCCGCACGTGACGCTGAACCAGATTTTCCTGGGCATGCTGCCCTTCATGGGCATCCAGGTGCTGGCCATCGTGCTGCTGTACATCTGGCCGCAGATCGGGCTCTGGCTGCCGCAGCTGCTGTACAAGTAAGCGGCAAGGATCAGCGGCGCCGCTCCACATAGGGGCGCGCCTGCAGCAGCACGATGCGGTCACCCACGGTGGCCCATTCGATGTCCTGGTCAACGCCGTTGAAGGTGCGCTTCACCGCCGCGCCCACATTCGCGAGCCGCACCACCAGTTCGTCGGTGAGCACATGGCGTCCCACTTCCACCGGCACTTCCTTCACGCCGCCGTCCTTGTCGAGCTGCAGCGCCGTCTCTTCAGCGGAGCGGCTGAGCACCTGGATGGCCTTGGACCAGCTCGAATACATGACCTGTTCCGCCACGCGCTTGCCTTCGACCACGCGGATGCCGATGCCGCGCTTGGCGGAGATGTAGGTGACGTGCGGATGCCCGGCGTCGAAGGGGTCGCGCGTGATCATCACGCCGGCGTTGGTTGAATCGATGGCGGTCTGCACGAACACGCCCATCACCACCGACTCGGCGCCGAAGCCGGCGGCGCTGCGCGCCTCCCACGCCTCGGGGTTGAACACCGACGCCCATACCTTCTTCACCGCCAGCTCGAGCGCATCGCCCGTCTTCACATTGGGCACCGTGCTGTAGAGCCCCGCGCCGCTGAAGCCGGGCAGGTCTTCCGAATTGGACGAGCTGCGCACGAAAACGCCGCCGCCCCCCAGCTGCGACTGCCAAGCGGCGCGCCACGCCGCCGCGATGGCCGCATCGACCGGCCACTGCACGATCTCATCGCGTAGCTGTGCCAGCGCCTTCTGCCGGATCTGCGGGTCGCTCGCGAAACCGGGTTGCCGCTGCATGCGCGCGATGCGGCCGGCCAGGTCATTGGCGCGCATGAAGCGGTCGTAGTGCGCAAAGGGAATGCAGAAGCCGTCTGGCACCGTGGTCTGAGGAATGCGCGCGGCCAGCACGGCGCCGAGGTTGGCGGCCTTGGAGCCGCACTGCGCGCTGTTGCGCGCGCGAAGAGACGCAAGCGGCAGCAGGCGGGTTTCGCGCAGGTCGGGCTTGGCGGCTTTCGCGCCGCCGGGCACCGCGCCGATGGCCGCGGTGCGCACATTGCGCGGCGGCAGCGCCGCGATCTCTTCGGGCGTGAGGCGCCGCAGCTGGAAGCCCGAGGCCGCGACCTTGAGCGCCACCCAATGGCCTTCGTGTTCGCGCAGCACAGCCGCGGCATCGCGCACATAGGCGTTGGGAATGCCCCAGCCCTTGGCCAGCAGGTTGACGTGCGACAGCGCGGTCGAAGGCCGCTCGGTCAGCACGCCGGCCACGGGCGGCAGGCTGATCGGCACCTGGCGCAGCACGGCAATATCGTCGGGCAGCAGGGCATTCAACACGTTCGCGCCCGAGGCCTCGTCCACGATGCGCACACGGCCCGTGGCCGTGCCGAGGTTCATCGGCATGTAGGGCTGCTCGCGGATCAGCGCTTCCTGGCTGACGAAGTCGACGCCCGTTTCCTTTGCGATCCGCTCGTGCAGCGTCGAATTGGTCTTGAACTTGACCGGTGCGAAGAAGCTGGCCTTCACCTGCGCATCGGCTTGGCGCAGCAGCGCGGGGGTGAGCTGGTCGCCCTCCCAGAATTCGTAGGTAAAGGCGCCGATGTTCTGCTGCCAGCTCAGCGTGCCGAACAGGAAGCGGCGGTCCGGCACAAGGTAGTTGCGGTCGATTTCGCGCTTGCCGGCGCGCGGCGAGAGGCCGGTATCGCGCACGAAGCGAACATGCAGCTGAAAGCGCGGCGTGTCGATGTAGTAGGTGCGCACCGGCCTGGCCCGGCGGTCGACGGCGAAAAGCACGTGGGCCAGTTGCATCGGCGTGCCCGCGTCGTAGACGCGCGCCAGGGCGTCGAAATCGCCCTGGCTGCGAAGCATGGGCAGCGACGCGGGCGCTGCCGGACGGGCGGCCGCGGGAGCCGAGTTGCTGCTGTTCTGCTGCTGGTAGTAAGACGGCTTGCGTGCCAGCTGGGCCTCGGCGCCCGGGGCCGCAATGAAGATCGCCGCACCGAGGGCGAGCGCCGCCACCCTGCACGATTTGCTATGGTTCCGGTAGCGCACTTTGACCGATGCACCTGGGTTGTTGTCGTTTTTCATGCTGAGTCCCTCATTACAAGCGGTTGCCGAATGTGCGTGCGCTTCACCAAGCTGGGGGCATGCGCTGACAGCGGCAGCGGATTCTCGCGCGTTACATGTGCATCGCTTTCATCCGGTCCCGCGAACCAGAGACAAACCATGAACCGCACCGCCTTTTCCCTTCTTCACCGGCCGCTGCGCCGGTGGCTGCTTGGCATCGCGCTGCTGTGCCTTGGCGCGGCGGCCGGCGCGCAGCAAGACCCGCCGGGCCGCGTGGCACGCCTGAACCTGCAGCAAGGCACAGTGAGCTTTGCGCCGGCCGGCGAAGACAGCTGGTACGACGCACAGCCCAACCGCCCCATCACCACCGGCGACCGGCTCTGGACCGACCGCAGTGCGCGCGCCGAGGTCCACATCGGCTCGGCGGCGCTGAGGATGGACGGGCAGACACACGTTGAGTTTTCCGAGCTCGACGACGACACCGTACGCATCACCGCGAACCAGGGCAACCTGCAATTGCGCGTGCGCGACGATCTTTCGGGCCAGCGGGTCGAGGTGGACACCGGCAATCTCGCGGTGGTGATCGACGCACCCGGCGAATACCGCATTGGGGCCGACCCCTCCGCCGGCACCACCTGGGTCGCGGTGGCCTCCGGCCGCGCCACGCTCCATGGTGAAAACGGCCAGTCGCAAACCCTGGGCGCGCGGCAGCAACTCACCGTGTCCGGCCGCGACCTTGCCGCGGTGAACAGCTTCCCGCCGCAGAACGGCAGCTTCGACGCCTGGGTGGCCGAACGCAACCGCATCGAGGACCAGTCGGTTTCGGCGCGCTACGTGTCGCGCGAGGTGGTCGGCTACCAGCAACTCGACAACTACGGCGACTGGCAGAACGACCCTTCCTACGGCGCCGTCTGGTTCCCGCGCAACGTGGACGCCGACTGGGCGCCCTACCGCGACGGCCAGTGGGTGAACGTCGCGCCCTGGGGCCTGACCTGGGTCGATGCCGCGCCTTGGGGCTTTGCACCCTTCCATTACGGCCGCTGGGCGCGTGTGGGTCCGCGCTGGGCATGGGTACCGGGGCAGACCACCGCACGGCCCGTCTATTCGCCCGCGCTGGTCGGCTTTGTGGGCGGCGGCAGTGGCGGCGTGAACGCCACCTTGCAGATCGGCGACGGCCGCAGCGGCGTGGGCTGGTTTCCGCTCGCGCCCGGCGAACAATGGCGCCCCGCCTATAGCGCGAGCCCTCGCTACATCGATCGGGTCAACCGCATGGCCGCCTACCGCAACCGCCAGGCCGAGATGCGCAACGACTTCTATGCCAACCAGCGGATGCCGGGCGCGGTGACCGTGGTGCCGGCCGACCGCTTCGGCCGTGGCCCTTTCGGCCGGCGCGACCTGGTGCGCTTGCCCGACGACCGCTTTGCGCGCGTGCCGGTTGCGCCGGCGCCCGGCATTCCGATGCATGGCTTTGGCGGCGGCTTCGGCCGGCCCGCCGCAATGCAGCCGCCGCCGCAGCTGCGAGCCCGCCAGCAGCAAGAGTTCCAGTATGAGCAGGCGCGGCAAGTCCAGCAGATGCAGCAGGCGCAGAACATCCAGGCGATGCAGCAGCGCGCGGCGCAACAGCAGGCGGCACAGCAACAACAGCAGCAGCAAATGGAATGGCAGCGGCAGCAGGGCCAGCGCCAGCAGCAGGAGTGGCAGCAGCGCGCCAACCAGAACCAGTGGCAGCAACAGCAGCATCAACAACAGCTTCAACTCCAGCAGCAGCAACAGGCGCAGCGGCAACAGCAGGAACTGCAGCAGCGCGCCGCCCAGGCGCAAGCCCAGCAGATGCAGGTGCAACAACAGCAGCAACGCGCCGCGCAGCAGGCGCTGGCCCAGCAGCAGATGATTCGCCAGCAGCAGGAGATGCAACAGCGCGCCGCGCAAATGCAGCAGCAGGCGCTCGCCCAGCAGCAGGCTCAGCAGAACGCCATGCGGCAGGCCCAGGAGGCGCAGGTTCGTGCGATGCAGCAGCAACGCGGCTTTGCGCCGCCGCCCCAGCAAGCCCAGCCCCAGCCTCCGGCGGTCCAGCGCGGCGGTGACGAACGGCGCAGGCTGATGACCTCGCCGGACTCGCAGCAGCGCTGAACGTCGATCGCCCGGGCGGGCGCTCGCGCCGCGCAAGACCCGCGGGAACCGTTGTTCCCTGCCGGCGGCTACAGTCGCCGGCAAGGAGCACCCTTCACATGCGCACATTCGACTTCGACCTTTTCGTCATTGGCGGCGGCAGCGGCGGCGTACGGGCTGCGCGCATGGCGGCGCAGCACGGCGCGCGCGTGGGCCTGGCCGAAGCGGCAGACCTTGGCGGCACCTGCGTCAACGTGGGCTGCATTCCGAAAAAGCTCTACAGCTATGCCGCCGGCTATGCCGAATCGTTCGAGGAAGCCGCGGGCTACGGATGGAAGCTGCCCGAGGCACCGCAGTTCGACTGGGGCCACCTCAAGACGCAGCGCGCCAAGGAGATCGAGCGGCTCAACGGCGTGTATGCCTCGCTGCTGAAGAACTCGGGCGTCAGGCTGATCACGGGCTGGGCCCAGCTGGTCGACGGCCACACGGTGGAAATCGACGGGCAGCGCCACACCGCGCGCCATCTGCTCGTTGCCACCGGCGGCACGCCCTTCGTGCCGGAGATTCCCGGGCGCGAGCACGTCGCCACCTCGGATGCGATGTTCGACCTCGATCCGTTTCCCAAGCGCCTGCTCGTGGTGGGCGGCGGCTACATCGCCTGCGAGTTCGCCTCGATCTTCAACGGCCTGGGCGCCAAAGTGACGCAGTTGCATCGCCGCGCACACCTGCTCACCGGCTTCGATGACGACGTGCGGCAGTTCGTTGCACACGAAATGGGCAAGGCCGGCATCGACGTTCGGCTCAACGTCGAGGCGGCGTCGATTGCGCGCGGCCCCAATGGGCTGGTCGTCACCCTGGCGCGCGGGCAGCAGGTCGAGGCCGACACGGTGCTCTTTGCCACAGGCCGGGTGCCGAACACCCAGGGCCTCGGCCTGGAGGCGGCGGGCGTTGCTGTTGACAAGCGCGGCGCGATCGCGGTCGATGCGAACTACCGCAGTTCGGTACCGTCGATCTACGCGGTAGGCGATGTTTCCACCCGCGTGCACCTCACCCCGGTTGCGCTGGCCGAGGCCATGGTGGTGGTCGATGCGTTGTTCGGCCAGGGCAAGCGCAAGCTCGACTACGAATACATTCCGACCGCCGTTTTCACGCATCCGAACATCGGCACCTGCGGCTACACCGAGATCGACGCGCGCGCCAGGTTCGGCGAAGTGACGGTGTTCTCGAGCGAGTTCAAGTCGCTGCGCCACACGCTCTCCGGCCGCAGCGAGCGCACCTTCATGAAGCTGGTGGTGCAGAAGTCGACCGACCGCGTGGTGGGCCTGCACATGGTGGGCGCCGATGCGGGCGAGGTCGTGCAGGGTTTTGCGGTGGCCATGCGCGCGGGCGCCACCAAGGCGCTGTTCGACGGCACCGTGGGCATCCACCCGACGGCGGCCGAAGAGTTCGTGACGATGCGCGAACCGATGCCCGGCTAGGCGCCTGGCTTGTGCTGCTGCTTGCCTTCGAGCAGCTTCACCAGCACCAGCAGCACGCGGTTCGCCGGCGTGGGTACGCCGAGCGCCTCGCCTCGCCGCACGACAAGGCCGTTGAGGTGATCTATTTCGCTCGGCTTGCCGCGCGCAAGGTCTTGGGCGGTCGACGAGTATTGCGAGGGCATCGACTGCACGATGCCGCGCACGGCGGCACCGGTGTCTCCAGCTATGACGATGCCTTCGGCCTTGGCAACGGCAAGGCACTCGTCGACCACGTCGCGAATCACATCGTCCACGCCCTGGCCTTTTGCCAGCTCGCCATACGGCAGCTGGGTGATGGCCGAGAGCGCGTTGTACGCACAGTTCAACACCAGCTTGGCCCAGAGCGCGCCGCGCACGTTATCGGAAATCTGCGTGGGCACGCCGGCGGCTGCAAGATGCTGCGCCACCTGCTCGCTGGCACGCGACGGCGCAATCACCAGTTCGCCCCGGCCATGGTGCTTCACATGGCCCGGCCCCGCCATCTCGGTGGCCACGTAGACCACGGCGGCGGCCACCTCGTGGCGCGGCAGCACCGAGCGCACGCGCTCGTCGTTGTCGACGCCGTTCTGCAGCGTGAGCACCAACGCGTCGGGCGCAAGATGCGGCTCGATCTGCGCCGCGGCCAGTTCGGTGTCGGTGGATTTCACGCAGAACAGCACCAGGCCGGCGCCCTGTACTGCGCTGGCTTCGGTGCTTGCACCGAGTCGCACGCATTCATCGAAAGCCCTGGTCTCCAGCCGCAGCCCCTTTGCGCGAACGGCTTCCACGTGCGAGGGCCGGCCGATCAGCACCACCTCGTGGCCTGCGCGCGCCAGCATGGCACCGTAATAGCAGCCGACTGCACCGGCGCCCATCACTGCGACCTTCATTGCTTCACCTTTCGGGATGTTTCGGGGAGATCGCCCGAGGTTAATCGGTTCGCCCGCCCCTTTTCGGTCAGCGCTCTGCAGGCACGGGCATTGCACAATGCCGTCATGCCCCACATGCCCACTTTCGTTGCTCCCGCCCGCTTCAACGACGCCAACGCGGCGCTGGACCAGGTCAAGTCCATCTACCAGGGCGGCCTCGCGCACCTGAGGGAATCGATGCTGCGCTTCGTCGCCGGCGAGGCGCTGCCCGGCCGGGTGCGCGCCTGCTACCCCTTTGTGCGGGTGCACACGCACACGGTGTCGCGCCACACGCCGCCGGCCAATGCCGGCCTGAGCTACGGCTTTGTCGCAGGGCCGGGCCGCTATGAAACCACGCTCACGCGGCCCGATCTTTTTTCACGCTACTACCTCGACCAGTTTCGGCTGCTGCTCGAAAACCACCAGGTCGAGATCGAAGTCGGCACCAGCACGCAGCCGATTCCGATCCATTTCTCGTTCGCCGAGAACGACCACATCGAAGGCACCATGAGCGACGAGCGGCGCGCCCTGATGCGCGACGTGTTCGACCTGCCCGACCTGGGCGTGATGGACGACGGCATTGCCAACGGCACCTACGAAGCGCAGGCCGGCGAAGCACAGCCGCTGTCGCTCTTCACGGCAGCGCGGGTGGACTACTCGCTGCACCGCCTGCGGCACTACACCGGCACGGCGCCCGAGTGGTTCCAGAATTTCGTGCTGTTCACCAACTACCAGTTCTACATCGACGAGTTCGTGCGGCTGGGCCACGAGGCCATGGCCGACGAGAAGAGCGAGTACATCGCTTTCATCGAGCCAGGCAATGTGATCACCCGCCGCCGCGGCCTGCCCGCGGGGGCGAGCACCAACTTTGGCGCCTTGCTCGACGGCAGCCAGGGCACCGCGCCCCCGCGCCTGCCGCAAATGCCGGCCTACCACCTGGTGCGCGAAGACTGCAGCGGCATCAGCATGGTGAACATCGGCGTGGGGCCGGCCAATGCCAAGACCATTACCGACCACATCGCCGTGCTGCGCCCCCATGCCTGGATGATGCTGGGCCACTGCGCCGGCCTGCGCAATGCGCAGCAGCTTGGCGACTACGTGCTGGCCCACGCCTACGTGCGCGAGGACCACGTGCTCGACGAAGAGTTGCCGCTGTGGGTGCCGATTCCGGCGCTGTCCGAAATCCAGCTCGCGCTCGAAAAAGCGGTGGCCGACGTCACCCGCTACACCGGGCCCGACCTGAAGAAGATCATGCGCACCGGCACGGTGGCGAGCACCGACAACCGCAACTGGGAGCTGCTGCCGGGCAATCAGCCGCAGCGCCGCTTCAGCCAGAGCCGTGCGGTGGCGCTGGACATGGAAAGCGCCACCATCGCGGCCAACGGCTTCCGTTTTCGAGTGCCGTACGGCACGCTGTTGTGCGTGAGCGACAAACCGCTGCACGGCGAGATCAAGCTGCCGGGCATGGCCAACCACTTCTACCGCCAGCGGGTAGAGCAGCATCTTCGCATTGGCATGCGGGCCATCGACATCCTTCGCGAGCAGGGGTCGACCCGGCTCCACAGCCGCAAGCTCCGAAGCTTCGCCGAGGTCGCTTTTCAGTAATTTTTAACACTCATTAGGGTTTTTACCTACTTCGACAGGTAGGTGACAGACTCATTTCGCAGACATCATTGGTTACTTCTGCCAACAAATGGAAACGAAATGCCTAGTTCGTCGCCCGCGAGTCTTTCTCGCCGCAACTTCAATGCATGGATGGCCAGCGCAGCCGCCGTTGCGGGTGCCGGCCATGCCGCGCTGTGGTCCCGCCCGGCGGGCGCCGCCGAGCCGCAGCTCATTTCCAAGCTGCGCATCGTCATTCCGGCCAACGAAGGCGGCGGCTGGGACCAGACCGGCCGCGCGCTCGGTGCCGCACTGCTCGCCTCGGGCGCGGCGGGCGAGGTGGTCTACGAAAACATCGGCGGCAAGGGCGGCACCATCGGGCTGGCCAAGTACGTCGAGAAATACGATGCCGACCCCGACACCCTGCTGATGAGCGGCATGGTCATGGTGGGCGCGGTGGCGCTGCAAAAGCCGCCCGTCACCATGGCGCAGGTCGCGCCCGTGGCGCGCCTCACCAGCGACTACGAAGTGGTGGCGGTCAAGGCCGATTCGCCCATCAAGACACCCAAGGACCTGATCGCCCAACTGCGCGCCGATGCGGCCAAGACCATCATCGCCGGCGGTTCGGCGGGCGGCGTGGACCACATGTACGCCGGCATGCTGGCGCGCGTGGCCGGCAACACCGCGGGCCTGGTCTACCAGCCGTACCCGGGCGGCGCGCAGGTGGTCGAGGCGCTCATCACCGGCAAGGCGGTGGCGGGCATTTCGGGCTTCAGCGAATTCAGCGAAGGTCTCTCGAGCGGCAAGCTGCGCGCGATCGGCGTGTCGTCGAAGCGGCCCTTCCTCGGCATTCCGTCGGTGCGCGAGCAGGGTGTGGACGCCGACCTGGCCAACTGGCGCGGCGTGCTCACCGGCAAGAAGGTGCCACCCGAGCGCAAGGCCGTGCTGCTCGAGGCCGTGCACCGCGCCACCGCCGCCGACGTGTGGAACAAGACCATCAAGCGCAACAACTGGGATTCGTTCTGGATGGCCGGCAAGGACTTCGAGAGCTTCCTCGAGCTGGACCTGGCCATGGCCGGGCCGATGATCTATTTGCTCAAGCTGAAGGCCTGAGGCGGCGCTTCAGGCAAAGAGTTCAGGCAAAGAGCTCCGGCAGTTCGCGCAGCGCCTTGGGCGTGAGCGCCAGCTCGCGGCTGTCGAGTGCCTGGCGCACCCAGCCGCGGCGCAGCGACAGCTGAAGCCACGCCGCGCCGAGCGCACCGCCCAAGTGCGGGCGGCGCTCGCTCCAGTCCAGGCAGGCGCAGGCAAAGCGCCGCCGCGACCGGCGCACCGCGTCGATTTCGACACCCAGGCTCTCCAGCGCCACCGCGCCTTCGGGCGTGAGTTCGTACGAACCGCTTTGCAGCCCGCTGAGCCAGCCTTGCGCATGCAACCGGTCGTGCAATGCAACGCCCGCCGTGCCAGCCATGTGGTCGTAGCAGGTGCGCGCGGTGCGCAGCCGGCTCGGCGTGCTCGGCTCGAACGCCGCGGCGCGCGGTGTGCCTGCCACGACCATGAGGCTTTCGAGTGCCGCGGCCACGTTGTCGTCGGCCAGGCGAAAGTAGCGGTGCTTGCCTTGCACCAGCAGTTCGACCAGCCGCTCTTCCTTCAGCCGCGCCAAGTGCGCGCTGGCCGTGGATGCGGCCACTTCGGCCACTGCCGCCAGTTCGGTTGCGGTGCGTGCGTGGCCGTCCATCAGGCAGCTCAGCATGCGTGCGCGCGCGGGTTCGGCAATGGCGCCGGCCAGGCGGGCGAGTTGGACATCCGCGTTTTCGGACACGGCCCGGTGCGGCGATGAAGTAGTGCTCATCCCTTCATCGTAAGGCGCCCGTGCAACCGACACTTCGTTCGCGGGCGAAGTGTGCCAGTGACTGCGACTGCACACTGCGCGGCATGAATTCAAGCCTTTCTCCCTCAGTCATGCCCGCCGACCCGGTGGCGGCTGTCACGCACGCCGACCCCTATCCCTTCTACGAAACCCTGCGGGCTGGGCCGCCGCTTGCATGGAACGAAAGCCTTCGCCTGTGGGTTGCGAGCCGCGCCGAAGTCATCGAAGCACTGCTGCTTTCACCAGGCGCCTTGCGGGTGCGCCCGGTTGCAGAACCGGTGCCGCGCGTGATTGCCGGCAGCCCGGCGGGCGAGGTGTTCGGCCATCTGGTGCGGATGAACGACGGTCCGGCGCACGCCGCACACAAGCCGGCTTTGCAGCGCGCGCTGGGCGGGCTGGATCTTGGCGCCGCGCATGCCGCGGCGCTGCAGGTCGCACGGCAGGTGCCGGAGCAATCGCTGTCGGACAGCTTGTTTGCCATGCCCATCCAGGCCGTCGCCCACCTGCTCGGCTTTGCGCCCGAGGCGTTGCCGCAGGTCGAGCTGTGGATGCGTGACTTTGTCGCGTGCCTCTCGCCGCTGTCGACCGAGGCGCAATTGCAGCGCGCCGGCAGCGCAGCCAACGCGCTGATGACGCGCTTCGAGGCCTTGGCCGCGGGCACGGCGCCGCGCCACGGCACGCTGCTTGCGGCCGTGCTTGCGAACAGCGCGGTGGGAGCTCCGCTCTCGCGCGCCTTGCTCGCCAACCTGGTCGGGCTGCTGTCGCAGACCTGCGACGCAACGGCCGGCCTCTTGGGCAACAGCCTTGTCGCCCTGCTGCGGGAGCCCGCGCTGCGCGCTGCTGCGCACACACGCGATGGGCTGCATGCCATCGTCGAGGAGACGGCGCGGCACGATCCCTCGGTGCAGAACACACGGCGCTTCGTGGCGCAGCCCGTCACCATCGCGGGCGTATCGCTGGCACCAGGCGATGCAGTGCTGCTGGTGCTGGCGTCGGCCAACCGCGATCCGGCAGCCAATGCCGAGCCCGACCGCTTCATGCCCGTTCGCGCACAGCGGCGGATGTTCGGCTTCGGACATGGGGTCCACGCCTGCCCCGGCCAGGCACTGGCCTGCACGCTCGCCGCCGCCGGGCTTGAGGCGCTGCTTGCGCGAAGCCCGGACCTGGATGCACTGCGCGAGCGCGGTTGGCAATATAGGCCTTCGGCCAACGCGCGCATTCCGGTCTTCGACTGAAGCCAGCGGCCCTTTCGAGCCGCCGGTGACGGACGGCTCTCAGCCCACCCAGCGGCCCGTGCGGGCCAGGTGCGGCGACAGTTCGGCGCCGCCCCACCGCAGCGGCAGCGCACCCCGACGCCGCAGCACCTGCCCGACCCGCAGCCGCAGCAGCCGCTCGGCGCCTTCGAAGGCTGCAACCTCCGGGCCGTCCCACACGATCTCCGCGGTGGCCGTCAGGTGCAGCAGGTCGCCGTTTTCGAAATCGATGAACAGCAGCCCCGCGCGCGGGTGGACCGACAGGTTGCCCAGCGTATTGAAGAAGCGGTTGCCGGTGAAGTCGGGAACGGTGAGCACGCCGTCTTCACCGACCCGGACGAAGCCCGGCAGCCCGCCGCGATGCGACACGTCGACCCCCTGCGCCGCCGGATCGGCTTCATCGCCGCCTGCCGCATGCTGCGGAAACGCAGACGCGATGAAGAAGGTGTCGGCACGCCCGATGAGTGCGCGCGCCGCATCGTCAAGGCCATCGAGCCGCTCTGCCGGCACGGCCACCCGCCCCGCTGCAAACAACGGCTCGCGCGCCTGGATGTACTTCGGGCAATTGCCAAAGCTCTGCTGCACCTCCACCATGAAGCCGGTGGCATCGATTGACTCGACCTTGCCGTTCATTCGATTGCGCCGCCGCGTGTGCGGCTGGATGCCCAGCAGGCCGAGCGATGCGCCTTGCACCAGTTGGGCGGCCAGAGGATCGTCCGCCGCCGGCAATGCATCGATGCGCAAGTGCGTCGCGTCCGGCGAGTGGGAGAAGCCGGGCGGTGCCGCCAGCACGCTGGCCCAGGGTTGCAGCTGTGCATCCATGCTGCCGACGATGAGAAACGGCAGTTGTGCGAAGAAGTCGCGATGCTGGTCGGGCATGAAATCGCGAATCACGCGCGAGCCGGCCGCGGCCATGACTTCGCGCGAACCCGCCAGGGTTTGCAGCGCGCGCTCGCCGGCGTGGAACGGCGCGGCGATCATGCAGCCGCCGCAAGCCCGATGGGCGTGCGCACCATGGGCACGAAGCCAGGCAGCGCCTCGATGCGTTGGAGCCACCCGCGCAGTTGCGGATACGGTTCGAGCGACACGCTGCCCTCGGGCGCATGCGCCACGTAGGCATAGTTCGAGAGGTCCGCGAGCGTGACCGACGGGCCTGCGAGGAAAGCCTCGCGCTGCAGGTGCGTTTCCATGACCGACAGCAGCAAGTGGGAGCGCGATATCGTTTCGGCCGGGTCCACGGGCAGGCCGAACAGTGCCATGACGCGGGCCGCGGCCGGCCCGTAGGCCAGCGGACCCGCGGCCACGGAGAACCAGCGTTGCACGCGCGCCGCGCCGACCGGGTCGCGCGGCATCCAGCGGGCCGGATCGGCCGCATAGCGCTCGTTCAGATACACCAGGATCGCGTTCGAATCGGCCAGCGTGATTTCGCCGTCCTCGATCACCGGAACCTGGCCGAACGGATTGCGCGCGAGGAACTCCGGCGTGCGCGTGGCCTTCTTGCGAAGGTCGAGATCGATGACTTCGACCGGGAGCTCGAGCATCGAGAGAAAGAGCCGCACACGATGCACGTGGCCCGAAATCGGCGTGCCGTAGAGCTTGATTGGCTGTGCGGGAAGGCGGGCGGCGGCTGTGCTTGCGTTCATGGAATTTCCTCGGGTGGCTGTGGGATGCTCGCATTCTTTTCTAATCCGATAAATGAATGAATAGCCTTTTGAGGATTTCACTGCTGCGTTTTTCGGTTTAATAATTGCGCCATGGACCGCTTCAAAGCCATGCAGACCTTCGTGGCGATTGCCGAGCAGGGCAGCCTCACCCGTGCCGCCGACTCGCTGGGCAGCTCGTTGCCGGCCGTGGTGCGCTCGCTGGCCGCACTCGAAGCGCACCTGGGCGTGCGGCTCTTTCACCGCACCACGCGCCGCCTGTCGCTTACCGAGGAGGGCCGCCACTACCTGGCCAGTGCACGCGATGTGCTGCATGCGGCCGATGCGGCCGACCTTGCGCTCAAGGCCGAGGCTCACGAGCCGGCAGGCCAGCTCACCATCACCGCCCCCGTGCTCTTCGGCCACATGTACGTGGGGCCCGCCATCACGCGCTTCATGAAGCGCTACGACAAGGTGCGCTGCAGCGTGCTGCTGTACGACCGCACGGTGAACCTGCTCGAAGAAAACATCGATATCGGCATTCGCATCAGCCCGTTGGAGGATTCGTCGCTGGTAGCACAGACGCTCGGCACCATCCGGCGCGTGGTGGCCGCAAGCCCCGACTTTCTCGCGCAGCACGGCACGCCGCGGCATCCGCGCGATCTTGCCGGCGCTCCGTGCGTGCGCGGGCGCATCGACGCGCCGCCCCAATGGCAGTTTCACGAAGGCGGCAAGACCGTGAGCGTGACGCCAAGCAACCGCCTGGAGTTCAACCACCTCGCACCGGCCGTGGAAGCTTGTGCGGCGGGCATGGGCTTTGGCACGTTCTTTTCTTACCAGGTGCTGCCGTATGTGGCGCAAGGGCGGCTGGCGCTGGTGCTCGAAGACTACGAACCGCCGCCGCGGCCGGTGAGCGTGATCTACCCGAGCGCGCGCCTGTTGCCGGCCCGCACGCGGGCTTTCATCGACTGGATGAAGACCGAGTTCAGCGGTTTGCGGATGTAGGGCCCGGCGCCGGTTGCTCCGAACTCGGCGGGGCTGTCCATCCGATGAAGCGATGGCGGCAGGTTTCACCTGCCTGGGCCAGAATGGCCGGCGTGCAATCTTCCTCTCCCACCCCCCTCTTCCACGCCAGCCATCTCCTCAAGCGCTATGGCAGCACCACGGTCGTCGACGACCTGTCGTTCGAGATCGCGCCCGGCGAGTGCCTTGGCGTGATCGGCCCGAACGGCGCAGGCAAGACCACCACCATCCGCATGTGCCTGGGCCTGACCGCGCCCGACGGCGGCGAGATCTCGGCGCTGGGTCTGCAGATGCCGCACGATGCCCTGGCCATCAAGGCGCAGCTTGGCGTGGTCTCGCAGTTCGACACACTCGACCCCGACTTCAGCTGCGCCGAGAACCTGGTGGTGTACGGCCGCTACTTCGGCTTCAGCAAGGCGCAGGTGCGCGAGCGCGTGCCGCAGCTGCTGGAGTTTGCGGCGCTTTCGCACAAGGCCGACGCAAAGCCCGGAGAGCTTTCTGGCGGGATGCGGCGGCGCCTTTCGCTGGCGCGCGCACTGGTGAACGACCCAAGGCTGCTGCTGCTAGACGAGCCCACCACCGGGCTCGATCCGCAGGCCCGCCACCTGATGTGGGAGCGGCTGCAAGTGCTGCTGCAGCAGGGCAAGTCGATTCTGCTGACCACGCACTTCATGGACGAGGCCGAGCGACTGTGCTCCCGCCTGCTGGTGCTCGACCATGGCCGCAAGATCGCCGAAGGACGCCCGCGCGACCTGATTGCCGAGCACCTGGAGCCCGACGTGGTCGAGGTGTACGGCAACGGTGCGCTATCGCTTGCCGAGTCACCCGAACTCAAGGCCATGGCAGCGCGCGTGGAAGTGAGCGGCGAGACCGTGTTCTTCTACACGCAGGATGCGCGGCGGCTGCTCGATGCGCTGACACACCACGGCCGGCTGCGCACCTTTCATCGGCCGGCTAACCTCGAAGACCTTTTTCTCAAGCTCACCGGCCGGCAGATTCGCGAGGAGGGCTAACCGATGAACAACACGACGACAACAACATCGACGGCAGCAACCGGCGCCACGCCGCCGGCGCGCTCCGTATGGCGCGCGCCCGAGCTCTCGCTGCGCTGGTGGCCGGTCTTTTTGCGCAACCTGCTCGTGTGGCGCAAGCTCGCGATACCAAGCCTCATCGGCAACATTGCCGAGCCCTTGATCTGGCTCGTGGCCTTCGGCTACGGCATGGGCGCGCTGGTGGGGCAGGTGTCGGTAGACGGCGTGAAGGTGCCGTACATCCTGTTCCTGGCGAGCGGATCGATCTGCATGAGCGCAATGAACGCCGCGAGCTTCGAGGCGCTGTACTCGGCCTTTTCGCGCATGCATGTGCAGAAGACCTGGGACGGCATCATGAACGCCCCTGTCGGGCTCGACGACATCGTGCTGGCCGAGATGCTGTGGGCGGCGTTCAAGTCGATTTTCACGGTGACCGCGATCCTGTTCGTGATGCTTGGGCTGGGCATCAGCCACAGCCCGAAGCTGGTTGTCGCGTGGCTGGTGCTGGCGGGCGCGGGGATTACCTTCTCGTCCATTGCGCTGATCTTCAATGCGCTGGCGAAGGGGTACGACTTTTTTACCTATTACTTCACGCTGTTCATGACGCCGATGATGTTCTTGAGCGGGGTGTTCTTTCCTTTGGAGCAGTTGCCTTCTGCTGTGAGGGCTGTGGCGGCTTGGCTGCCGTTGACGAATGCTGTGGCTTTGGTGAGGCCTCTTTTTATGGATCAGTGGCCTTTGGAGTGGTGGCGGCATGCGTTGGTGTTGACTGTTTATGCGGTTGCTGCGTTTTGGGTGGCGTTGGGGCTTACTCGGAAGAGGTTCAGGGCTTAGTTTTTTTCCCGGGGCCGGGTCTCGCCCCGGCGGGCGACTCACTTTCTTTGCTTCGCCAAAGAAAGTAAGCAAAGAAAGGCGACCCCTACTGTCTGCGTCCCCTGCGCTTCGCTACGGGGCAACCTGCGGTGCTCGACTCCGGCGGGGGTCCGCAGAACTCGCTGCGCTCAAACAGCTGCGGCCCTGATCCCGCCTCCATCTGCGCTCCTCGGCGCATACAGAAGGGGTGGGAGCGGGCGGCCTTCGCTTCGCTCGGCCCCAACAGCCAACAGCCAATACCAACAGCCCAACTCCTCCCAACCACTGCGGCGCGCAGCGCCGCAGTGGCCTGGTGGCCGAGCGAAGCAAAGGCCCGTTCGGTTTCCAAGCCCCTCTGTATGCGCCGAGGAGCGGAGGGTTTCGCGGATCAGGGCTCGCAGCTGTCTGAGCGAAGCGAGTTCTGCGAGACCCCGCGAAACACGAGCACCGCAGGTTGCCCGCAGCGAAGCGGAGGGTCGCAGACAGTGGGGTCGCCTTTTCTTTGCTTACTTTCTTTTGGCGAAGCAAAAGAAAGTGAGTCCGCCGCCGGGCGGAATCCCGGCCCCGGAACGCACCCCCCAAAACTGAACCCAAAACAACTACATTGCACACAATTTAATTGCGAGCTACAATTCCCGCCATGCCCTCCCCACAAGCCAAAGACGAAATGCTGAAGCTGGACAACCAGCTCTGCTTCGCCGTCTACTCCGCCTCGTTGGCCATGACCCGCCTCTACAAGCCGGTCCTGGAAAAGCTGCAGCTCACCTACCCCCAATACCTGGTCATGCTCGCCCTCTGGGAGCAAGACGGCCCCACCGTCTCCGCACTCGGCGAGCGCCTCTCGCTCGATTCCGGCACCCTCACGCCCCTGCTCAAGCGGCTCGAAGCCAACGGCTACGTGGCCAGGGTGCGCGACGTGGCCGACGAGCGGCGCGTGCACATCACCCTTACCGCTGCCGGGCGCAAGCTCAAGACCCGTGCGGCCAACGTGCCAGAGTGCCTGATGGCCGCCGCCCAGTGCTCCGTGCCCGAGCTGGTTTCGCTCACCCAACAGATCCAGGCCCTGCGCGACCGCATCAAGAAAGCCGCCTGACCAGCCAAAGGCACCGCACGCTTCAAGTTTCTTCCCGCTTCGATCCAAAGAAGCTCTTTTCACCCGTTCCCTCCACCCTCATCCACAAAGGAATCACCATGACCACCAAACTCGACAAGGTTCTCTACACCGCTGAAGCCCACACCGTCGGCGGCCGCGACGGCGCAGGCAAGTCCAGCGACGGCGCCATCGACGTCAAGCTGAGCTCGCCCGGTTCGGGCAAGCCCGGCACCAACCCCGAGCAGCTGTTCGCGGTCGGCTACGCCGCCTGCTTCATCGGCGCGATGAAGGCCGTCGGTCCGAAGATCGGCGTGAAGGTGCCTGAAGACGTGGCCATCGATTCCAAGGTTTCCCTCGGCCCGACGAACGGCGGCGCGGCCTACGGCATTTCGGTGCAGCTCGCGATCACGCTGCCCGGCCTGGACGCAGAGCAAAAGCAGAAGCTGGTCGACACGGCTCACCAGGTCTGCCCATACTCGAACGCCACCCGCGGCAACATCGACGTCGAACTGACGATCGCCTGATCCCCGCCGAGCGACAAAAGAAAGAGCGCTCCGGCCACAAGCCGGGGCGCTTTTTTCATGGCCGTCGTTGTCTCACGGGCGACCCGGAAAATGCAAACGCGATAGCGCCTTTCACCAAGCTTGGCTAATGTGGCCGCACGCCCTTCAACGCACCGTGGAGATCGACCCCATGAGCACCACCAGCCTCCTGATCCGCAAGAACGAGCTCGCCGCCGCGCGGCTGCACACCGCCACCGACCAGCCGCTGGCCGACGGCCAGGTGCGCGTTCGCATCGACAGCTTTGCGCTCACGTCCAACAACATCACCTATGCCGCCTTCGGCGATGCAATGAGCTACTGGCAGTTCTTCCCGTCCGGAGAAGAAGGCTGGGGCAGCATTCCGGTATGGGGCTTCGCGAGCGTGGTGCAGTCGCTGCACCCGGGCGTGGCGGTGGGCGAGCGGCTCTATGGCTACTGGCCGATGGCGTCCAGCGCGGTGCTGAGCCCCGAGCGGCTGTCGCCGGAGCGCTTTGCCGACAGCGCGCCGCATCGCGCGTCACTGCCCGCGGTCTACAACCAGTATTTCCGCTGCACTGCCGACCCGCTCTACACCGCCGACACGGAAGACGCGCAGGCGCTGCTGCGTCCGCTGTTCATCACCTCGTGGCTGATCGACGACTTCATGGCCGACAACGACTTTTTCGGCGCCGGCACCATGCTGCTGTCGAGTGCGTCGAGCAAGACGGCCTACGGCACGGCCTTTCAGCTGCACCAGCGCGACGGTATCGAGGTGATCGGCCTCACCTCGCCCGGCAACGTGGCTTTTTGCGAAAGCCTGGGCTGCTACGACCGCGTGGTGACGTACGACGCGCTCGACAGCATTGCGGCCGACACGCCGTGCGTGTACGTGGATTTCGCCGGCAACGGCGGCCTTCGCAGCGCCATTCACACGCGTTTTGCCAACCTCAAATACAGCTGCTCGATCGGCGGCACGCATGTGGAGCAGCTCTCGTCCAAGGGCGCCGGCAAGGACCTGCCGGGCCCGCGCGCCACCCTGTTCTTTGCGCCTGCGCAAATCAAGAAGCGCACCGCCGAATGGGGTGCGGACGAGTTCGGCCGGCGCATGGTGTCCGCCTGGCGCAGCTTTCTGGCCACGGTGAGCAACGCAAAGAACCCGTGGCTGCGCGCCGAGCACCACCACGGCGGCGAGGCCGTGCAGGCGGCCTATGCGCAGGTGCTGGCCGGCAAGGGCGACCCGCGCATAGGCCATATCCTTTCGCTTTACAAACAACCCGGCGGGCTCTGAGGGCGCCGGCGCGGGGGTAGCGACAATCGCTGCATGACCCCTTCCCCCGCAGCGCCCGCCAACACCCATCCTTACGAGAGCCTCACGCCCGACGTGGTGCTCGACGCGCTCGCGACGCTCGGCCTGCACGGCGACGGCCGGCTGACCGGTCTCAACTCCTATGAAAACCGCGTCTACCAGGTGTACCTGGAGGACCGCAGTGCGGTCGTCGTCAAGTTCTACCGGCCCGAGCGCTGGAGCGAGGCCGAGATTCTCGAAGAGCACGCCTTCTCGCTCGAACTGGCCGCGGGCGAGGTGCCCGCCGTGCCGCCGCTGGCCTTCGACGGCACCACGCTGCACCACCACGGCGGCTTCGCCTTCAGCGTGAGCCCGTACCGCGGCGGCCGTGCGCCTGAGCTCGACGACTTCGAGGTGCTCGAATGGGTCGGCCGCTTTCTGGCGCGCATCCACACCGTGGGCAGCGCCAAACCCTTCGAGGCGCGCCCCGCGCTCGACCTGCAGACCTTCGGCATTGCTTCACGCGATTGGCTGCTGGCCAACAACAAGGTGCCGCTCGATGTGCAGCGCGAATGGGAAGCGGCCTGCAACGAGGCGCTGGACATGATCGGTGCCACCGCCCTCGCGGTGAATGCGCCGGCCGCGGAGTTCCAGCCCCGCAAGCTGCGCCTGCACGGCGACGTGCATCCCGGCAACATCTTGTGGACACCCACCGATCGGCCCGGCGGCGGCCCGCACTTCGTCGACCTGGACGACGCGCGCACCGGGTTCGCGGTGCAAGACCTGTGGATGCTGCTCTCGGGCGACCGCGCGCAGCGCACCTCGCAGCTGTCGGGCCTGCTCGACGGCTACGAGCAGTTCCGCGAATTCGACCGCCGCGAACTCGCGCTGATCGAGCCGCTGCGCACGCTGCGGCTCATTCACTACAGCGCCTGGCTTGCGCGCCGCTGGGAAGACCCGATCTTCCCGATCAATTTTCCGTGGTTCGGCTCCAGCGACTACTGGAAGGGGCAGATCCTCGTGCTGCAGGAGCAATGCGAGCAGATGGCCGAGGAGCCGCTTTACGCCTGAGCGGCGGTGCTCGCGAATGGCGCTCTCAGCGCAGCATTGGCCGCAGGCGGCCAGCGCCGCACCTCAACTGCTGCAATCAGGGCGCGATCGGATTGGCAGGTGTGCCAAGCTCGCCGGCTTGCGCCACGGCGGCCGGGCGATACGAAACGCGCGCAGTGGCAGGAGGCTGAAGCGGCACCGGAGCGAGCATGGGTTTTGTCACGCCGTCCTTGGTCACGGTGACGGGCGCGGCCGATGCAACAGCCGCCGAGGTCACCGGTGCAGCCCCGCCCACGGGTACAAACGCCGTTTTTCCCGCATTGGGGTCGTGCAGCACCACGCTCTTGCTCACGCCCACGCCGGTGCCGATAGGCCCCACGCCGACGCCCACACCCACGCCGGCGGAACCGGCCACCACGCCCGAGTTGTTGACTGCCACGCCCGCGCCAAGCGGGCCCCAGCCGGTGTTCAAGCCGACCGAAAAATTGCCGTCCTTCGTGGCTCCCAAACCGAGCGAGAGCCCGGGCACCAGCGGAATACCGATGCGGTAGTGCGAACAGCCGCTCATCAAGACCAGTAGTGCCGCCGCCGAAGCGGCGCCCCCTGCCCGAACGATGCGCGGCCGGGCGTTCACACCAGCAGCGCGTTCACGCGCCTCACGTAGGCCGCGGGATCGGCCGGCAGGCCGCCTTCGGCCAGGAGGGCCTGGTCGAAAAGAATGTTTGCCAGATCGTCGAAGTGCTCGGAGCCGTCGAGCTTCTTCACCAGCGCGTGCTCGGCGTTGACTTCGAGCACCGGCTTCAGGTCGGGCGCGGGCTGGCCGGCCTGCTTGAGCATGCGCGCAAGCTGCGTGCTCATGCCGCCGTCCTGCACCACCAGGCAGGCGGGTGAATCGACCAGGCGCGTGGTCACGCGCACGTCCCCGGCCTTGTCCTTGAGCGCTTCCTTGAGCTTCTCGAGCATTGGCTTGAAGGTTTCGGCGGCTTCCTCGGCGGCCTTCTTCTCGGCCTCGTCCTGCAGCTTGCCGAGATCGACCGCGCCCTTGGCCACGCTCTGCAGCGGCGTGCCGTCGAACTCGGTGAGGTAGTTCAGCGCCCACTCGTCCACGCGGTCGGTCATGAGCAGCACCTCGATGCCCTTCTTCTTGAAGACCTCGAGCTGCGGGCTGTTCTTGGCAGCGGCGAGCGTGTCGGCCGTGATGTAGTAGATCGCGTCCTGGCCGTCCTTCATGCGCGCCTTGTAGTCTGCAAAGCTCACGCTGACCGTGTCGCTCGTGGTCGAGGCAAAGCGCAGCAGTTTGGCAATGCGGTCGCGGTTGCCGAAGTCTTCGCCCAGGCCTTCTTTCAGCACGGCGCCAAACTCGGCATAGAACTTGGCGTACTTGCCCGATTCGTCCGCCGCGGCAGCCGCGGTTTCGGCCGCGGTGGGGGCGTTCTTGTCGACCACGTCGGTCACCGCCTCGGTCGGCTCGGGCGCGGGCACCGATTCGCCGGAACCCACGTCGATCTTGCCCTCGCCGCTTTCCGGCCCGGTCTTCTGCTTCTTGGCCAGGTCTTCGAGCATGCCCAGCACGCGCTTGGTGCTGCCCTCGCGAATGGCCTTCACGTCGCGGCTTTCCTGCAGCAGCTCACGGCTCACGTTGAGCGGCAGGTCGGACGAGTCGATCACGCCCTTCACGAAGCGCAGGTAGCTCGGCAGCAGCGCCTCGGCGTCGTCCATGATGAAGACACGCTTCACGTACAGCTTGACGCCCGCGCTCTTTTCGCGGTTCCACAGGTCGAACGGAGCCTTCGAGGGGATGTAGAGCAGCTGCGTGTACTCGGTGCTGCCCTCCACGCGGTTGTGGCTCCAGGCGAGGGGCGCCTCGTAGTCGTGGCTGATGGCCTTGTAGAACTCTTCGTACTGCTCGGGCGTGATGTCCTTCTTGTTGCGGCTCCACAGGGCGTTGGCCTTGTTGACCGTTTCCCATTCGCCCGTCTTGACCATGTCGCCGGGCTGGTCGTTCTCGCCTTCTTTCCACTCTTCCTTTTCCATGAGGATGGGCAGCGAGATGTGGTCGGAATACTTGCCGACGATCTGCTTGAGCTTCCAGGCGTTGAGGTATTCGTCCGCGTCGTCGCGCAGGTGGAGCGTGATGCTGGTGCCGCGCTCGGCACGCGTGATGTCGGCCACTTCGAAGTCGCCCGCGCCGCCGCTCACCCAGCGCACGCCCTGCTCCGGCGGCAGGCCGGCGCGGCGCGATTCGACCGTGATCTTGTCGGCCACGATGAACCCCGAATAAAAGCCCACGCCGAACTGGCCGATGAGCTGTGCGTCGGCCTTTTGGTCGCCGCTGAGCTTGCTCATGAAGTCCTTGGTACCACTTTTTGCGATGGTGCCGAGGTTGTCGATGGCTTCCTGCCGCGACAGGCCGATGCCCTTGTCGGTGATGGTGATGGTGCGCGCGGCCTTGTCGAACGAAAGGCGCACGTCCAGGTTGGGCTGGTCTTCGTACAGCTCGGGGTGGTCGATGGCCTCGAAGCGCAGCTTGTCGCAGGCGTCCGATGCGTTCGAGATCAGCTCGCGAAGGAAGATTTCCTTGTTGGAGTACAGCGCATGCGTGACGAGATGCAGCAGTTGCGCGACTTCAGCCTGGAACGGTAGTTTCGTATTGGAAGAATCAGCCATGGGAAAGAAGAAATATCGAAACCAAAAAATTCTAAGCCGGACGGCCTTGACCGCACGCCCGACCCGCCAACTCTGCGAGTTGGGGCTGGCGCCCCAAAAAACAATAGGTCCCGTTCCTTGCGGCGGCGCGAAGCCCCCGCGCAGGCCTTACCTGGCCTGGGATTCCACTTCCCGGGTCCAGCGGTCGATCAGCCGCTTTCGCTCGGCGGCCTTGCCGTATTTCTCGAAGTCGTACTTGATGAGCTTCACGTCGCTCATCGACGGAATGCGCGCGTCGGGCTTGAAGGTCTTGTTGGCCGGCGACTGCAGGCTGCCGGCCTGCCCCCCAATCGCCTGTCCGGCCGGGCTCATGAGCCAGTCGTAATAGCGCTTGGCATTCTCCTTGTTGCGCGCGCCCTTGACCAGCGCAATGCCGCCCACCTCGTAGCCCGTGCCTTCGCAGGGTGCGGCCGTCTTTACCGGAAATTTGTCGTACCGCCAGCGCTCGAACCCGAAGATGAAGCTCACGCCGATGGCCACCTCGCCCTTGGCCACGTTGGGCGCCTGCGCCTGGCCGCTGCGGGTGTAGCTGGTCACGTTGCGGTGCAGCTTCTTCAGGTAGTCGAAGGCCGCGTCCTCGCCCATCTGCTGCACCAGGCCCGCGATGATGGTGTAGGCCGTGCCGCTCGACGCGGGGTGCGAAATCTCGATCTCGCCCCTGTATTCAGGCTTGACCAGGTCGGCCCAGCACTTGGGCTCGCTCAGCTTCTTTTTCTTGAGCAGGTCGGTGTTGAAGCCGAATCCGATGGCGCTGGTGTAGAAGCCGCCCACCATGTTCTGCGACATCGCGTACTGGCGCACCGCCCAGTCGTGCAGGTCGTTGATGTAGGCCGGCCGGTAGGCTTCGAGCAGGCCTTGCTCGGCCGCCTGCAGAAACGGATCGCCCGTGCCGCCCCACCAGATGTCGGTCTTGGGGTTGGCCGCTTCGGCGCGCAGCTGGGCGCCGATTTCTCCGGTGCCCTTGTGCGCCTGCTGCACCTTGATGCCGGTCTCGCGTGTGAAGGCCGCGGCGGCCGCCTCGCACCAGCCCGCGTCGGTGCTGCAGAGCGCATTCACTGTGCCCTGCGCCGCCGCGCCGGCCGAAAACAAGGCCAGCACGCCCGCAATGGCGGCAGGGGCCGCGAGGTTTCCGATGGCAAAGGAGCGCATGCGTTCTCCGGCAGAGGGATGGAATGGCAACGAGGATGGCCCCGTGGAATGGCAGCCACCAGGCCGCAGGATAGCGGGCAAAGCCGCTCAGCGGGCCGCCAGGAGCGGCGGCAGATGTTCCGCGAGCCAGTCGATCACCACCCGCGTCTTGTGCGGCACGTAGCGGCTTTTGTGACGGATGACGTTGAGCTCGAAGCCGAAAGGCCGCGGCTCCTCGAACACGCGCACCAGCGTTCCCGCGGCCAGCGCTTCGGCGGCCAGCCAGGCCGGCAGCCGCGACAGGCCCATGCCGCCAATGGCGGCTTCGAGCAGCACCTCGGCACTGTCGCAGCGCAGCCGTGAAGGCAGCACCACCTCGACGAGCCGGCCTTCGGCATCGTGAAAGCGCCAGGGCGAGATCTGCCCGTCGCGGACATAGAACACCGCCTCGTGCGACGACGAAGCGGCCAGCTCGGCCACGCTTGCCGGGCGCTCGTGCGCCGCCAGATAGGCGGGCGCGGCGCACAGCACCATCCACTGCACGCCGACCGGCCGCGCCACCAGGTCGGCGGTATCGGGCAGCCCACCGCTGCGAATGGCAAGGTCGAGACCCTCCTCGACCAAGTCCACACGCCGGTCGTTGAATGAAAGCTCCAGCGAAAGCCCCGGATGCCGGCGCGCGAGCGCGAGCAGCAGCGGGCCGACCTTCAGGCGCCCGAGCATCGCGGGCATGCTGAGGCGCACCAGCCCGGTCGCGGTGCAGCGCGCGGCATCGGCCATTGCCTCGGCGGCGTCGAGCTCGGCCAGTGCGCGCCGGCAGCGCTCGTAATAGCCGTGGCCTTCTTCGGTGAGGCTCTGGCTGCGCGTGGTGCGCAAAAAGAGCCGCGTGCCCAGCCGCGCCTCAAGCCGCGCAATGCTCTTGGCCACCGCCGAGCGCGTGACGTGCAGCCGCTGCGCGGCAAGCGCAAAACTGCCGGCCTCCACGGCCGCGACAAATTCTTCTATGCCCTGGAGACGTTGACTCATTGGAGATTTACAGGCGCCACGAAGTTGAAAATTATCCACCACTGGATAGAACTACTCGCCAATAGCATGAGCAGCTTCTTATTTATGTGGAGTCTTTTCATGCAGGAACCTCAAGCGCTTCGCCGCTGGCAACTCTCTTCTTTTGGCAACGAGCACCTCGAGCAGGTCGAGCGGCCGCTCCCCACGCCGGGGCCGGGCCAGATCCTCGTGCGGGTGGGTGCGGTGTCGCTCAACTACCGCGACCTACTGATGGTGCGCGATGGCATGGGCATGAAATTCGACATGCCTTTCACGCCCGCCTCCGACATGGCCGGCACCGTGGTGGCGGCGGGCGCAGACGTGCGCCGGTTTGCCGTTGGCGAGCGCGTGATCAACACCTTCTGGGGCGGATGGATCGACGGCCAGTGGACGGCCGATGCGGTGCTGGCCGGCGGGCCCGGACCGGGCATGCTGGCTTCGCATGTTCTCCTCGACGCCGCCTGGGCCGTGGCCGCGCCGGCCACGCTGGACTTTGCCGAAGCCAGCACGCTCCCCTGCGCCGGCCTCACCGCATGGTTCGCCCTGGCCGAAACAGGGGCGCTCCGGCCCGGGCAGACGGTGCTGGTCCATGGCACGGGCGGCGTGGCGCTGTTCGGACTGCAGCTTGCGCGGCTGCACGGCGCGCGCGCCATCGTGATCTCGGGCAGCGAAGACAAGCGCGCGCAGACGCTTGCACTCGGCGCCACCCACGTGCTGATGCGCGACAGCGACTGGCCGGCCGAAGTACGCCGCCTCACGCAAGGCCGCGGCGCCGACCATGTGCTCGAACTCTCGAGCGGGCCGAACCTCGATCGCTCGCTGCAGGCGGCTGCGCAAGGCGGGCGCGTGTCGATCATCGGCATGCTCGGCGGCGAGACGCTGAGCGCTTCGTTCTATGCCATGGTGCTCGGCCGCGCCACGGTGCAAGGCATTGGCGTGGGCCACCGCCGCGCGCTCGAAGACCTGGTGCGCGCCGTCGATGTGAATGCGCTCAAGCCCGTGATTGCGGCGCGCTACGCCTTCGATGCATTGCCCGATGCGCTCGACCACCTCGCACGCGGCGCGTTCGGAAAGATCGTCATCACGCTCTGACGCCCTTCACTAATCTCTCGGATCGACTTTGTCAGAAACAAAAGATCGCCAATTTGTGAACAGGTTCCGTTAGATGCAACAACATGCGTGACGCTCGTTGTTTCCATTCCTAGAATCCGCCCGCGTCTTGGCCCAGGCCACGCACTTTTTCTCAACTTCAGGATGGAACAACATGGAACATAGCACCTACAAAAAGTGGTCGGCCGAGTTCATTGGTACTTTTTGGCTCACGCTCGGCGGCTGCGGTAGCGCTGTTCTGGCCGCGGCCTTTCCGGGCCTCGGCATCGGCTTTCTGGGCGTCTCGCTGGCCTTCGGCCTCACGGTGGTGACCGGCGCCTATGCACTCGGTCCCATCTCGGGTGGCCACTTCAACCCGGCCGTCTCCATCGGCCTCGCGGCCGCGGGCCGCTTCAAGGCCTCGCAGCTCGCGGGCTATATCGTTGCGCAGGTGCTGGGCGCCATCGCAGCGGCCGGCGTGCTCTACCTGATTGCCACCGGCAAGCCAGGTGCCGACATCGGCGGCTTCGCCACCAACGGCTTCGGCGAGCACTCGCCCGGCAAGTACGGCATGACTGCCGCGCTGGTGTGCGAAGTGGTGCTGACCGCCGTGTTCCTGATCGTGATCCTCGGCTCCACCGCCAAGCGCGCAGCCGGCGGCTTCGCGGGTCTGGCCATCGGCCTGTGCCTCACGCTGATTCACCTGATCTCCATTCCGGTGACCAACACCTCGGTCAACCCGGCGCGCAGCACGGGCCCGGCGCTGTTCGGCCCGTCCTACGCGGTGTCGGAACTGTGGCTGTTCTGGCTCGCACCCATCGTGGGCGCGATCATCGGCGCAGTCATCTACCGCGCGCTGCTCAGCAACAACGACGACTGACCCTCGGTCAGCTGCCGCTGGCCGACTGCACCAGCGGCAGCGAGGTCGACTGGCCAATCGATTCGGTTCCGCTCGCATGAGAGGCCGCGTACGCGCCGGCCTCGACATCGGCCACCGGGATCGTCGAGTTCATGGCCGGCGCGCTGGTCGACTGGCCGATGGACTCGGTGCCGCTGGGCCGCGCGGCAGCCATCGCACCCGCCTGCACATCCGGGTTCTCGGGCGAATTCATCTGCAACGGATGGTAGTCCGAGCCGTCGGTCGTCTCGGCCGACGCATGGACGGCACCCAGCGCCGCAAACGCGGCAAAGGAACCAAGGGCAAGAAGCTTGAAGGAAGTGCGCATGTGTGTGCTCCTGAATGGCGGTTGTCCCCGGCCACGTGCCATCGCGCGAACTGCGCGTGGCAAGGCCTGAACGCACTCTAGGCAGCCGGACTGAGCTGGCCGTGAGGAGTGAATTAGCCAGGGATGAGCGGCACTTAAACGGACTAGAAAAGCATTTGGAAATGAACCCTCGCAACATCCCCAAGTCTCCAGTCAGCTTCAAACACCTATTGGCCGCCATGGCGGCGTTGGCGCTCCTGCTCCTCAACGGCTGCAACGTGCGCGCCAAGCCGGTGATGGAAGAAACGGGCGTGCTGGAACTCCCTTACTCAGTCCAGTCGTTGGCCTGGCATCCCGATGGCCGGCTGCTGGCGGTGGGCTACTTCATGCGCGATGTGGTGGAAGTGTGGGATGTACAGACGAAGAAGCCGGTGTTCTCGGTGCCAAGCAAGCGCAGACCCATCAACCTGTCGGGGCAAGAAGTGCTGTTCAGCCCCGACGGCAAAAACTTGATTGTTCAGGACTTCTTGGACACGAAAGACGGTGAGCCGAAGTTTCCGCGGACGTTCGCGGAGCCAGCTGAATCGGTCGCGCAGCAGGACAAAGATCGGTACATCCTCGCAAGGGTGTGGGACGTCGAGCAGCGCAAAGAGATCGCACAACTCAAGGGGCCTGGTTCGAGCCTGTATGGGGCAGCGCACGACGGGATGTGTCCGCTTGGCGCTCGTGCGGATCAACTCGCATTGCTGCGGGGCGCTGCTGTCGCTGTCTATCGCATGCCTGAGGGAAAGCTCGCGTACGAAGTCAACTTTCGACATCCGTTTGCAGACAAACCGGACTTCGGGTGGGGCTATGAAAAGATGGGCTGTCACCCGCAGAACGGTGAGATCGCCCTGCAAGGCGGCCCGCTGATGAAAAGGGCTCCCGAATTCGGCTTCCCGCTTAACAGCGGCGCGACGCCGATCGTGGTGGTCGATCTGGATCGCAAAGCCATCAAGAAAGTCCTTTTCAGCCCCACGCCACTGAACGGCGTGGCCTACAGCGCCGACGGCAGCAAGCTCGTGTCCTTCGGCACGTCACCCATTCGGGTGTGGGATGCGAACAGGGACTTCGCGGCGCTGGGCGAGATCGAGAACCCGCCTCAGTTGGACTGGGTTCGCGCACAGCGCACTCCGGTAGACGTCCTTCATCCTCCAGCCGATGCGCCGCGAGGCAACTCCGGCGACTTGACTGCCGTTCCCGACTCGGACGTGATGGTTGGCATGGCGTCGGACTTTCATTTTTGGGACACGGCACAACGGCGCATCGTGGCGACCGTTCGCTCGCCCCGTGACGTATTGCGTCTTGCCTTGCACAAGCCAAGCGCGATTCTGGTGGCGGCTGCGGTCAATCGGGTTCATTTCTATCGAATCGATGCTGCGGCCTTGCAACACGCTATTAAGGGAGAGTAAGCATGGGCACTTTGACCACAATGAAAACAACTAATTCAAATAGCATTTCTCACCCAAAAATCTGGTTTTTTTGCCTGATTTCCGCAATCTCGATTGCCGCAGGATTCACCGTATTCGAGTTTGATTTAATCGTTGCGCAAGAAATATCACTAAAACTACTTCAGTCTACGCCAGCGATAGTCGAGAGCGCCGTTCTTGTGGAATTATTTCCTTTTAAAATTTTAGCAACTACAGCGATCTTTGTTTTTATTCCACTGTTACTGGGCTGGTATTTTCGAGCAACCTTTGTCAATTATGTATTGGCGACGGCCTTGCTTTTTTTGTTATCGATCCTTGCTTCCTTTAGTGTCTTGGCGACATACAGAGGGCACATGCAAACCGAATTGAATTTCACAACAATCTCAGGGCCCTCTGCCTCTGCCTCTGCCTCTGCCTCTGCCTCTGCCTCTGCCTCTGCAGGAAAAATCACTTCTATGACGTACGGTCAGATTACGGCGGTCACGGAAGTTCCCATCGCAAAAATGGTCTTGAGTGGTCCGCTGCTTGTTGTTGTTGGGGCTTTGCTTTGGATCAGAAAGAAGAATTCCGGCACGCGTGATCTAAATTAATTCGCAGGAGGCGTCCATATGCAAGAATTATCTACGGCAAAGTTACTTCGTTTGGCCGGCGTCAACGGGTTGGCAACCCCTCCCATTGGATTTACCGCAGTGCGTGCAGATCGACTGGATGTACAGAACGCACGAATTAACTACCAAGCCTTTTTCAACCCCGCCACCAACGAACTGGTGATCGGTGGCACGCCGAAGCCGCAGATTCTCGTGCGACCGGGCCAAGCCCCGGACGACGGCAAGGAACTCGGAATTTTTTATGACAGTCCAAGGTCTCCAACGGGCGGGCTCAGCGAGGCTGCTGTTCCTGTAACTCAAACCGTGGCACTGGTTCAGCGGTTGACCGCTACCGACAAAAGTCCCTATCCCAACGCCACGGTCAGCTTCGCAGGCGAAGGGGCAGTCGGCCTCGCCTTTGCCGCAGCGTCCTATGAGTTACGCAGCGGAACCAACTCGCGGGTCAACGTCGGCAGCACCGTCACCCTGAACGCCTGGACCGGCCACTGGACACCCGGCGCCAGCACCGACACCGGCGTGCTCGATGTGCGCACATCTCACCCGGCCAACGGAGATCCGGCATGGGGATTGAAATGGAAGCCAGGCGGTGTCGTCGCCGCAGTGAACACCGGCAACGCCCAGTTGGCCGGCGGACTGACCGATATCGGCACCCAGGGTGCGATGGCCATGGCCGAATCGCTGGCCGGCAAATTGGGCGGCAAGGTCCTTGGCGAAGGCGCTGCATGGATCGCGGACAAGCTCATCGGCAAGGGCGCCGAGGCCTTGACGGAACCGGCAGTCGACGCCGCCGCGAGCGCTGCCGCCAATTACATCGACAGCCCCGCGCGGGCCGTCAAAGCATTGGGCTGGCAGGCCCACCTCACGCCCGCCGAAACCACCCAGGTCGTCCAGCAAGGCATCGGGCAAGGCCAGTGGAACGTCATGCATGGCCTGAGCCCCGCAGGCTATGCCGTCGACGGCACGTATTACGAGCACTCCGGAACAGCCACCTTCGCCGGCGCGGGCAGCACGGCGCAAACCCGGCAACCCGCCGTGCAGGTCACCACCTGGCGCGACGAGACGACCGGCGCCATCATGGAGGCGCGCCTCTCCGGCCAACGGGTAGATGATCAGTTCCAGGCCGGCCCGGCGAGCGTCTTCGCCTCGGGCATGGACACCGCTGGGCGCATGATCCTGAAGGGGAGCGCGGCGCAAAGCGTGGCCGACTATCAGATGCGCCCCGCCGCTTCGGCGGGCACCGGGGGCGCCACTCCGGAAGACCCGGCTCTTGCCCCCGTGGTGGCGGAAGGCACCAGCGGCCTCGGCACCTACACCACCGTCAGCATCCAGACACACGCCAATGGCGCCGCGAGCTTCGACTTCGTGGGCGAGGACGGCAGCCGCGCGTGGGTGATGCACGATGCGGAAACCGGCCACCGGACCGTGACCATCAACAGCGGGCAGGAAGTGGCAGGCGAGCCGCGCACCGTGATCTATGAACTTGACCGCAGCGGCGGGCGCGTCGGACACGAGCGCTACATCGACGCCGCCGGCACACCCGTCAACGAGCAGGGGCTGGTGCCGCCGTCGCAGGCTGAAGTGGTGCCTGCGCCTGCAAGGGCTCCTGCGCAGCAGGAACCCATTCCCCAGATCACCACGCATGAATCGCGCATCGTGCCCACGCCAGGGGGCATGAGCTTTGCCGAGGCGCACCGGCGCCGCGACGAACCCGAGCAGATTTCCCCGGGCTCGTTGCGGCCCGTGGGCAAACTGGATACATCCCAGATGAACAAGGGCAGCCCGTTGTACCGGATGCACCTGGCGCAGGAGCAGGCCCATATGCGCGACCTGGAGATTGCGCTGGCGCAGGACAGGGAGCGGTTCAAGAACGAGCCCAAGCTGCCACAGCCCTCGGTGGAGCGCACGCAGGAGCGCGCACAGGACCATTCGCCAAGGCGTTTGCTTGAGGAGGCACCTGTGGCACAAGCGCATGTCAGCCCTGCTCGGCCGGCCGCTGGCGCCGAGACGATGCACTCGCCGACAACCCACGCCTCAGTGGCGGCCCCGGTGCACTCGAACCCTCAGAGCGATGCCGCGACCATTGAGGCGGCGCAAGCCCAGGTGGCCGCAGCGCAAGCCCAGGCGGCAGCGGCACAGGCCCAGGCCCTTGCGGCGCAGGCCGAATTGGCCGCGACGCGACAGCAGATGGCGCGCATGGCCGCAGAGCGACACGACGGCCTGGAGCGGCGTGATGAGCGCGATGAGAGGGACCAGCGCGATCAGCCTGGGACCACGCAGATCTCGCAAGGCCGCGACAGCCGGCAAGATTCGGAGGCTGGCACGCACGGCATGCAGGTCTCCGCCACTGCGGTGGCCGATGCGAGCCGCCCGTTGCTGCGCGAATTCAGCGACCCGCGTCATCCCCAAAATGCGCTGTACAACACCCTCATAGAGGTGCTTCCCGAGGGTACGTCTCCGAGATGGGTGGCACAGGCGACGGCTGCCTGCTACATGTCGAACATCAGGAAGCCCGACGATCTGGGCGACGTCCACGGCATCAACGGAACGGTTCTGTTCAGGTCGACCTCGTTGCCCGGCCGATACGCCGCTCTTGAAGCCACGCAGCCTTTACGCACAGTGCAGCAGACCATGCAGGACGTGCAGCAGTTCGACGAGCAGCGCGCGATCGATCGGGCCCAATCTCAGGCACAGGCCGCAGCGCAAGCGAACCAGCAGCAGGGGCCGGTGATGGGCGGGCCATGAGGGGGCGATGCTTTGAAACAGGCGACCACAGCCTTCGCGGCGTAACGAATCCTTGCAGCCAAGGGAACTGACCTCCAGCGAATTCAGGCGATAAACCGCATCATTTATCGCGAGCCGCTCTAGACACCGAGCCCGGAGGCAGGTGCACCCGCGCCATCAGCCCCGGCCCGCCGCCTCCTCCTCCTTCTTCATCGCGATTGCGCAGCTCGATGCGCAAGCCATGCCGCTCGGCTGCCGTGCGCGCAATGGCCAGCCCCAGCCCGCTGCCGCCCGCCGGGGCGCCCGGCACCCGAAAGAAGCGGTCGAACACACGGCCGATCGAAGAGTCGGGAATGCCCGCCCCGTTGTCCAGCACGTCGACCACCGCGTGGCCGCCAACCGCATGCAGCCGCACATCGACCACGCCGCCTTCGGGCGCATAGCGCAGCGCGTTGTCGATCAGGTTGTCGAACACACTGCGCAGCTCGGCGGCCGGCGCGTCCACCACGGGCGCAATCGATCCTTCGAAGCCGATGTCCACGCGGCGCGCATCGGCCAGCACCATCAACTGGCTCACGCTTTCGCGCAGCAGGGCTTCGATGTCGACCGGCTCGCCCGGCACAGGGAGGCCCGGCGCGTCTTGCCGCGAGAGGCTCAGCAACTGCTCGATCAGGTGCTGCGCGCGCGTGACGCCGGCTTCGAGCTGGTTGAAGCGCTCGGTGGCTTCGCCGGCGGGCACGTGCGCGCGCAGGTTCTCGATTTGCAGGCCGATGGCGGCCATGGGCGTGCGCAGTTCGTGGGCCGCGTCCTGCACGAAGCGGCGCTGCGTGGCAAAGGCACTGCGCACGCGCGAGAGCAGGTGGTTGAAGGCCTGCACCAGCGGCGCGATCTCGTCCGGCACGCGGGCCAGAGAAAGATCGGTGAGGCTGCGCTCGTCCTGCGAGGCCACGTCGCGCGCCACCGCCCGCAGCGACCGCGAGGCCGCCGACACGATGAGCCAGAGAATCAGCAAGGCCAGCGGCAGCAGCAGCGCGATGGGCAGGCCTTCGAGCAGCGCGCGGCGCAGTGCCCGGCGCCGCCGGTAGTCTTCGTTCTGCAAGACCTGCACGCGCGGCTGGTCGGCACGCGGACCGGGTTCGGCGGTAAACACGCGCCAGCGCGAATGTGTGTGCGCGCCGGTGCTCGCGTCGCTGAATCCCGGTCGCGGCTGCAGGGGCACCGCAGCCAGCGGCGGCCAGGAACTCGCAAGCAGCTCGCGACCGTCGGCACTCCAGATCTGAACCACGAAGGCACCGCGTGCAAAAGCGGCTTCGCCGTCGAGCGGGCGCGGAGCGCGGGGCGGATCGTTGCCCGCATGGGAATCGGCCACGAGCCGCATCTGCTCGTCGAGCGCGTTGTGCACCAGGTCGCCATATGCCACGAAGGTGAACCATGCCGTGAGAGCCGCCGCCGCCACGTGCAGCGTGATGAGCCAGAACAGCAGCTGCGAGCGCAGCGAGCGGGGACGCCACCAGCGGCCCGGCATTGCGCTCATGCGACGACGCGCCATCCCAGCCCGCGCACGTTGCGGATCGACTCCGCGCCGAGCTTGCGGCGCATGCCGTGGATCAGCACGTCGATGGCGTTGCTCGTCACCTCCTCGCCCCAACCGTAGATGCGGTTCTCGAGCTGCTCACGCGAAAGAATGGCACCGGGCCGCTCGAGCAACGCGTGCAGCAGTGCAAATTCGCGCGCCGTGAGCGCCTCGCGCGCGCCGTGGATCACCACCTCGCGCGTGGTCAGGTCCAGTTGCATTGCGTTGCCGCCAATCAGCGAATGCGCGGCGCCATCGCGTCGGCGCACCACCGCCCGCATGCGGGCGAGCAGCTCGCGGAATTCGAAGGGCTTGCGCAGGTAGTCGTCCGCGCCAAGGTCGAGGCTGTGGATGCGGTCGTCCAGCCCGTCGCGCGCGGTGAGCACCAGCACCGGCGTGGCATCGCCGCGTTCGCGGGCGCGCCGCAGCACCTCAGTGCCGTCCTGGCGTGGCAGGCCAAGGTCGAGCAGCACGCAGGTGTAGCCGCCGTCGCCGAGCGCGCTTTGCGCCAGTTCGCCGTCGCGCACCCAGTCGGCCGACCAGCCCGCGCCCTCGAGCGCCTGCTTCAGGCTGCGCCCGATCATTTCGTCGTCTTCCACCAGCAGCACACGCATCGTGTCGACTCCTTGGGCGGCAAGGCAGCACGCGAGTCGGAATGAGCGGCAGTGCCTTGCGCCGTGGCGCAGCGTAGGGCCGGAGTCTTAGGCGAGGCTTAGGGCCTGTCAACGCTGCGCGGCAAAAAGCTCACAGCACACGGACGTCGTGCCGCTCGCCTTCGGTGTCCGCTGCAAAGGCCAGCAGGCGCATCGCCTCTTCCTGCGCGCCGAGCCGCTCGGCCTTCGACCATCGGGTGAAGGGCTCCAGCACCACCGTGGCCGTGTTCTTCGCGCGCTCGATCTTCCAGATGCCCGAGACGAACCCGTCGAGCAGCACCGTGCCGCGCACGATGCCATTGACGGTGAACACACGGGCGCGGTGCTCCTCGCTCATCACACGGCTGCGATCGGCATGCGAGAGCAGCAGGTTGTCCCATTCGGCGACCAGGCGCGGCGGCGCGGGCGTGTCGGGGTCGGGCCGCGGCGCGCGGGGCAGGTCGAACAGCTCCTGGCCCTCGTCGCCGGCGAACACGCGCAGCTGCGGCCGCAGGCGCTCGGCCACGGCCTTCCAGCCCGTGAGGCCCGACCACGCACCCGCATCGGCGAGCGTCGCGGGGCCGAAGGCCGCCAGGTAGCGCAACAGCAGGTCGTCCTGCGTGGCGGGCGCCACATCGGCGGCGGATTCGCCGAGCCACTGCGCAATGGGTTGCAGCTGTGCGCTCTGGTGCGAGTTCCAACTGCCTGCGGGCGGCAGGTGCACCAGCGGCAGGTTGTTGCGGATGAGTGCAGCGAGCGACGCGGGCTCGCGGTCTTTCCAGCGCGCGGCGAGGGCCTGGCCGAGTTCGGAACTGGTGAGCGGGCCTTCGCGCAGCAGCGCCCGGCCCGCCTGCACCACCGCCGCGCGGTCGATGCCTTCGAGCACCCGTCCGTGGCTGCTGCCTTGCAATCCCCGCTGATGCACGGACTCGAGCAGTGGCCGCCAAGCCAGTGCGTCCGATGCGGCCATCAGGTGCAAGGTCGCGCGCATGGCGGACATGCGCACGATGCGCCGCTTCTTCAGGGCCTCGGTCAGCTGTTCGCGCCGAAAGCCCTCGAGCCGGCTCCACAGGCCGATGTAAGGCGGGTTGGGCGCCTGCGCCTGCAGGCCCGCAAGCTTTTCGATGGCCTGCGTGACGGTCGCCCTGCGCCGCTCCAGCAGCATCTGCCGCGCCAGGGTGGCCCGGTTCAGCGCGCGCTGGCTCAGCACCACGGCCATTGGCAAGAACTCAGAACTTCTCGTGCGGGCCGAGGTAGCGCCACTGCCCCACGGGCAGGTTGCCGAGCATCACCTTGCCGATGCGCACGCGCTTCAGGCCCACCACCTTCAGCCCGACCAGCTCGCACATGCGGCGGATCTGGCGCTTCTTGCCCTCGGTGAGCACAAAGCGCAGCTGCTCGGGGTTCTGCCATTCGACGCGCGCCGGCTTGAGCGGCTGCCCGTCGAGGCTCAGGCCATGGCGCAGCCGGGCGAGCATGGCGGGCGGAAAAACCGCCTGCACGTTGGTCGTGACGGGATCGTCGTCGTCCATGCGCACCAGCTGCCCCGTGGGCGCGGGCTGGCCCAGGCCGTGATAGGCCACGCGCACCAGGTATTCCTTCTCCATCACCGAGTCTTCGCCGATCAGCTGGCGCGCGATGCGCCCGTCCTGCGTCATGACCAGGAGTCCGATCGAGTCGATGTCGAGCCGGCCGCACGGCGCAAGGCCGCGCAGCTGCTGGGGGCTGAAGAAGAAGCGCGCGTTGTCTTCGGCCCAGCGGTTCTGCGGCGTGAAGAGCGTCACCGCGGGCTCATGGCCGTCCTCCGCCTGCCCGCTCACATATCCGATGGGCTTGTTGATCAGAATGGTGACCTGGTTCGCCTGCTGGCCCTTGGCGGCCTTGTCCACCTCGATGCGGTCGGCCGGCGTGACCTTCACGCCCATTTCGGCCGGCTTGCCGTTCACCTTCACCCAGCCGTTGGCGATCCACTCGTCGGCCTCGCGGCGCGAACAAAGGCCGAGTTCGGCCATGCGTTTGTTGAGTCGGATCGGTGCGGCGGAAGCGTCAGTCATGCCCGCATTTTCGCCGATGGGCAGTGTCCGCGGGATGTGTCGCATTGCATGGGGATAATGCGCGCCAATGGCCCGCCGACGGCCCCGGACCCGAATGACAAAAATCCTGATCCTCAGTGTGAGCGCCGGCAACGGCCATGTGCGCGCAGCGCAAGCCCTCGAAGCCGCCATGCAATCGGCCCCGCCACACACGGCGGTCCACATCGATGCCATGGCACACGTGGCCGGCGGTTTCAGGAAGGTGTACACCGACTGGTACATCCAGCTCGTGAACCGCGCGCCGGAGCTGTGGTCCTACCTGCACCAGCGCGCCGACGCCACGCCGCACCATGCACCCTCGCAGCGGCTGCGCCGCGGCATCGAGCGGTTGAGCACCGGCGCCCTGGTGCGCGAGATCCGCCGCGAAAAGCCCGATGCCGTGATCTGCACCCATTTTCTGCCGGCCGAGCTGCTGATGCGCGAGCGCAACCGCGGGCGCATCGACTTTCCGGTGTGGCTGCAGATCACCGACTACGACCTGCACAACATGTGGCTGGTGCCGGGCATGGCGGGCTACCTGGCCGCGACGGAAGAAGTGGCCTTCAGGCTGCGGGCGCGCGGCATTCCCGCCGACCGCATCCACGTGACGGGCATTCCGGTGATGCCGGCTTTCTCCGAGCCCGACGCCCCGACGCTCGAGCGCGATGCCTGCGCCGCGGCGCTCGGCCTCGACCCCGCGCGGCCCGTGCTGCTGATGGCCTCGGGCGGTGCGGGAGTCGGAGACCTGCCGAGCATGGTCGAACGCGTGCTTTCGCTCGGTGGGGAGAGCGGCTTCCAGGTCATTGCCGTGGCGGGCCGCAATGCCGACGCGCACGCAAGGCTGCAGGCGGTGGCTGCGCGCCACCCCGGCCGCGTGGTGCCGATCGGCTTCACCAACGAAATGCACAAGCTCATGGCCGCAGCCAACCTGGTGGTGACCAAGCCGGGTGGGCTCACGGTGTCGGAGTGCCTGGCGCTCGGCAAGCCGATGCTGCTGATATCGCCGATCCCGGGGCAGGAAGAGCACAACGCCGGCTTTCTCATGGAAGAAGGCGCGGCCTGGCTCGCCTACGACGCGATCGGCCTCGACTACAAGGTGGCGCGGCTGATGGCCGACCCCGCCAAGCTGGCCGACATGGCCCGCCGCAGCCGCGCGCTCGGCAAGCCGCTTGCGGCGGCCGCGGTGCTTCAACGCGTGTTGGGTGAAACAGCATGACCGGCGCCGCGGAAAAAACGGGCGTGTCCCGCACCATCGGCTACCTGGCCTGGGTGGTGGTGATGGCCTTCTTTTTTGCGAACGCCGAAATCCAGATCGAAGGCGGCGCGGGCTGGGCGACCTCGCTGCCCACCTGGCGCATCGAGAACAACATCTGGCTCGACATTTTCTGGGGCGGCCGCGCGATGACCGGCTATCACGCCTGGGTCTTCACCTTCATGGCGCTGGTGTTCTTTGCGCCCCTGGCCTTCAACGGCCGATGGACATGGCGCGACGTGGGCCTGGCCGTGGCGGGCTTGATCGTGTTCTGGGTCTGCGAAGACTTCCTCTGGTTCATCATCAACCCGGCCTTCGGCTGGGCACGCTTCAACCCGGTCGATGCGTTCTGGCACAAGCACTGGGTCTGGGGCGCACCGGTCGACTACTGGGGCGGCATGGCGGTGGCCTTGTTGATCCTGGTGACCCGGCACTGGCGGCGCGCGAAATGAGCATGAGGCGCCATAAACGCAAAGACCGCGACGACAACGCCGCCGCCCACGCCGTGCCGCGCCCCGGCCACTGGGCCGATCCGCTCGATACGCTCCGCGTCGAAAACCTGCACCGCATCACGCCCACGCTGTACCGCAGTGCGCAGCCGCGCATCGCCAACGGGGCGGCGCTGAAGGCGCTGGGCATCCGCACCATCGTGAGCCTGCGCTCGTTCAACGACGACCGGAAGGTGTTCGCGGGCAGCGGCATCCGGCTGGTGCGCGTGCCGATCAACACCTGGTCGATCGACGACACCAAGGTGCTGCGCGCGCTGGTGGCCATTCGAGAGGCCGAAAAGCAGGGGCCGGTGCTGATCCACTGCATGCACGGCGCCGACCGCACCGGCGTGGTGGCGGCGGTCTATCGCATGGCGGTGCAGGGCTGGGACAAGGAGAGCGCGCGGCTCGAGATGCTGCGCGGCGGCTACGGCTATCACACGCTGTGGCGCAACATCTCGCGCTACATCGACCGGCTCGACCCAGAGAAGATGCGCCATGCGCTGGACCACGCGCCGGTGATTCCCGTGGTGTCCTGAAGGCGCCTGCAGACTTCGCGGGCCGCTCCTATACTGGCCGCCCCGTGGCCTTGGGGCCACCTTCGAACAGGCCCTTCTCCAGGGTCGCAAGGGGCTCTTCATGGCACTGCAACTGCGCTCGCTCATCCGCGCGAACGGCGAACTCGAACTCTCGCTGCACGACGAACCGGTGCCTGAACCTCAGGCGCATGAAGTGGTGATCCGCGTCGAGGCGTCGCCGATGAATCCCTCGGACCTGGGCCTGCTGTTCGGCGCGGCCGACATGAGCACCGCCAAGGTCTCCGGCACGCCGGAGCGGCCCATCGTCACGGCCACCGTGCCCGAGCGCGGCATGCCCATGATGGCCGGGCGGCTGGACCAGTCGATGCCGGTCGGCAACGAAGGCGCCGGCGTGGTGGTGAAGGCCGGCTCGTCCCCTGCCGCGCAGGCGCTGCTCGGCAAGACGGTGGCCGCAATCGGCGGCGCCATGTATTCGCAGTACCGCGCCGTGGCGGCAGCCCAGTGCCTCGAGCTGCCCGCGGGCACCGCGCCGGCCGAAGGCGCATCGTGCTTCGTGAACCCGCTCACGTCGCTCGGCATGGTCGAGACCATGCGGCGCGAAGGCCACAAGGCGCTGGTGCACACGGCCGCCGCATCCAACCTGGGCCAGATGCTCAACAAGATCTGCCAGAAGGACGGCATCGACCTGGTCAACATCGTGCGCAAGCCCGAGCAGGAGGCGCTGCTGCGCGGCATCGGCGCCAAGTACGTGTGCAACGCGAGCTCGCCCACCTTTCTTGAAGACCTGACGCAGGCCCTGGTCGAAACAGGCGCCACGCTGGCCTTCGACGCCACCGGCGGCGGCAAGCTCGCGGGGCAGATCCTCGGCTGCATGGAAGCGGCGCTGAACCGCACCGCCAAGGAATACAGCCGCTACGGCTCGACCACGCACAAGCAGGTGTACATCTACGGCGGCCTCGACCGCTCGCCGACGGAGTTCGTGCGCAACTTCGGCATGGCGTGGGGCATGGGCGGATGGCTGCTGTTCCCGTTCTTGCAGAAGCTGGGAGATGAAGGTGTGCAGCGTTTGAAGGCGCGGGTCGTCGCTGAATTGAAGACGACGTTCGCGAGCCGGTACACGCGGGAAGTCTCTTTGCTCGAGGCGCTGCAGCTGGATGCCATTGGGGTGTATGGCAAGCAGGCGACGGGGGAGAAGTTCTTGTTGAATCCGAACAAGGGTGTGGCTGCGTAGGCGCTGCTGCCCTCACCCCAGCCCTCTCCCGGAGGGAGAGGGAGCAACACACAGCCCCGCTCCGCCTTGTCCCCTCTCCCTCTGGGAGAGGGTTAGGGTGAGGGCTCTGTGCCTTCGACAGAGCGCGGCGTCAACGAGCTAAACCACCAACCGATACCCCACCGCAGTCTCCGTCAGCAGATGCCGCGGCTGCGCCGGGTCCGCTTCCAGCTTCTGCCGCAGATGCCCCATGTAGATGCGCAGGTAATGGCTCTGGTCCGTGTGCGACGGACCCCATACCTCGCGCAGCAGCTGGCGCTGCGTGAGCACGCGGCCTGCGTTGGCAACCAGCACGGACAGCAGCCGGTACTCGGTAGGCGTCAGGTGCACTTCAACCCCGGCGCGGCGCACGATGCGCGCGGCGCGGTCGAGTTCGACCTCGCCGAAGCGGAAGACCGCTTCCGCCGGTTCTTCGCTTCCGCCCGCCGCACGCGGGCGACGCAGGTTGGCGCGCACGCGCGCCAGCAGTTCGCCAGTGCCGAAGGGCTTCGTCAGGTAATCATCGGCGCCTGCATCCAGCGCTGCGATCTTGTCGGCCTCGTCCGTGCGGGCCGACAGCACGATGATCGGCACCGCCGACCAGCCGCGCACATCCCGAATCAACGACACGCCGTCGCCGTCGGGCAGGCCGAGGTCGAGCACCAGCAGGTCGGGCTGACGCGTGCCGGCCGCAGCCAGGCCGTCGCGCAGCGTGCCGGCCTCATGCACCAGCCAGCCCTCGGCCTCGAGCGCGCCGCGCACAAAGCGGCGGATCTGCGGCTCGTCTTCGATCACGATGGCGGTGGGGGATGGCATGGCTTCAGAGTTGGGCTTCGGCCGGTTCGGGCGGCTCGCGGCGTGGCAGGGTGACGGTGAATTCTGCACCGCCGCCCAGCGCATTGGCCGCCGTGATCTCGCCGCCGTGCGCACTCACCACCGCGCGGCAGATCGCAAGGCCCAGCCCCACGCCCGGCGTGGCCGATTCGGACTCACCGCGCGTGAACTTGTCGAACAGCTTCTGCTCACGGCCCAGCAACGCGGCGGGCAGGCCGGGGCCGTGGTCGCGCACCGTGAGCACCAGCGTGCCGGGCTCGGCGCGCGCGCCCACGACGATGGGCGGGGCGCCGTATTTGGTGGCGTTCTCCAGCAGGTTGACGAGCACGCGCTCGATCAGCACCGCGTCGAATTCGACCAGCGGCAGGTCCGCATCGAGCGCGGTCTGCACGACGGCGCCGCCCAGCGAGGTGCGCGCCGCACGGATCGACGAGCCCACGACCTCCTCGACCGATTGCCAGTCGCGCCGCAGGTTCACCGCACCCCCGGCGATGCCGCTTTCGAGCCGCGCCATGTCCAGCAGGTTGTTGACCAGCGCATGCAGCTCGTGCGCCTGCGCGACGATGGCACGCGCCGCGTTGCCGTGCTCCTCGGGCGGCAGCGTCTGCAGAGATTCGGCCAGCGCGATCAGCGCGGTGAGCGGCGTGCGCACGTCGTGCGAGATCGCGCCGAGCAGCGCATTGCGCAGCCGCTCCGACTCCATCTCGACCACGGCCTGCTGCGCCACTTCGACGTAGTGCACGCGCTCCAGTGCGATCGCGATCTGCCGCGCGAGCGTTTCGAGCTGCTGCGCCTGCTCCGGAATCACCAGCCAGCGCGGCTGCGCGGGCGACAGCGCGAGCACGCCGCGCACGCGCATCGGCGCCTGCAGCGGCACGTAGTGCCACGGCTGCGCTGCCAGCGTGGCGGTCGCAAGGCCCGCGGGCTGGCCGTGGCGAAAGGCCCAATCGGCCACCTGTGCATCGAAACCCTCGGGTGGCTCCTTCGGCAGCACCAACTGGTCGGCCGGGTCCGTCACCAGCACCAGCGCATGGCCGCCGAAGTGGCCCTGCACGGCGGCGGCACCGAGCGTGACGACCTGCGTGCTCTCCAGCGCCGCAGAGAGTTCGCGCGTGAGCTCGAACAGCGAGCGCGCACGCCGTTCGCGGCTGGTCGATACGCCGGCCGCAAAGCGCAGCCCCGCAGTGAGCTGCCCCACCAGCAGCCCGACGCCCAGCATGATCGCGAAGGTCAGCACGTACTGCACGTCGCTCACCGCAAACGAAAGCTGCGGCGGCACGAAGAAATAGTCGAAGGCCGCGACGTTGAGCAGCGCCGCCAGCGCCGAGGGTCCTCGCCCGAAGCGCATCGCGACCCCGACCACGCCTAGCAGGAACAGCATCACGATGTTCGCGAGTTCGAGCACGCCGGCCAGCGGCGTGCAGGCCAGCGTGAGCGCCACGCTGGTGGCCATGGCCCAGGCGTAGCCGGGCCAGTGGATGGGCGCGTTCTCGTGATCGTCGTCGTCGGCACGCGGTATGTTGAACGGCGTGCGCCCCAGGCGGCGCGCGCTGTCGACGCGGCCGACCTCCATGATGTCGAGCGCCGGCGCGCGTTGCGCCAGCGCGCGCGGCAGCGGCACCGCCGCGGCGGGCAACCAGCGGCGCCAGCCGCTCGCGGGCTCCGAACGCCCCATCACGAGCGTGGCGCAGTTGAGCCTGCGGGCCTGCTCGGAAAGTTGCTCGGCCACGTCGGAACCGGTGAGCACCGCGGTGGCCGCGCCCAGTTCCTCGGCGAGCTTGAGCACCGCGAGAATGCGGTCGCGCTCTTCGGCGGCCAGGCGCTGCAGCCGCGGCGTCTCGACGTAGGCCGCGTGCCAGCGCACGTTCAGCTGGCCCGCAAGCCGCGCCGCGGTGCGCACCGTCTGCGCCGCACCCTCGTGCGGACCGACGCACGCGAGGATCGCGCCCGAGGTGTTCCAGGCCTGCAGCGCGCCGCCATTTCCATCTTTTCCATTGCGGCCGGCCGCTCCCGACTGCTCGACCCGCCAGCCGCGCACATCGTCTTCCACATGCTCGGCGGTGCGGCGCAGCGCAATTTCGCGCAGCGCAATCAGGTTGCCCTTGCGGAAGAAGTTCTGCGCGGCGCGTTCGGCCTGCTGCGGCAGGTACACCTTGCCGGCCGCGAGCCGTGCCGTGAGCTCGTCGGGCGTGACGTCGACCAGCACCACCTCGTCGGCCTCGTCGAGCACGGTGTCGGGCACCGTCTCATGCACGCGCACGCCGGTGATCGCGCCGACGGTGCCGTTGAGGCTCTCCAGGTGCTGCACGTTGAGCGCCGACCACACCTCGATGCCCGCGGTCAGCAGCTCCTGCACGTCCTGCCAGCGCTTGGCGTGGCGCGAGCCGGGCGCGTTGGTGTGGGCGAGTTCGTCGACCAGCAGCACGGCGGGCTTGCGCGCGAGGGCGGCGTCGAGATCGAACTCGGCCAGCGTGCGGCCGCGGTAGTCCAGTTCGCGCATCGGCAGGGTGTCGAGCCCCGCGAGCAGCGCGGCGGTTTCGCTGCGGCCGTGGGTTTCGACCACGCCGATGAGCACGTCGCGCCCCGCGGCGCGCTCGCGCTGGGCGGCGCTAAGCATCGCCCAGGTCTTGCCCACGCCCGCGCTGGCACCGAAGTAGATGCGCAGCTTGCCGCGAAGCGCACGCGCCTCGTCGTTGCGCAATTGCGCAAGCAGGGCGTCGGGGTCGGGGCGGGTGTCGGGCATGGATGGCTGCGCAGGTTAGCGCATCGGGCCGCGCTTGCGGCGCCTGGTCTCGTGCCGCCGCGCCGTGCGCGAGAGCACCCACCAGGCAAAGCCCAGCGGCACGAAGAGCGCCACGAGCGCCAGCAGTATGTGGAAAAGGTCAGTGACCATCGCGCAGGCCGCAGCGGGCCAGGTGCTCGCGCCAGCTCACGAGCCGGCCGATCTCGCCCGAGGGCACGCACTCGATCAGGCGGTGCAGCACCTCGGCGTAGCTCGCGATGGGCAGGCGGACCATCAGGCGCACGCAGGGCGCATCGCTCTCTTGCGAGCAGAGGGCGTGCAGCAACGGCTCGCAGCGCACCACGCCCGCATCGGGGCAGCCCGCGATGCTGCGGCGCACGCGCAGCGCGTCGGCGCAGCAGACGGTGACGTCGAGCACGTAGAACGAGCCCGTGGCGGTCACAGGCGCGTGCATTCGCAACGTGCCGGGGTGTTCACGGTAAGCGGCATAGGCCATGGTTTTTCTCCTCAACGCATCGAAGCATCGAGCGCGAGATTCAGTGCGAGAACGTTGACGCGAGATTCACCAAGCACACCCCAGAGAGCGCCTTGCGTGTTCTTTTCGATCAGCGCATTGATCTGTTCGACCGGCACCCCGCGCACGCGCGCGACGCGGGCCGCCTGGTACTGCGCTGCGGCGGGGCTGATGTCGGGATCGAGTCCGCTGGATGAAGCCGTGACAAGGTCGACCGGCACCGGCGCGGTGTTGCCCGGGTCCGCGGCGTGAAGGGCTTCGACACGGGCCTTGACCGCATCGGCCAGCGCCGGATTGAGCGGGCCGAGGTTCGAGCCGCCCGAAGCGCTCGCGTTGTAGGGCCGCGGCGCGGTGGCGGAGGGCCGGCCCCAGAAGTGCTTCGGGTCGCTGAAGTTCTGGCCGATGAGACTGGAGCCCACGACGGTTCCGCCCTGCACGACCAGGCTGCCCGCGGCCTGCGAAGGAAACAGCGCCTTGGCGGCGCCAGTCACGGCCAATGGGTAGACCAGGCCGGTGAGCGCACTCAGGAGCGTGAAGAGCACGAGCGCGGGACGAACGATGTTGTTCATGATGAAGAACTCCTCAGACGAGATGGACGGCCACGAGCAGCCAGTCGATCAACTTGATGCCGATGAAGGGAACGAGCAGGCCGCCAAGCCCGTAGATGGCCAGATTGCGGCGCAACAGCGCGGCCGCACCCACCGGCCGGTAGCGCACGCCCTTGAGCGCGAGCGGAATCAGGAACACGATGACCAGCGCGTTGAAGACCACCGCCGACAAGATGGCCGATGACGGGCTCGCGAGGCGCATCACATTGAGCGCACCCAGCTGCGGATAGGTCGAGACGAAGATGGCCGGAATGATCGCGAAGTACTTCGCCACGTCGTTGGCGATCGAGAAGGTGGTGAGCGAGCCGCGCGTCATGAGCAGCGCCTTGCCGGTCTCCACCACCTCCAGCAGCTTGGTCGGGTTCGAATCCAGGTCGACCATGTTGCCGGCCTCCTTGGCGGCCTGCGTGCCGCTGCCCATGGCCACCGCAACGTCGGCTTGCGCAAGCGCGGGGGCGTCGTTGGTGCCGTCACCGGTCATCGCGACGAGCCGGCCTTCGGACTGGTACTTGCGGATCAGCGCCAGCTTGTCCTCCGGCGTGGCTTCGGCCAGGAAGTCGTCCACGCCCGCCTCGGCCGCGATGGCCGCAGCCGTGAGCTTGTTGTCGCCGGTGATCATCACCGTCTTGATGCCCATGCGGCGCAGCTCGGCAAAACGCTCCTTGATGCCGGTCTTGACGATGTCCTTGAGCTCGACCACGCCGAGCACGCGGTTGCCTTCGGACACGGCCAGCGGCGTGCTGCCGCGGCGCGCGGTTTCCTCGGCGGCGCGCAACATCTCGGCCGGCACGCTGCCGCCCAGCGATTCGACATGCCGGCGGATCGCGTCGACGGCGCCCTTGCGCAGCAGCACGACGTCGGAATCGAGGCTGTTGGGAGCAGCCGGCAGGTCGGCACCGCTCATGCGGGTCTGCGCGGTGAACTGCACGAAGCGTGCGCCTTCTGCCGCCGTGGCTTCAAGACCGTCGCGGCGCGCCAGTTCGACGATGCTGCGGCCTTCGGGCGTTTCGTCCGCCAGCGAGGCGACCATCGCGGCACGGGCCAGGCGGGCCTTGGTCACGCCTGGCGCAGGCAGGAAGGCACTCGCCTGGCGGTTGCCATGCGTGATGGTGCCGGTCTTGTCGAGCAGCAGTACATCGACGTCGCCGGCCGCCTCCACGGCGCGGCCCGATGTGGCAATGACGTTGGCCTGCATCATGCGGCTCATGCCGGCCACGCCAACGGCCGAGAGCAGGCCGCCGATGGTGGTGGGAATCAGGCACACCAGCAGCGCGACCAGCGCGGTGAGCGACACCACGGTGCCGGCGCCCGCCGCCTCCACGCTGAACACCGAGAACGGCAGCAGCGTGACGGTGACCATCAGGAACACGAGCGTGAGCGCCACCAGCAGGATGGTGAGCGCAATCTCATTGGGCGTCTTGTGGCGCTTGGCCGCCTCGACCATGCCGATCATGCGGTCGAGGAACGATTCGCCCGGGTTGACCGAGATGCGCACCACCAGCCAGTCGGACAGCACGCGCGTGCCGCCGGTCACGGCCGAGAAGTCGCCGCCCGATTCGCGCACCACGGGCGCCGATTCGCCGGTGATGGCGCTTTCGTCGACCGAGGCCACGCCTTCGATCACCTCGCCGTCGAGCGGGATCACGTCGCCGGTTTCGACCAGCACGACGTCGCCCTTGCGCAGGTTCGGCGCCTGCTCCGGCAGGAACGCCGCGCCGCGATGGGGTTCCTTGAGCTTCTTGGCCCACGTGTCCTTGCGAAGACCCCGAAGCGACGCCGCCTGCGCCTTGCTGCGCCCCTCGGCCAGGGCTTCCGCAAAGTTGGCGAACAGCACGGTGAACCACAGCCACACGGTAATGGCCAGCACAAACGCGGGCCTCATGCCGGTGTCACCCGGAAAGCTCAGCGAATGCACCCAGAGCAGCGTCGTGAGGATGCTCCCGATGTACACGATGAACATCACCGGGTTGCGCCACTGCGTGCGCGGGTCCAGCTTGGCGAAGGCGCCCCACAGCGCAGGTTTCACCAGCGCCGCGTCGAGCAGCGAGAGAGAGGTTTTTGTATTGGCAGTCATGGTGCGCTCCTTCATTTCCAGAGCACGAGGTGTTCGACCACCGGCCCAAGGGCCAGTGCCGGCACGTAGTTGAGCAAGCCGACCAGCAGCACGGTTCCGATCAGCAACGATACGAACAGCGGCCCGTGCGTGGGCAGCGTGCCACCGGTGACGGGCAGGCGCTGCTTGGCCGCGAGCGAACCGGCAATGGCCAGCACCGGCACGATCACCGCGAAGCGGCCGAGCCACATCGCAAGCCCGAGCAGGCCGTTGTAGAACGGCGTGTTGGCGGACAAGCCCGCGAAGGCGCTGCCGTTGTTGTTGGCGGCCGAGCTCAGCGCGTAAAGGATTTCGGAGAAGCCGTGCGCACCGGGGTTCGCGATGCCGGCCTTGCCCGCGCCCGTCATCACCGCCACTGCCGTACCGGCCAGCACCAGCACGGGCGTGACCAGGATGGCGATGGAGATCAGCTTCATCTCGCGCACCTCGATCTTCTTTCCGAGGTACTCGGGCGTGCGGCCGATCATCAGCCCCGCGATGAACACCGCGAGCATCGCGAAGATCAGCATGCCGTAGAGGCCGCTGCCCACGCCGCCGAACACCACCTCGCCCAGCTGCATCAGCACCATGGGCACCATGCCGCCAAGCGGTGTGAAGGAGTCGTGCATCGAGATCACCGCGCCGCACGAGGCGGCCGTGGTGACGGCGGCGAAAAGCGCCGAGGCATCGATGCCGAAGCGCACCTCCTTGCCTTCCATGTTGCCGCCGCTTTGCAGCGCGCCGTGCAGCTGGTCGACGCCCAGCGCGCCAAGGAGCGGATTGCCGGCCTGCTCGGCGGGGATGACGACCATCACCGCCGCCACGAACATCACCGTCATCGCCGCAAGCACCGCCCAGCCCTGGCGCAGGTCGCCCACCACGCGCCCGAACGCGAAGCACAGGCCAGCCGGAATCAGGAAGATCGCGATCATCTGCAGCAGGTTGGCGAGCGCGGTCGGGTTCTCGTAGGGGTGCGCCGAGTTGGCGTTGAAGAATCCACCGCCGTTGGTGCCGATCATCTTGATGGCCTCCTGCGACGCGACAGGGCCCATGGCGAGCGTCTGCGTTTTGGTGGTGACGTTTTCCATCACCGGCGCACCCCTCTCGTCCTTCAAGGGCTGGCCATCGGCGCCGTTCTTCGGCTGCTGGAAGGCAATGGCCTCGACCGTTTGCACGGTCTTGTACGCATCGAAGTTCTGGATCACGCCCTGCCCCACGAAAAACACCGCGAGCACGAACGACAGCGGCACCAGCAGCCACAGCGTGATGCGCGTGATGTCGGCCCAGAAGTTGCCGACCAGGCCACGGCTCTTGCCGTCGCCGCGACGCGCGAAGCCGCGCACCAGTGCAAAGGCCACCGCAATGCCTGTGGCGGCGGAGAAGAAGTTCTGCACCGTGAGCCCGAGCATCTGCGTGAGATAGCTCATGGTCGACTCGCCGCCATAGCCTTGCCAGTTGGTATTGGAGACGAAGCTCACCGCGGTGTTGAAAGCCGAGTCGGGTGACACGGCGCCCATGCTGGCCGGGTTGAGCGGCAGCCAGCCCTGCAGGCGCTGCAGCGCGTAGAGAAAGATCGCCCCAACGGCATTGAAGGCCAGCAACGCGAGCGCATAGCGCAGCCAGTGCATCGATTGCTCGGGCTTGGTGCCCGCGAGCTTGTAGAGCGGCGCCTCGATGCGCTGCATCCAGCGCGGCAGGCGCCCGTCGCACAGCGCGGCAAGAAACTTGCCGACCGGCCATGCCAGCAGCAGAAGTGCCACGAGAAAGAGGGCCAGCAAGGACCAGGCGGAGGCGGTCATTTCAGAACTCCTCCGCGCAGATCAGCGCAAACACCAGGTAGGCGAACAGGACGACGGCGATCAACGCGCCAAAGCCGTAGAGCGCTTCGAGGCTGATCATGGCCGCTCTCCTTCGCCCGCGGTCAGCTCATTCGACGCATTCATTGCACCCGGCCCTTCGAGCCGGTCCAGCCCGAAGACCATGGCCGCCAATGCGGCCCACAGCGCCAGCAAGGCGCCCATCCAGACGAAATCCATTCATTGCTCCTGCAGCGAAACCAAGGCATCGAGTCTCGGCAGGCGCCCGTAAAAACGGGGAACAGAGTCGGCGGGGCCGTATAAAGAAACCGTAAAGACGTCCCGTCTTTCGCAAGGCCCTCGACAGCGGATGCACAGTCATTCAATAATCAAAGCTAGATCTGTGAAATAAAAAGGATGACCACCCGCCCACTCGACCTGAAGCCCGCCTGGACACCGCACCAGCCGGCGGACCGCATCCTGTCCACGCTCAAGACCCGCGGCGCGCTCGGCATTCCCGACATTGCCAAGGTGCTCGACGTGACGGTGGAAGCGGTGCGCCAGCAGATGGTCAAGTTGCAGTCCGACGGGCTGGTCGACGCCGAAAGCCGGCCGGCGGGACGCGGCAGGCCGACGCAGATATGGCGGCTTACCGGCGCCGGGCACGCACGCTTTCCGGACACGCATGCCGAGATGACGGTGCAGATGATCAGCGCCGTGATCACCGTGTTCGGCGAGAAGGGCATGGACCAGCTCATCGGCGCGCGCGAAGAAGCCATGCGTGCCAACTATCGCGAGGCGATGCTGGGCGCGCGCAGCCTGAAGACGAAGCTCGAACGGCTCGCCGAAATCCGCAGCCGCGAAGGCTACATGGCCGAGTTCCGGCCCGAGGGCGAGGGCTTTCTCTTCATCGAGAACCACTGTCCCATCTGCACCGCGGCGCGGGCCTGCACGGGCTTTTGCCGCAGCGAACTGCAGCTCTTCGAAGAAGTGCTCGGAACCGACGCGAGCGTGAGCCGCGTCGAGCATGTGCTTGCGGGCGCGCGGCGCTGCGCCTACCAGGTGAGCCCCAGGAACGCGCCTTGATTCAGACTGTTTTCAAAACCCGAAAGGAAAGACCCACCATGGAACACACCCTCCCACCCCTGCCCTACGCCCTCGACGCGCTGGCACCCGAGTACTCGAAGGAAACCCTCGAGTACCACTACGGCAAGCACCACAACGCCTACGTGGTGAACCTGAACAACCTGCAAAAGGGCACCGAGTTCGAATCGATGACCCTCGAGGAGATCGTCAAGAAGTCCAGCGGCGGCATCTACAACAACGCCGCCCAGATCTGGAACCACACCTTCTTCTGGAACTGCATGAAGCCCCAGGGCGGCGGTGCTCCCAGCGGCGCGCTGGCCAAGGCCATCGATGCCAAGTGGGGCAGCTACGACGCGTTCAAGGAAGCGTTCGTGAAGTCGGCCGTGGGCAACTTCGGCTCGGGCTGGACGTGGCTGGTGAAGAAGGCCGACGGTTCGGTGGACATCGTGAACATGGGCGCCGCCGGCACGCCTCTGACCACGGGCGACACGCCGGTGCTGACGGTGGACGTGTGGGAACACGCCTATTACATCGACTACCGCAACCTGCGCCCGAAGTTCGTCGAGACCTTCCTGGCCAAGCTGGTGAACTGGGACTTCGCAGCCAGGAACTTCGGCTGACGCCAGCCCAAGTTCCAGCCGGCGGCATCCTCACTCGTTGACCAGGTTGAGGATGTTGCCGTCCGGGTCCTTGAACCAGGCGACCTTCATCTTGTCCATCACGTGGATGTCGCCCGCGAGCGTTGTGTTCGGCATCTCGTAGTGCTCGAAGCGAACGCCCTTTGCCTTGAGCGCCGCCACGAGTCCCTCGATGTCGCCACCCACCGCCCAGGTCACGGCCGTGGCCTGATTGGTGCCGGCGAACGAAGAGCAGTAGACATTGATACGGCTGTTACCGCTGCGATAGGCGATCATGTCCTCGCAGTCGGTGTCGGCCGGTGCCAAGCCCAGCGTGTCTTCGTAGAAGCGGCGAGCCACGGCAAGGTCTTTCACCGCGAGGTTGGCCACAGCATTGATATTTCCGAGCATGGCTGTCTCCTGTGTGGATGGGCACCCATCTTCTGCCCCGCAGCGCGCATGTCAAGCCGCCGCTACCCGATACGGGGCCCATCGCGAACGAAGAAACCGCCCGGCCCGGGTTCCGGCACACTGCACCCTTGGTGCAGTGCCCGATGAGGCCCGAAAATCTGCCCCTGATTCGCCCCGATACAGAGACAAACCCATGATCCGCAAACTCACCCGTCCGCTGGCCCTTGCGCTGGCCCTTCCCCTGGCCGCCATTTCCCTCACGCTCGCCGCCCCTGCCGCGCAGGCTCAGGCCTACCCCGCCAAGCCCATTCGCATGATCGTGCCCTTCCCGCCCGGCGGCGGCACCGACATCCTGGCGCGCCTGGTGGCACAGAAGCTCACCGAGGCCAACCACTGGACCGTGGTGCCCGACAACCGCGGCGGCGCCGGCGGCACCATCGGCATTGCCGAGGCCGCGCGCGCCGCGCCCGGCGGCTACGACATCGTGATGGGCCAGAAGGACAACATGGTCGTTGCGCCCTGGCTCTACAAGAACCTGAGCTACAACCCGGTGAAAGACCTCACCGCCGTGGCCCACGTGGCCTACACGCCGGTGGTGATCGTCACGCAGGCCAACTCCAAGTTCAAGACGCTGAACGACGTGGTGACCGCTGCGCGCGCCGCGCCCGACACCGTCACCTACGGCTCGCCCGGCAACGGCACCACCATTCACCTGGCCGGCGAGATCTTCAACGGCGCCGCGCAGATCAAGATGCGCCACGTGCCCTACAAGGGCTCCAACGCGGCCATGATGGACGTGCTGGCGGGCAACGTCGACCTGATGGTGTCGTCGGTGCCTTCGGCGCTGGCGCAGATCAAGGCGGGCAAACTTCGCCCGCTGGCCGTGACCTCGGCCAAGCGCAGCACCTCGCTGCCCGACACGCCCACCGTGGCCGAGCTCGGCTACAAGGGCTTCGACGTGTCCACCTGGTACGGCCTGTTCGTGCCGGCCAAGACGCCGAAGGACGTGATCGCGACGCTGAATACGGAAGTGAACAAGCTGCTGGCCACGCCCGAAATGAAGGCCGCCATCATTGCCCAGGGCGCCGAGCCGCAGGCCATGACGCCCGAACAATTCGAGACACTGCTGAAGACCGACTACGACAAGTGGAAGGGCATCGTGCAAGCCTCGGGCGCGACTATCGAATAAGCGCCGGGCATCGCAGAATGTTGTCTCCACAACAGGCCGCATCGGCGGCATGGAGACAGCGATGGCACAGCGCAAGAATTCCAACAACGCCTTTCTGCTGAACACCACCGCGCTGGCCGCGGCGGTGGTCGCCCTGTTGCAGGGCTGCGCGCAGACGCCGCAGCAGCAGATGGCCCCGTCGCAGGCCAGCGTGGCGGCGCATGTCGCCACTGCGACGCGCGCCGCCGGCTCCGACCTGACGGCGCTGCTGACGCTCTGCAAACCCGCTCCCGCCACCCGGCCGCCCCAGGCCGAGCTGGACAAGGGCCTGGCCGCATTCATCGCCCGGCCTGCACCTCCGCCAGGCCAGGCATTCGACAACCTGTATTTCGTGGGTGCCGACTGGGTGAGCGCCTGGGCCATCAAGACCTCGGACGGCATCATCCTCGTCGATGCGCTCAACACCCAGGCCGAAGCCGCGGCGCTCATCGAGGGCGGCATGCGCAAGCTCGGCCTCGACCCGGCGCAGATCAAGTACGTGATCCTCACGCACGGCCACGGCGACCACTACGGCGGCGCGCCCTACCTTGCCGAGAAATACCGCGCACGCGTGGTGATGAGCGAGGCCGACTGGACCATGACCGAGACCCGCCTCGAGTTTGCGACGCCGATCTGGGGCGCGCCGCCCAAGCGCAACGCAGGCGGCATTTCCGCGAAGGACGGCGACCGCATCACGCTGGGCGATACCAGCGTCACGCTCTACCTCACGCCCGGCCACACCATGGGCACGATCTCTCCGGTGTTCGACGTCACCTCGAACGGCCAGAAGCACCGCGCCATGCTCTGGGGCGGCACGGGCTTCAACTTCGGCAAGGACGTGCCGCGGCTGGACAGCTACATCGGCGCCACGGAGCGCATGGGCGCCATCGTGCAGACCCAGCGCGTCGATGTGCTGCTGTCGAACCACTCGAACATCGACGGCTCGCAAGCCAAGCTCGCAGCGCTGCGGCAGCAGCCTGCTCCGGCAACGAACCCCTTTGTGCTCGGCACACCGGCGGTCGAGCGGTCGCTGGCGGTAATGGGCGGATGCGCGCGGGCGCAGCGCGACAGGTTCCTGCTGCAGTAGGCGAAGGTCAGTCGGGCGTGAACTTCTTGTTGAAGATCTCCACGTCCGACGCCAGCTCGAAGGTCGCCACCTGCCCCATCTTTCCGTCGCTGAGGCGGCAGGCGGAGAACAGGCTGTAGCGGCCCTTGAAGTAGAACTCGTCCATCACGATCAGCGCGTAGGGGTACGGCACGAAGACCTGGTGCTCGAAGACGATGCGGTGCACGTTCCTCGGCGAAGGAAAGAGCTTGTAGTCGTTGGTGTCGATCGACTTTGCGGTGGCCATGTTGGTTCTCGGTTGCTTGTGCGCGGCGTTCAGGCCGGGTCGCGTACGTCGGCCACGGGGTTGCTGCCGAAATCCGCACGCGCCAGGTACTTGAGCACCTTGGCCGCGGCGGTCTCGGGGCTGTCGAGCATGCCTTCGTTCTTCAGCTTTTCGAAGCGTCCGCGGTCCGGAAACTTCTCGGCCGATGCGCCGCGCAATTGCACCTGCATGTCGGTGTCGATCACGCCCGGCGCCAGCGACACGATGCGCGCGCCGTTCGGCATGTGCGCCTCTTCGAGCGCCACGGCGCGCGAGTAGTGGTCCATGCCCGCCTTGGCGGCGCAGTAAGGCGCCTGGCTGCCCATGGCGTTGCGGCCCAGGCCCGACGAGATGTTCAGTACCTTGCGCGCGCCGCGCCATTCGCGGGTGGCGCCCAGGAAGGCGGCGGTCAGCAGCATCGGCGCTTCGAGGCCGATGCGCAGGGCCTGCGCCAATTCGGCCGGCACTGCACTCGCGAGCGGTGCCGGGTTGCCGACGGTGCCCGCGTTGTTGATCAGGGTCACGCCGTCGAAGCGCTGGCCGTCGAGCGTCTTGAGCCATGCGGAGACGCGCGCCGCCGCGGCGACAGGCTCCGAGAGGTCTTGCTCCCACTGAATGAGTTCAACGCCGGCCTTGGCAGCCAGATCGGCGAGCTGCGGGTCTTGCCTGCGCGAGATGCCGAGCACCATGTGGCCGGCCTGCAGCAGCTGCGCGGCCATGGCACGGCCCAGGCCGCGCGATGCGCCGGTGATCAGGGTGAGTTGGGAGGTGGTCATCAAAAGAACTTTCTTGAACGAAGGCGGAAGGTTAAGCGGTATGCAAGCAAAGGCCCGGCGGCTCAACCGGTGCGGAACTGCTTGCGCAGGAAGTTGCGGTGCCGCGCAATGTGCTGCAGCTGTGCGGGTGCGATGGTGCCGCCCAGGTCGACCTCGTCCGCACCGTTGAGCACCGCGTTGGCGTGGGTCATGGCGCGCGCCACCACCTCTTCCTCGCTCACTCCGAGTTGCGCTGCAAGGTCGAGCGCCACGCGCCGCATGGCGCGCTGCGAGAGCATCCACATCGCACCGAAGCGGTCCCAGGCCAGGGCCGCTTCGTCGGCCTTCTCGCGCTCGGCAAGAATTTCGGCAAGCGGCTTGGCGAGCACCGCGTCGAGGGCATCGAGCTTCTCGGTGAGCGCCTCGTTACGCGCCATGGCTTCTTCGAGCGTGGGGCCGGCCTCGCCGCTGTCTGGTTTCCGCGTCTCGGGCGGCGGAACAACGGCCGCCTCCGCATTCGCGGAAACGATCTGGAGCTGGTCTTCGAGGGTCATGAGGTTTCCGTTTCCGGTGAGGTGTTCTTCTTGTTCGATATTGCGGTGGCCCGCAGGCCCGGCAGGTCGAGCACGCGCAGCCCACCGTACTCCACCCGGATCAACCCCTGCGCCGAAAGGCCGTTGAGCGCCTCGTTCACGCGCTGGCGCGAAAGGCCGACCAGGTAGGCGAGCTCTTGCTGCGTGATTCGCAAGACTTCGCCCACGCCGGGGTACAGCACCGGGTTGAACAGCGACACCAGGTTGCGCGCCACGCGCGCGTCGGGGTTGTTGAGGCGGTCGATCTCCAGCGCCGCGATGAACTGGCCGAGCCGCTCGTTGAGCTGGTTCATCACAAAGCGGTTGAAGCCGATGGAGTGGTCCAGCAGCCAGTGAAAGCTGTCGATCGGCAGGCCCGCCACCACGCTGCGCCGCAGAGCCTGGATGTTGTAGCGGTAGGGCTCGCGCTTCATTGCCGTGCCTTCGCCGAACCAGCCGCCCGGCGGTATGCCGGCATAGGTGACGGAGCCGCCATCGGCGTTGTCGTTGCTCATCTTGAGCAGGCCTTCGACCACGCCGAACCAATAGGTGGGCGAGCGTCCGACGCGGCACACCAGGTCGCCGACCTCTGCCTCGCCCACCACCAGCGCGGCCTCGGCACGGCGCCGCTCGGTGGGCGTGAGCGCGGGCAGCCACGGAATGCCGTCGAGCTCTTCGGCATTGGGAGAACGCGCGCGGTCCTTGATCGAAGCGCCGTGCAGGCTGTGATTTGAATGGCCGTGAAGCATCGGGAAACTCCGGGGAGTAGTGTCCCTAGGATTGTCGTTGGAACGACAACCCAGCGTCAAAGTGAGGCCTACGATCCGCCCACTGTGCAAACCACCGAACCCACCTTTCCCCGCCTGCTGCTCGCCCACGCCCAGGCCCAGCCCGATGCGCCCGCCGTTCGCGAGAAGGACCTGGGCATCTGGCAAACCTGGAGCTGGAGCGCCGTGGCCCAAGAGGTGCGCGAGATGGCCTGCGGCCTCGCGAGCCTGGGCTTCAAGCCCTTCGACAACCTGTCCATCGTGGGCGCCAACCGCCCGCACCTGTACATGGCGGTGCTCGCGGCGCAGAGCCTGCGCGGCGTGCCGGTGCCGCTCTACCAGGACGCCGTGGCGAGCGAGATGGTCTTCATGCTGCAGGACGCAGCCATCGACTTCGTGATCGTCGAAGACCAGGAGCAGGTCGACAAGCTGCTCGAGTGCCGCGAGCTGCAAAAGGACCAGCAGCACGGCATCCGCCATATCATCTACGACGACCCCAAGGGCCTGCGCCACTACGACCAGCCCGGGCTCATGAGCTACGACCAGCTGCGCGAGCTGGGCCGCACCTTCGACGCGGCGAACCCCGGCTACTACGACCGCGCGGTGGCCAGCGGCGAGGCAAGCGACGTCGGCGTGATCCTCTACACCTCCGGCACCACCGGCCGGCCCAAGGGCGTGTGCCAGACGCATGCGAGCTTCATTGCGGCGGGCCGCGGCGGCGTGGAAACCGACAAGCTCGGCCCCGGCGACAACATCATGAGCTACCTGCCCATGGCGTGGGTGGGCGACCACCTGTTCTCGGTGGCGCAGTGGCTGGTGGGGGGTTTCACGCTCAATTGCCCTGAGTCGAGCGAGACGGTGATGAACGACATGCGCGAGATCGGGCCGAGCTACTACTTCGGCCCGCCGCGCACCTTCGAAGGGCTGCTCACGGCCGTGTCGATCCGCATGGAAGACGCGGCGGCGCCCAAGCGCTGGCTCTATGCAAAGTTCATGGCGCTTGCGCAGCGCGTGGGCGCGGACATCCTCAACGGCGTGCCGGTCGGCACGGGCGACCGGCTGATGTACAGCCTGGGCAACCTGCTGGTCTACGGGCCGCTGCGCAACGTGCTGGGCATGAGCCGCATCCGCGTGGCGTACACCGCAGGCGCGGCCATCGGGCCCGACCTGTTTCGTTTCTACCGCTCCATTGGCGTCAACCTGAAGCAGTTCTACGGCCAGACCGAAACCTGCGCGTATGTGTGCCTGCAGCAGGACGGCAAGGTCAAGCTGCAAACGGTGGGCACCGCCGCGCCGGGCATCGAGCTGAAGATTGCCGACGATGGCGAAGTGCTGGTGCGCGGCGTGTCGGTGCTGAAGGAATACTACAAGCGCCCCGACGCCACCGCCGAAGTGCTCGACGCGAACGGCTACTTCCACACCGGCGATGCGGGCGTGCTCGACAGCGAAGGGCACCTGCGCATCATCGATCGCGCGAAGGACGTGGGCCGGCTCGTGAGCGGTGCGATCTTTGCGCCCAACTACATCGAGAACAAGCTCAAGTTCTTTCCGCAGATCAAGGAAGCAGTGTGCTTTGGCAACGGACGCAGCGAGGTCTGCGCGGCCATCAACATCGACTTCGAGGCCGTGGGCAACTGGGCCGAGCGGCGCGGGCTGGCCTACGGCGGCTATGTCGATCTGGCCGGCAAGCCCGAGGTTCTGACGCTGGTGGGCGAATGCATCGCCAAGGTCAACGCCGACCTTGCGAGCGAAGACGGCATGGGCGAGACGCAGATTGCGCGCTTCCTGGTGCTGCACAAGGAGCTCGATCCCGACGACGACGAGCTCACCCGCACGCGCAAGGTGCGCCGCGGCTTCATCGCCGAGAAGTACGCGGTGCTTGTCGATGCGCTCTATGGCCGCAAGACCGAGCAGTTCATCGAGACCCAGGTCAAGTTCGAGGACGGACGCACGGGGGTTGTCAGCGCCACGCTGAAGATCGTCGAGGCCAAGACCTTCCCCATCGTGAAGGCGGCGGCATGAGCAGCAATAGAAAAATCGGCGACGTCATCCTCAACGTGCAGAACATCTCGCTCAGCTTCGGCGGCGTGAAGGCGCTCACCGACATCAGCTTCAACGTGCGCGAGCACGAGGTGCGGGCCATCATCGGCCCCAACGGCGCGGGCAAGAGCTCGATGCTGAACTGCATCAACGGCGTGTACTGGCCGCAGCAGGGCTCCATCACCTTTCGCGGCCAGACCTTCAAGCACATGAACTCGCGCCAGGTGGCCGAGATGGGGGTGGCGCGCACCTTCCAGAACCTTGCGCTCTTCAAGGGCATGAGCGTGCTCGACAACATCATGACGGGCCGCAACCTCAAGATGAAGAGCGGGCTGTTCGCACAGGCGCTGCGCTGGGGCCCGGCAGAGCGCGAAGAGCTGAAGCAGCGCGAATTCGTCGAGCACATCATCGACTTTCTCGAGATTCAGGCACACCGCAAGACGCCGGTGGGCCGCCTGCCCTACGGCTTGCAAAAGCGCGTCGACTTGGGCCGCGCGCTGGCCATGGAACCGCAGGTGCTGTTGCTCGACGAGCCGATGGCCGGCATGAACGTGGAAGAAAAGCAGGACATGAGCCGCTTCATCCTCGACGTGAACGACGAGTTCGGCGCAACCATCGTCCTCATCGAGCACGACATGGGCGTGGTGATGGACATCTCCGACCGCGTGGTGGTGCTCGACTACGGCAAGAAGATCGGCGACGGCACGCCCCACGAGGTGCGCAACAACGAAGACGTCATCCGGGCGTATCTGGGTGTGGAGCACTGACATGGGCTTTTTTCTAGAGACATTGTTTGGCGGCCTCATGGTCGGCATGCTCTATTCGCTGATCGCCATCGGCTTCGTTCTGATCTACAAGGCATCGGGCGTGTTCAACTTTGCGCAGGGCGCAATGGTGCTGTTCGCGGCGCTGGCCATGGCGCGCTTTGCCGAGTGGTTTCCGCAGTGGTTCGGCTTCGAAAGCCAGATCCTCGCGAACATCCTGGCTTTTGTGGCGGCCATGGGAGTGATGGTGATCGTGGCCTGGCTGATCGAGCGGCTCGCGCTCAGCAAGCTGGTGAACCAGGAAGGCATCACGCTCCTGATGGCCACGCTTGGCATTGCCTACTTTCTGGACGGCGTGGGCCAGACGATCTTCGGCAACGACATCTACAAGATCGACGTGGGCATGCCCAAGGAACCGCTGATGGTGCTGCAGGACACCTTCCAGGGCGGGCTGCTGCTGAGCCAGGAAGACCTGATCGCCGCGCTGGTGGCCGCGGGCCTCGTGGTGGTGCTGGCCATCTTCTTCCAGAAGACCGCCACGGGCCGTGCACTGCGCGCGGTGGCCGACGACCACCAGGCTGCGCAATCCATCGGCATTCCGCTCAAGCGCATCTGGGTGATCGTGTGGTCGGTGGCCGGCTTCTCGGCGCTGGTGGCCGGGATCATCTGGGGCTCCAAGCTGGGCGTGCAGTTCTCGCTTTCGCTGGTGGCGCTGAAGGCGCTGCCGGTGGTGATCCTGGGCGGCCTCACGTCGATTCCGGGCGCCATCATCGGCGGCCTGCTGATCGGCGTGGGCGAGAAGCTTTCTGAAATTTATCTCGGCCCCATGCTCGGTGGCGGCATCGAGATCTGGTTCGCTTATGTTCTTGCACTGGTCTTCCTGCTCGTGCGGCCTCAAGGGCTGTTCGGCGAAAAGATCATCGATCGGGTCTGACATGTTCTACAGAGAAAACGGCCAGTTCAAGTCGAGCTACCGGGCTGACCAGCAGATCTTTCCGATCGCGCAGGACCGCCTCGCCATTTTGGTGCTGCTGCTCGTGGCCTTCATCGTGGTGCCGCTGGGCGTGTCCGACTACTGGATGCGCGCCATCCTCACGCCCTTTCTTATTCTTTCGCTTGCGGCGCTGGGCCTCAACATCCTGGTTGGCTACTGCGGGCAGATTTCGCTGGGCACCGGTGCCTTCATGGCGGTGGGCGCGTATGCGGCCTACAACTTCCAGGTGCGCATCGACGGCATGCCGCTGATTGCATCGCTGCTGCTCGGCGGCCTGTGCGCCACGATCATCGGCGTGCTGTTCGGTATTCCCAGCCTGCGCATCAAGGGGCTGTACCTCGCGGTGGCCACGCTGGCGGCGCAGTTCTTTACCGACTGGGCGTTTCTTCGCATCCAGTGGTTCACCAACAACTCGTCTTCGGGTTCGGTGAGCGTGGCGGGGCTCAACGTGTTCGGCGTGCCGATCGAATCGCCGGTGCAGAAGTACCTGTTCTGCCTGGTCTTCGTGGTGGTGTTCGCATTGCTCGCCAAGAACCTGGTGCGCAGCGCCATCGGCCGCGAATGGATGGCGATGCGCGACATGGACGTGGCCGCCGCAGTGATCGGCATTCGCCCCGTGTACGCCAAGCTCACGGCCTTTGCGGTGAGCAGCTTCATCGTCGGGGTGGCCGGCGCGCTGTGGGGCTTCATTCACCTGGGCGCCTGGGAGCCCGCGGCGTTCAGCATCGACCGTTCGTTCCAGCTGCTGTTCATGGTGATCATCGGCGGGCTCGGCTCGATCATGGGCAGCTTCTTCGGCGCCGCGTTCATCGTGCTGCTGCCGCTCTTTCTGAACCAGCTGCCCGGGTGGCTGGGCTTCTCGATCTCGACCGCGCTGGCCTCGCACCTGGAGACCATGATCTTCGGCGCGCTGATCGTGTTCTTCCTCATCGTCGAACCGCACGGCCTTGCGCGGCTGTGGTCCACGGGCAAGGAGAAATTGCGGCTCTGGCCCTTCCCTCACTGATTCTTGATTTTCGTTCGTAGAAACCGGCACAGAGGTGCCCACATAAGGAGACAGGCATGAAACTGAAATCGCTCGCTCTGACCGCCGCCCTGGTGGCCGGCACCGTCGGCACGCTGCTTGCGCCATCGCTCGCGCAAGCCCAGGCCAAGGAACAGTTCTTCCCGCTGCTGGTGTACCGCACCGGGCCCTATGCGCCCAACGGCACGCCATGGGCCAACGGCAAGCAGGACTACATCAAGTACGTCAATGCCACCGGCGGCATCAACGGCGTGAAGATCGCATACGAAGAGTGCGAAACCGGCTACGCCACCGACAAGGGCGTGGAGTGCTACGAGCGCCTGAAGGGCCGCCCCGGCGTGACGCTGTTCGACCCACAGGCCACCGGCATCACCTTTGCGCTGACCGACAAGGTGCCTACCGACAAGATCCCGCTCATCACGCTGGGCTACGGCCTCTCGGCATCGCAGGACGGCAGCGTGTTCAAGTGGAACTTCCCGCTGATGGGCAGCTACTGGACCGCGGCCGACATCCTGGTGCAGCACATCGGCAAGAAGGAAGGCGGCATGGACAAGCTCAAGGGCAAGAAGATCGCCCTTGTCTATCACGACTCGCCTTTCGGCAAGGAGCCGATTCCGCTGCTGCAGGAGCGCGCCAAGCAGAACGGCTTCGAGCTGTCGCTCATTCCGGTCACCGCGCCCGGCGTGGAACAGAAGTCCGCCTGGCTGCAGGTGCGCCAGTCGCGGCCCGACTACGTGCTGCTGTGGGGCTGGGGCGTGATGAACTCCACCGCGCTGAAGGAAGCGGTGGCCACGGGCTACCCGCGCGAGAAGATGTACGGCGTGTGGTGGGCCGGCGCCGAACCTGACGTGAAGGACGTGGGCGCCAATGCCAAGGGCTACAACGCGCTGGCGCTCAACACCTCGGGCACCGAGCCCAAGGTGATCCAGGAAATCCTCAAGCAGGTGCACGACAAGGGCCAGGGCACGGGGCCGAAGGAAGAAGTGGGCTCGGTGCTCTACACGCGCGGCGTGATCATCCAGATGCTCGGTGTCGAAGCCGTGAAGCGCGCGCAGGAGCGCTTCGGCAAGGGCAAGGTCATGACGGGCGAGCAAGTGCGCTGGGGCATGGAGAACCTGGCGCTCGACCAGAAGAAGCTCGACGCGCTGGGCTTCTCCGGCGTGCTGCGTCCGGTGAGCACATCGTGCCAGGACCACATGGGATCGACCTGGGCGCGCGTGCACACCTGGGACGGCGCCAAGTGGGGCGGCATGTCCGACTGGTACCAGGCCGACGAGCAGATCATCAAGCCGATGGTGAAGGTTGCGGCCGAAAAGTACGCGGGCGAGAAGAAGCTCACCCGCCGCGACGCGGCCGACTGCAGTTCCTGATCACTGGTTGATGAACCGTGGCGGCTCGCAAGAGCCGCCATTCGAAAGAACAGCCGCCTGTCGTTGTTCTTTCGAATGCTTCGGACCACACCATGAGCGAATCCAAAATCCTTCTCGACGTCAACGGCATCGAGGTCATCTACAACCACGTGATCCTGGTGCTGAAGGGCGTTTCGCTCACAGTGCCCGAGGGCGGAATCGTGGCGCTGCTCGGCGGCAACGGCGCGGGCAAGACGACCACGCTGCGCGCCGTGAGCAACCTGCTCGCGGGCGAACGCGGCGCGGTGACCAAGGGCACCATCGAATTGCGCGGCGAGCGAATCGAGGCGCTCTCGCCCTCCGAACTGGTGAAGCGCGGGCTCATCCAGGTGATGGAAGGCCGCCACTGCTTCGCTCACCTGACGATCGAGGAAAACCTGATGACGGGGGCCTACACGCGCACCGACGGCAAGGCGGCGGTGCAACAGACGCTGGAGAAGGTGTATGCGTACTTCCCGCGCCTGAAGACGCGGCGCACATCGCAGGCGGCGTATACCTCAGGCGGCGAGCAGCAGATGTGCGCCATCGGCCGCGCGCTGATGGCCAACCCGACGATGGTGCTGCTGGACGAACCCTCGATGGGCCTGGCGCCGCAGATCGTGGAGGAGGTGTTCGAGATCGTGAAAGACCTGAACACCAAGGAGCGCGTGACCTTTCTGCTGGCCGAGCAGAACACCAACATGGCGCTGCGCTATGCCGACTACGGCTACATCCTGGAGAACGGCCGCATCGTGATGGACGGCGAGGCCAAGAGCCTGCGCGAGAACGAGGACGTGAAGGAGTTCTACCTTGGCGTCGGCGGTGCGGACCGGAAGAGTTTCCGCGACGTGAAGAGCTACAAGCGGCGCAAGAGGTGGCTGGCGTGAAGCCCTGTCGTGGTTTGGGGTGCTCCTGTTCAGGGGGCGCACCCGCCGACGGGGTACCTTTCTCCGCGAATGTCCCCCGGCCTGCGGCCTCCTCCTTTATTTCGCTGCGCAAGGCCCCCCATCGACGTGCGCGTTATGAGCGATGGTCGTTGATCGGCCGCACACCAACAGCGTGCCCAAGTGCACAGGGCATCGGGTGCTCCGCGCAGCGAAATAAAGGAGGAGCCCGAAGGGCGGGGGACATTCGCGGAGGGGAGTACCCGGTGGCCTTTGCACAAGCCCTGAAGGCTCCCGCACAGCGCCCGCAAACCAGCCTCACGGAATAACAGAACTGAAAGATGAAGGGTACGGACATGACCGACCACTACGACAAGCTAGAAATCCGTGACCCCGCCGAACGCGAACGCGACCTCCTGGCCGCGTTGCCGAAGCAGATTGCACAGGCCCAGACCGCCGCGCCCGCCTTCGCAAAGATCCTCGACGGCGTAAGGCCCGCCGACATCACCACACGCGAAGCACTCGCCAGGCTGCCCGTCACGCGCAAGACCGAACTGCTCGAACTGCAGAAGCAGCGCCGCGCCGATGACCCCTTCGGCGGCTTCTCGACCATCGGCCGCGGCACCCGCATGCCCCGCGTGTTCGCAAGCCCCGGCACCATCTACGAGCCCGAAGGCGAAGCGCGCGACTACTGGCGCACCGCGCGCGCATTGCATGCGGCCGGCTTTCGCACCGGCGAGCTCATTCACAACAGCTTCAGCTATCACATGACACCGGCCGGCTCCATCATGGAGAGCGGCGCGCGCGCTATGGGCTGCACCGTGTTTGCGGGCGGCACCGGCCAGACCGAGCAGCAGCTCGAGGCCATGGTCGACCTGAAGCCCGAAGGCTACGCGGGCACACCGAGCTTCCTGAAGATCTTGCTCGAAAAAGCCGAAGAGAAAGGCTTGAAGCTGCCTTCGCTCACCAAGGCCCTTGTCTCCGGCGAAGCCTTTCCGCCCAGCCTGCACGACTGGATTGCCGCGCACGGCGTCAAGGGCACCCAGTGCTATGCCACCGCCGACCTTGGCCTGATTGCTTATGAGACCAGCGCGCGCGAAGGCCTGGTGATCGACGAAGGCGTGCTGGTCGAGATCGTGCGCCCCGGCACCGGAGACCCCGTGCCCGACGGTGAAGTGGGCGAGATCGTGGTGACCACCTTCAACCCCGACTATCCGCTGGTGCGCTTCGGCACCGGAGACCTCTCCGCAGTGCTTGCGGGCACCTGCTCCACGGGCCGCACCAACAAGCGCATCAAGGGCTGGCTCGGCCGCGCCGACCAGACCACCAAGGTGCGCGGCATGTTCGTGCATCCTTCGCAGGTGGCCGAGATCGTGCGGCGCTTTCCGGAGATCGTGCGCGCGCGCCTCGTGGTGTCGGGCGAAATGGGCGACGACCAGATGACCTTCAGGCTCGAATGCGCCGGCGCGCCGGCCGGGCTCGATGCGCGCATTGCCGATGCGGTGCGCGAAGTGACCAAGCTGCGCGGCACCATCGAGCTGGTGGCGCCCGGCACGCTGCCGAACGACGGCAAGGTGATCGAGGACGCGCGCAGCTACAAGTAGCGGCGGTAGAAGCGCCGCGTGATGACGCGCACCAGCACCACCAGCAGCACAAGGTAGACCGCCGCCATTGCAATGGCGAGCATCAACAGGTTGCCGTCGCTGCTGCGGCCCAAAAAGCTCACGCTGGCAACCCACACCAGCCCGCCGACCGCGAGGGCAATGCAGACCGCCTGCAGCACGGCAAAAGCCGTGGCCGCCGCTGCCACAGCCCTGAAGGGACGAGCTTGCACGGGCGCCGGTGCGGCGCCTAGCCATGCGCCCCAGAACGCCAGCCCATAGACCAGCAGCGGCACCGCGAACCAGCCGAGAAGAAGCGGCAGCAGGTCGGCGTCCCTCGACGTGTCGACCCAGCCGCTCGCGACGTTGCCGATCCACATCTGCAGCGAGACGAATATCGCGGCGATCACGAGCGCCACCGCGCGGCGCGTCGATGCCGCGGCAGCGGGCGTTTCATCCTCGATGACCATGCCGCGCTCGCGCAGCGCGAAACGGGCGGCAAGCCACACGCCCGCAACGAGAACCATCATCTGGATGACCGACTGGACCAGCATCGACACGGCCATGATCGAGCGCAGGCCATACATGTCGACCGTCTCGTGCAGCGAGCCGCCCGGCATGAAGAGCACCTGTGCCTGGTAGAACAGCGGCGTCAATGCAAGCGCGTTGACGACCATCGTCGGCAGGAACACGGCGGCAAAGCGGCTCCCGGGGCTGCGAAGCTGCGCAATACGGGCCGCGCCGCGCTCGTCGAGCGCCTTGCGCGCATGGCACCACGCCAGCGTGGCGGCCAGCAGCCACACCGTGGCAACGCGGGACAGCAGTGGAACCCACACGCCCGGCTGCGCGTACACGCTGCGCATCTGCTCGCTGTGAGGCGACGAGGGCAGCAACTGCACCGTCATGTTCACGATGAAGAGGGCCGCATCGATCGCCACCACGATCCATGCGAAGTCCCAAGGCAGGCGCTGCGCGCGCTCGAAAGATGAGGATGCCGCCATACGATAGGAATACTTTCGCCTTGATGAACCCGTCGCCCGGCGTGCACGGCCGGGCGATTCGAAAACGGCGAGCGTACCGGAAGGCGGAGGCAATCCGGAGACCGCGCGATGTGCGCGTACTTGGGCTCAGTGCGCGAGCGCGGCCTCGGCCTCTTCGGGTGCGGGCCCCACGTACACCGATTGCGGCCGGATCAGCCGCCCCTTCTTCACCTGCTCGCGCGCATGCGCGACCCATCCGCTCACACGGCCTGCCGCGAACACGCAGGTGAAGCTCTCGCGGCCGAAGCCGAGGGCTTCGAGCAGCAGCGCGGTGTAGAACTCCACATTGGTCTCCAGCGCGCGATCGGGCTTCTTCTCGCGTAGGATCGCGAGGGCCGCCTTCTCGGCAGCCTCTGCCAGTTCGAAGCGCGCCGCATTGACGCCGCCATCGACACTCAAACGTTGCAGCGCCCCCTTGAGCGCATCGGCACGCGGATCGCGCACGCGGTAGATGCGGTGGCCGAAGCCCATCAGCCGCTGGCCGTCGGCCACAGCCTCTTCGAGCCAGGCACGGGCATTGGCCGCGGTGCCGATGGCGTCCAGCGCATCGAGCACCGGGCCCGGCGCACCGCCATGCAGCGGCCCCTTGAGCGCGCTGATGCCGGCCAGTACTGCCGACGCAAGCCCCGCGCCGGTCGAAGCCACCACGCGCGCCGCAAAGGTCGACGCGTTCAGGCCGTGATCGCAGACGGTGACCAGGTAGGTGTCGAGCGCGGCGACCTGCGCCTCGGCGGGTGCGCGGCCGTGCAACATGCGAAGCATGTCGGCGGCTTGCGGCAGTGTTTCGTCGGGTGCGAGCGCCTGCGCGCCCAGCCGCCAGCGCATCACCGCCGCGGTGTAGACCGCAGGCGCCGCCACCAGCCGCAGCGCGGTCGCCAGGTCGTCGCCGTCGGGCAAGCGCGCGAGCAGGGCGCGAACCGCTTCGACGGGCGGCAGCTTGCGCAGCATGGCATCGTCGCTCGGCTGCAGCCGCTCGAAGGCCTCGCAGCGTGCACGGCCCAGCCCTGCACGCAGGCCGGCCGAGTCGGGGAGCTTGTCGAAGAAGCCCTGGAACAGCAGCGCCACCGCGTCTTCGTAGCGCCAGTGCTGCGCGATTTCATCGAGTTCATGGCCGCGGATCACCAGCCGGCCGGCCGCGCCGTCCACTTCGGACAACACCGTGTGCGCAGCCACCACGCCTTCGAGGCCGCCATCTTCGTCTTTCATTCCTTGTGCTCCTTGATGAGATGGTGTTCATTCTGTCGGCGCTAATATTGACGTCAATCTTGATTTATTCCATCAACATGACCAAACCACCGCTCTGGCTGCCCGCCGCCGAGGCGCTCGAACTGATGCAGGTGCGGCCGCAAACGCTCTACGCGAGCGTGAGCCGCGGCCGCATCCGCGCCAAGCCCGACGCGGCGGACCCGCGCCGCAGCCTCTATCACCGCGACGACGTGCAGCGCATTGCCGCGCGCACCCGCGGGCGGCGCAGCAGCGAAGCGGTGGCAAGCGAAGCCATCCAATGGGGCGAGCCGGTGCTGCCCTCCGGCGTGTCGACAGTGGCTGGAGGACGGCTCTGGTACCGCGGGCAGGACGCCTGCCTGCTGGCGGAACATGCAATGCTCGAAGACGTGGCGGGCCTGCTGTGGGAGAGCGCACCGACGCGCTTCGCCTGCACCGAGCCGTCGCCGGTGGACGGCACAAGACAAGCGACACCCCTGCAGGCCGGACTGCTCGCACTCGCGGCACGCGCAGCGGTCGATCCGCCCTCGCGCGGCCGTTCGCGCGCGGTGCTGCAGGCCGAGGCAGCGGAAGCGATCGGCACGCTCGCCGACGCACTGCTGGGCGCGGCCTCTCCCGCCGCGCTGCCCTTGCATGCGCGGCTTGCCGCGGCCTGGCGCCGCCCCAAAGCGGCCGATGCATTGCGCCGCGCGCTGGTGCTGATGGCCGATCACGAACTCAACGCATCCACCTTCGCGGCGCGTGTGACCGCATCGACCGGCGCTTCGATGGCGGCGTGCCTGCTCACCGGTCTTTCGACACTGACTGGTCCGTTGCATGGCGGCGCCGCGGCAGCGGTTCAGGCGCTGGTGCGTAGTGCCGCCGCATCGGGCAGCGAGGCCGCGGTGCGCGAGTGGCTCGCGCACGACCGGCCGCTCGCGGCTTTCGGGCATCCGCTGTATCCGCAAGGCGATGCGCGCTGTGCGGCGCTGCTCGCGGGCATCGAGCTTCCGCCCGTGTTCGCGGAGTTGCGTGCCACCGGCGAAAGGCTGCTGGGCGAAGCGGTGAACATCGACTTCGCACTGGTCGCGATGGCCGCCGTGTACAAACTGCCGCCCGATGCGCCGTTGACGCTGTTCGCGCTCGCGCGCACTGTCGGCTGGACGGCCCACGTGCTCGAACAGCAGGCCACAGGGCAGTTGATAAGGCCGCGTGCGCGCTACACGGGGCCGGAGTTCACGCGCTGAACATCGGCGCCGTTTCAGCTTGCATCAATGAATGGCGTCTTCGTAGGCGAGTTCGAACACCTTCGTCATCTCGCGGTTGAACGCGGGCAGGTCATCGGGTTTGCGGCTCGTCACCAGGTTCTGGTCGACCACCACTTCCTTGTCGAGCCAGTTCGCGCCGGCGTTCTGCAAGTCGGCGCGCAGCGACGGCCACGACGTCATCTTGCGGCCCTTGACGCCGTCCGCGTCGATGAGCGTCCACGGGCCATGGCAGATGGCGGCAATGGGCTTGCCCGCTTCGACGAATGCGCGCACGAAAGCGACGGCCTGCTGGTTGATGCGCAGCGCATCGGGGTTGACGACACCGCCGGGCAAGAGCAGCGCATCGAATTCATCTGCGTTGGCATTCTTCAGCGGCACGTCGACTTCGAAAGTGTCGGCCGGGTCGAGGTGTTTCCAGCCGCGCACGCTGCCGTCGAGCGGCGAAACGATCTGCGTCTGCGCGCCGGCGCCGTCGAGCGCCTTGCGCGGCTCGGTCATCTCGGCTTGCTCGAAGCCGTCGGACACGAGAATGGCCACCTTCATTCCGTCGAGTGAAGAAGAAATAACGGGCATGGGTGAAAACTCCTTAGACAAGAGTTCACCCTAAAGCCCGCACCCGCGGCGGGCATCGGCACTGGCCGGGTCCGCCTGTCGGACAGTTCGACAGGCGGAAAACTTCGCTTACGCTTCGGCTGCCGTCAGTTGGCAGTCACTTGCGGCAAGAAACCGGCAAGGCTTTTTGCGACAGGTCGTCGCCGGCCACGCAGTTCCAGGCAATGCCGTCTTCGGTGGCCGAGGGTTCCATGCGCAGCGTGCCCTTTGCCTTGGGGAGCTCCACGTCGACCACCATGGTGTCGGTGTCGAGCGTCAGCACCGAGCCGCCGGGCAAGGCCTCGGGCGCGCCGGCGGTTGCAAGCGACTCGGGAATCTCCTGCTTCTCCTTGTAGTAGTTGCCAAGTGCTTCGCGCACCGGCGCGGCTTCGGACCAGGCCTGCGAAACCGCGGCGCGCGACTCGTAGTCCTTGTAGGCCGGCAGGGCCACCGCAGCCAGCACGCCGATGATGGCAACCACCACCAGCAGGCCCAGCGCGCCGCCGCCGGCGCGGCCGGTGTAGGGCACGAAGATCGCGAGCACATAGGCCAGCGGATTGCGGCTCGGCAACTTCGCGGCCGGGTCGATGGTGCGCGCCACGCGCTTGGTGAGCCACGGATAGCCGGCGATCAGTTCATGGAACGACGCCCAGAAACCGCTGTTGCCGGCCGATTGGTTGGCATAGCGCTGCAGGTCGACATTGCGCCATTGCTGCGCGCCGGCCGCCAGCGCCACGAGCGCGCGGGGCGCGGAGTCGGCCTGCTCGCAGCAAGCGGCGCCGTGCAGGTCGCAGGTGTATTCCTGCGCGCGCGAGTAGGCGGCGCCGAGCAACGGAATCCAGAGCACCGGTGCACGCCAGATGTGGCCCGTGAGGTGGCCGCGGCGGATATGGCCGAGCTCGTGGCCGATGTAGAAGTTGATGCCGTCGGGCTGCGCTTCCATGGCGTCGACCACGTCGGACAGCAGCACGACGAAGTTGCGGCCGAAGAAGCGCGTGGCAAAGGCATTGAAGATGCCGTTGCCGTGCAGCAGGTAGGCCTCGGGCGGCTCCTGGATGCCGAGATAGCCGCAGCACGCCTGGAAGCGTGCATGCAGTTCAGGCAGCTGCGTGGGCGAAAGCTTGACGGCCGTGCCCTTGATCCAGGCGATGACGGCAGATTGCGCGAACACGTAGCCGATGAAACCGAGCAGCACATAAATGAGCGCAATGCCGAACGTGCCGAGCACCAGCGCCGCCCAGACCAGAAGGCCGAGCCCGAGCGTGATGTTGCCGAGCCAGCGCTCGCGCGGATAAACCCATGGGTCCATTGAAATTCCTCCTCGATGCGGCCCTGTGGCCTGCAGTGTTGTGGTTATTTTTTCGCGCCCCCTCAGGCGCGATAAGCGAGCGCGCATCATGCCCCAGGAAAGGGCGTATTTCGGGCCCACCCTAAGGGCTATTCGCTAGATGTCAGGTCGCGGTCAGCCCTTATGATCGCGGCCATTTTCAATTTCACCGTCTCCGGAGACACCATGAAGAAACTGCTTGCACTCACGGCGCTTGCCGCTGCCGCCCTCGGCGTCCACGCCCAGGATTTCCCCGCAGGCAAGACCGTCACCATCGTGGTGCCGTTCACGGCCGGCGGCCCGACCGACCGGGTGGCCCGCGACCTGGCCGAATCCCTGCAGAAGACCCTCGGCGCGACCATCGTGGTGGACAACACCGCCGGCGCCGGCAGCTCCATCGGCACCGCCAAGGTGGCCCGCGCCGCACCGGACGGCCACACGCTGCTGTTGAACCACATTGCCATGTCGACGATGCCGGCGCTGTACCGCAAGCTGCCGTTCAACGTCGAGAACGACTTCGAATACCTGGGCATGGTCAATGAAGTGCCGATGACGCTCATCGGCAAGCCCGGCCTGCCGGCCAACAACTACAAGGAACTGACGGGCTGGATCGAGGCCAACAAGGGCAAGATCAACCTCGGCAACGCCGGCTTGGGCGCGGCCTCGCACCTGTGCGGCCTGCTGTTCCAGAGCGCGCTCAAGACCGAAATGACGCCGGTTCCCTACAAGGGCACGGCACCGGCCATTGCCGACCTGCTGGGCGGCCAGATCGACCTGTTGTGCGACCAGACCACCAACACCACGTCGCAGATCGAAGCCAAGAAGGTCAAGGCCTACGCCGTGACCACATCCAAGCGCCTGACCACACCGGCGGTGCTGAAAGACCTGCCCACGCTCTCCGAATCGGGCCTGAAGGACTTCGAAGTGACCATCTGGCACGGCGTGTACGCCCCCAAGGGCACGCCGGCGCCGGTGCTGAAGAAGCTCAACGAAGCCATCAAGGCCGCCATGAAGGACCCGGGCTTCATCAAGCGCCAGGAAGGCCTCGGCGCGGTGATCACCACCGACAAGCGCGTGGAGCCGGCCGAGCACAAGAAGTTCGTCTCGGCTGAAATCGCCAAGTGGGGCCCGATCATCAAGGCCGCCGGCGTGTACGCCGACTGATCGCTTCGGATCTTCGGTTCAGTAAAAAAGCCGCCGGGCCTCAGGTCCGGCGGCTTTTTTCATGCTGCCGCTCCTTGCTTTACTTGGGCCGGATCGCGTCTGCCGTGCCCTGGATGAAGGCCTTGATGCTCTCGATGTCGTCACCCGAGAGCTTGCCCGTGAAGTCCGGCATGCCGCGCGCCATGGCCGGGCCCTTGAGAATGAACTTGTCGAGGTTCTCGATGTAAGCCGCGTCCATGTAGCCAAGGTTGGGGATGTTGCCGCCGCGGTCGACGCCCGGCACGCCGTGGCAGAACACGCAGTTGCTCACGTAGAGCATGGTGCCGGCCTGCACCTTGGCGGGGTCGTACTTCACGCCTTCGACCAGCTTGCTCATGCGGTACTGCACGAAGTCCGGCATCTTGGCGGTGCCGCCGACGGCAAAGGTGTACACGGTGCCGGGACCCTGCCTTTCGGTGGCGCGCTGCGCAAGCCCGTAGACGCCGCCCCAGCCCACCGCAACCGACACGTACTGCTTGCCGTCCACCATGTAGGTCGAGGGTGCCGCGACCACGCCGGTGCCGGTGGGGGTTTCCCACAGCTTCTCGCCGGTCTTGGCGTTGTAGGCCAGAAGGCGCCCGTCCGCCGTGCCCTGGAACACCAGGTTGCCCGCGGTGGTGAGCGTGCCGCCGTTCCAAGGCGAGGCGTAGTCGACGCCCCAGGCTTCCTTCTGCGCCACCGGGTCCCACGCCACGAGCCGGCCGAAGGGCTTGCTCTTGGGCGGCTCGGCATTGGCGAACATGGCGGTGTTCCAGCCCATGGCACCGTGCGGGCGGCCAGGCACGTTCTGGTCGAACTTCCAGTCCTTGTCGTCCATCAGGTTGAGCGGCACGTGCTGCGCGGGCACATAGGCCAGGCCGGTCTGCGGGTTGAACGACATCGGGTGCCAGTTGTGCGCGCCGAAGGGCCCCGGAATGCTGTCGCCGGGCTTTTCGTTCTGGCGCGCGGCGGCAATCTCGATCGGGCGGCCGTTGGTGTCGTAGCCCGTGGCCCAGTTCACCTCGACAAAATTCCTGGCCGAAATGAACTTGCCGTTGGTACGGTCGATGACAAAGAAGAAGCCGTTCTTCGGCGCATGCAGGACTACCTTGCGCGGCTTGCCGCCGATCTGGATGTTGGCCAGGATCATGGGCTGGGTCGAGGTGTAGTCCCAGTTGTCGCCGGGCGTTTCCTGGTAGTGCCACACGTACTTGCCGGTGTCCGGGTTGAGGGCCACCACCGAGCCGAGGTAGAGGTTGTCTCCGCCGCCGGGGCTGCGCTTGCTGCGCGCCCACGGCGAGCCGTTGCCGGTGCCCACGTACATCAGGTTGAGCTCGGGATCGAAGGCGAAGGTGTCCCACGCGGTGCCGCCGCCGCCGGCCTCCCAGTACTTGCCGCTGGGGTCCCAGGTCTTGGCCGCGCGCGCCATCGATTCGTCCTCGAAGGGCTTGGAGGGGTCGCCCGGCACGGTGAACCAGCGCCACTTCTGCTCGCCGGTGGCGGCATCGTAGGCCGTGACGTAGCCGCGCACGCCGTACTCGGCGCCGCCGTTGCCGATGATGACCTTGCCCTTGAAGACGCGCGGCGCGCCGGTGATGGTGTAGGAGCCCTTCTGTCCCTCGATGGTGTTTTTCTCCCAGACCTTCTGGCCCGTGGCCGCATCGAGCGCGATGAGGCGCCCGTCGTACGCGCCCACGTAGACCTTGCCCTCGTACAGCGCCACGCCGCGGTTCACCACGTCGCAGCAGCCCCTGAAGCCCTTGGACTTGTCGACCTGAGGATCGAAGGTCCAGAGTTTCTGCCCGGTGCGCGTGTCGACGGCATGCACCACGCTCCACGAGGCCGTGACGTACATGATGCCGTCCACCACCAGCGGCGTGGCCTCCACGCCGCGCGTGGACTCCAGGTTGTACGACCACACCAGGCCCAGCTGCTTCACGTTGCCGGCGTTCACCTGGTCGAGCTTGCTGAAGCGCGTCTCGGCGTAGTCGAGGCCGTAGCTTGGCCAGTCGGGTGTCTTCTTCCGGGCCGCGTTGGCGCGAATGAAATCGCCGTTCACCTTCTTCACGGTGGCGCCCGCACGGTCTTGCGCGCTGGCGGAACCCTGGGCCGTGGCCGTCGGCGCGCACAGGCTCAGCAATGCACCGGCGAGCACAAGCAGGCCGGAGTGGATCTTTTTCATCGTGAGTCTCCTTTGTGCCGCAAGGATCGTTTTTGCCGTCCTCGCGTTCACCTTCGGGATTTCCCCAGTCCGGCGCTGTTCCATTGCGGAACACATTCGCAGGGGTCAGCAATTCCCCTTCGTCCCCTTCGATTTCCCCACTTCGAGGAGCAGCGAACAGCATGGCTTTCGAAAGGCTGGGCAAGGCCAATGCGCCGCGCCAACTCTTTTCAACGACGCCGGCGCAGCGCGTGGCGCTCGCGCGGCAGCAGTTCTTCGAAGAAGGCGTGCGGCCCTCGGGGCTGGTCGGCGAAGCGGTGATCCAGTCGTGGCTGCGCTGCACCCGCACCCACAGCGACAGGCAGCGCATCGTTCCGTTCGACGCGGTCACGCCCAGCCGGCTGCACGCCACGCTGGCGCGCAACCGCGAACTGCTCGAGGTGGCGCGGCAGGAACTCGCGAGCATGGAAAGCGCGCTCGCGGGCACCGATTGCCGCGTGATCCTGACCGACGGCGAAGGCGTGGTGGTGCATGTCACGCAGCAGCCGGCCGCCGCATACCAGCCGGTGCTGCGCAAGACGGCGCGCGTGGGCGTGAACATTTCCGAGCGCATCGTGGGCACCACCGCGCCGGGCATCGTGGCAACCACCGGGCAGGCCTGCACGGTCGACGGGGCGGAGCATTACTTCGACGTGCTGTCGCAGATGCAATGCGCCGCGGCGCCCATTCGCGGCGTGACCGGCCAACTCGCCGGCGTGCTCGACATCACGATGGAAGCGCGGCGCTTCGGTTTCGACGCGGCGTCGATGGTGGCGCTGTACGCGACCATCATCGAGAACCGCCTGCTGCAGGCGCAGTCGCGCGACCACCTGATCCTGCGCTTTCAGGCCAGTCCCAACCTGCTCGGCACGCCAATGGAAGCGCTGGCCGGCGTGGCGCCCGACGGCACCATTGCCTGGCTGAACGGCGCCGGCGCGCGGCTGATCGGCCGCCTGCCCGAAGACAGCTGCGAGCGCGACGTGGAATCGATGCTGGGCCACGACCTGGCGAGCCTGCTGCGGCTGGGCCGGCGCGAAGCCGCGCAGCCGATGCGCCTGGCGAGCGGCCTCGGCGTTTGGGTGCAGGCGCGGCTGAAGGCAGCGGACGGCGCAGACTTCAGGCACGCGGTGGCCATGCCCGGCGAGGCGGCGCCGGTGTTGCCGATCGAACCTGCAGCCGCGATGAAGGCGCCTGCGGCAGAAGGTTGCGCGGAGCCGGGCATGCCGAACCCCATGCAAGCGGAAGCGGCGCACGGTGAAACCCTGCGCGAGCACAGCCGCAAGCTGATCGAGGACGCACTGGCGGCGCAAGGCGGCAACGTGTCGCAGGCGGCGCGCCAGCTCGGGGTGTCGCGCGGCACGCTGTACCGCCGCTTGCGCGGCTGGCGAGAAGAGGACGGCAAGGCCGCGCCGCTCGCAGCGGGCTGAGCCCTTAGCGCTTGGGCAATGCGTAGGCGATCACATGGTCGCCCGTGCGCGTGCCGAGCGAACCATGGCCGCCTGCGGCCACCACCACGTATTGGCGTCCGTCGCTGCCCGTGTAGGTCATGGGCGTGGCCTGTCCGCCGGCCGGCAGGCGGCTGCGCCACAGCTCCTTGCCGTTGGCGACGTCATAGGCGCGCAAGTAGTAGTCCAGCGTGCCCGATAAAAACGCCACGCCACCGGCCGTCATGACCGGCCCGCCGAGGCTGGGCACGCCCATCGCAAAGGGCAGCGGCAACGGCGAACTGTCGCGCACGGTGCCGTTCTTGTGCTTCCACACCACCCTGCCGGTGCGCAGGTCGGCCCCCGCCACATAGCCCCAGGGCGGTGCCTGGCACGGCAGGCCCAGCACCGAGGTGAAGGCGCTGAGCTGCACTGCGAACGGCGCACCGAAGTTCTCGTTGAGCGCGGGCAGGCTGTCGTTGGGACGGTCCTTGCCTTGCACGTAGAGCGAGGTGTCGTCCTTGCGCGGAATGAGCTTGGACACGAAGGCCAGCGAAGCCGGCGTGGTGAACGCCATCTCCCGCTGCGGATCGACCGCGACGCTGCCCCAGTTGAAGACGCCGAAATTGCCCGGGTAGATCAGCGAGCCCTCGGTCGAAGGCGGTGTGTAGCGACCCTCGTAGCGCAGGCGGTGGAATGCGATGCGGCACGCGAGCTGGTCGAACACGGTGCCGCCCCACATGTCGGCCGGCGTGAGCGCGGGCGGATCGAAAGACAGGTCCGACACGGGCTGCGTGAGCGAGGTGTGGTCGCCTTCGGCCGGGCCTTGCGGCGCGGGCCTCTCGTGCACGTTCACCACGGGCTTGCCGTCGCGGCGGTCGAGCACGAACAGCTCACCCTGCTTGGTGGGCTGCACCAGCGCGGGCACCGTCTCGTTACCGACGCGCAAGTCGATGAGGCTGGGCTGCGAGGGAACGTCGTAGTCCCACAGGTCGTGGTGCACGGTCTGGAAGCTCCAGCGCACGCGGCCGGTGGCCAGGTCGAGCGCCACCACCGACGACGAGTAGCGCTCGGCCCCTTCGGTCCGCTTGCCTCCCCACTGGTCGGGCGGCTGGTTGCCCATGGGGACGTAGACCATGCCCAGCGCCTCGTCGACGCTGGAGATCGACCAGCTGTTGGGCGAGTTGGCCGTGTACGTGCGGTCGGGCCCGATGGGCGCGGTTTCATCGGGGTTGCCCGAGTCCCAGTTCCACACCAGCGCGCCGGTGTCGATGTCGAAGGCGCGGATCACGCCCGAGGTTTCCTGGGTCGAGACGTTGTCCAGCACGGTGCCGCCGACGATGATGAGCGAGCGCGTCACGACCACCGGAGAAGTCGAATAGTACGAGCCGGGCTTCACGTTGGGCATGTTCTTCCAGAGATCGATCTGCCCGGTGCCGCCGCCGAAGCGCATGCAGGGCTTGCCGCTTTCGGGGTTGATCGCGATGACGCGGCCGTCCGCGGTGGGCATGAAGAGCTTGGCATCGCAATCGCCGCCGGCGGGTGCAGGTGCAGCGGGTGCCGGGTTGGCGGCGGAAGCCGCCGCGGGCCGCACCGCACTGCCCGGGTCATACGAGAGGCCGCGGCAGGTCAGATGCTGCAATGCCAGCGAGCGGCGGATCTCGGGCGTGTAGCGCCACAGCTGTTCGCCGGTGGTCGCGTTCAGCGCCACCACCGACTGGTGCGGCGTGCAAAGAAAAAGCCGTTCGCCGATTTTCAGTGGCGTGACCTCGAAGGTCGTCTCCTCGGGGTCGCCGCTCTGGCCGCGCACATCGCCGGTGCGAAAGTGCCACGCCTCCTGAAGCTGGCCGACATTGGCCGGCGTGATCTGGTCGAGCGCCGAATAGCGCTGGCCCATGCCGTTGCCGCCATAGGCTGTCCAGTCCTGCTTGGGGGGCGGTGGGCTGGCGGGTGTTGAGGCGGCGGCCACAGGTGCCGTGGGTGCCGGTACGGTGCCTTCCACACGGGTGGGGTCTCGCGTCCACGAGACCACCGCGGCCAGCAGAAAGGCCAGCAGCACCACGCCGAGAAAACCTCGCGCGGGCGCCACGCCAACGGCATTGCGGCGCGCGAGTGCGCGCGCGACCCACGGCGTGAGCAGGAACACGCCGATCACGAAGAACACATCGCCGCGCGCTGCCAGCGGCCACCAGTCGAACCCCACCTCCCACAGGGCCCACGCCAACGTGACTGCCACCACGAGCGCATAGACCCACAGGCCCGCGCCGCCTCCGCGCGGCAGCAGCACCGCGACAACGATGAGTCCGAGCCCCGCGGCCAGGTAGTACCAGGAGCCGCCGAGCACGACGAGCCATGCGCCCGCCGCAGCCAGCGCCAGGCCGGCAAGGCCGATGACGACGGCAGTGACAGTCAGCAGCGTGGAAGATGGCGCACGTAGGCGCGCGGCGGCATCGGCCATGGCATGAAGCTCCTTGTTGTTCCCGGGTTCTTGGAGACTGCGAAGTCAAGAACCTAGGCCAAGGCCACGGCAACGCGCGTAGGCGGTTTGCGCATGTGGCCGTGCAATGCCGGTGGCGATACCGCTTTGAAGAGAGCCTTTTAGTTCGAAGGTACTCGGTCTTCGCGCGCGGCGCGGGCACGGCGCGTGCGCGCATCGGGCTGCAGCGGCCGCAGGTATTCATGCAACGCCAGCGCCGCCGCTCCGACAGCGGCCGCAAGCTCGCCGTAGCGCGCCAGGCGCAGGTCGGGGGCGGGCATGCCGACCACGTCGGCTTGGCGCTTGACCACCTCGAAGGCCGCTTGCAGCAGGGCGCGATGGTTGGTGCACGATTTGCCGCCGAGCACGATGGCGCGCGGATCGAAGGTGACCCACAGGTTCTGCAGCAGCACGCCCAGGACAGCCGCTGCATGCGCCATGCCGGGCCCTTCGCGTTCCAGCGCACGCGAGCCGAAGAAGGCTTCGGCGCAGCCATGGCGGCCGCACGAACACAGCGGCCCGTCGATCTGCAGGATGGTGTGGCCGATCTCGCCGGCCATGCCTTGCGCGCCCGTGAAGAGGCGGTCGTTCAGCACCACGCCGGCGCCCACGCCCACGTCGCAGCTGACGAAGATCAGCGGGTCTCCGCCTTCGCTGCCGAAAAATTCATACTCGCCGAGCGCACCCGCATCGGCATCGTTCTGCAGTTGCACCGTCACACCCGGCAGGCCCGCCGCGGCAAAGGCTTTTTCGAGCGCGGGCAGCAGGCTCACGTTGCGCCAGCCAAGGTTGGGCGCAAAGCGGACCACACCGGTGCAATCGTCCACCGCACCCGGCACGCCGACGCCGATGCTCGACAGGCGCAGCCCCAGGCCCTTCAGCTGCGCATGCGCCGCCGCGGCCATGCGCGCGACCTGCGCGCACACGCCCGCGGGCGTGCCATCGGCCAGCGCTTGCGTATCGGCATGAAGCACCTCGCCCTGCAGCGAGACGCAGACGAGACGCACGGTTTCGACCGCGATCTCGACGCCCATCAACGCGCGCACGCCGACGTTGATCTGCAGCGGCGTAGAGGGCCTTCCCAAGCCATCGGCAACAGTGGCGCCGGCTTCGCTGATCCAGCCCTCGTCGAGCAGTTCGCGCACCAGCAGGCTCACGGTCGATTTGGTAAGGCCGCTTTCTGCGGCGAGCCGCGCCCGCGACAGGCCGGGCCGCGCGCGCAGCAGGCGCAGCAGTGCGCTGCGGTTCATTCGCTTGAGCAGTTGCTGGTCGCCGATGGTCATGAACCAGCCCCCGGCGCAAGAACCGACGCCGCGTTCACCTGTGCGCCTGCTCTTTTCCTTCGGGGCGCTTGCCGGCGATGATCATCCCGAGCACTTCGTCTTCGGTAACGTCGGCCGTTCGGTAGGTGCCCACGAGCTTGCCGTTCTTCATGACGGCGACACGGTCGCTGAGCGAGAACACGTCGGGCATGTCGTGCGTGATCAGGAAGATGCCGACGCCGTCGGCCTTGAGCTGCTTCACGAGCCCGCCGACCATGGCGGTTTCTTCGGGGCCGAGGGCGGCGCAGGGCTCGTCCATGATGAGAATGCGCGCGTTGAAATACAGCGCGCGCGAGATTGCCACCACCTGCCGCTGTCCACCCGAGAGCCGTCGCACGGGAATACGGATGTTGGTGAAGTTCCTGTTCAGGCGCTGGAACACCTTGCGCGCCTGAACCTCCATGAAATGATCGTCGAGCGTGTTCCAGCGCGTCATCTTCTCGCGGCCGAGAAAGAGGTTGGACACGGAGTCGAGGTTATCGGCCAGCGCGAGTGTCTGGTAAATGGTCTCGATGCCTAGCGCCTGCGCCTCGGCGGGGGTGCGGATGTGGACCTTCTCGCCCGCGATCAGCGTGTCGCCCGAATCGATGGGGTAGGCACCGGCGAGCATCTTCATGAGCGTGGACTTGCCTGCGCCGTTGTGGCCCAGCACTGCGACCACTTCGCCGGGGTGGAGGTTGATGCTCACACCGTCCACGGCTTTTACGCCGCCGAAGGCTTTGCGGATTTCGCGCAGTTCGACCAGGGGTCTTGAGGTGTCTGGCGTGGTCATCTGGTTTCCGTTGCGATTTGCGCGTCGATCGAGAAGCAGGATCTCATCCTAGTTCTCCCCAAACTTGCGCCGGTACAGCACGTCGAACACAACAGCCACGATCAGCACCTGCCCGATGATCACCATGCGCTTGCCGATGGGTACATCGAGCAGCAGCATGCCGCTGTCGAGCGACTGCATGATGAGCGCGCCCAGCACCGAGCCGAAGATCGAGCCGGTGCCCCCCGCGAGCGCGGTGCCGCCGATGACGGCCGCCGCAATCACGTACAGCTCCATGCCGGTGCCCAGCGAGTTGGTGCCGGCATTGAGGCGTGCAATCGACACGATGGCTGCCACCGTGACCAGCACCGCGAGCAACGCGAACAGCATCAGCGTGACTCGCTTTACCGGAATGCCCACCAGCGCCGCCGCATCGGGGTTGCCGCCCATTGCGAAAACGTAGCGGCCGAAGCGCGTGCGGTGAACGATGAACGAGAGCACGATGGCCACGACGGCCCAGATCAGCACCGGGATCGGCAGGCCTTGCGGCGCGTCTTTCGAGGCGATCTGGTAGTTGTTCATGACCGCCGCGAAGACGAACACCACGGCCGCGGGCACCGCCGTCAGCAGCACCTCCATCCACAGTGGCTCGTTGGGCATTTCATGATGGGCGCGGGCGCGGCGCTTCTGCAGCATGCGGCCGAACAGCACCAGTGCCACGAAGGCCGCGATGGCCCAAGTCGCGGTGGTGCCGATGCCGCCGTCGTAGCCGCCGCCGAGCCTCTGGAAGAACTCGTCGTTCACGGGCTGTGTCTTGCCGTCCGCCACCAGGAAGGCCGCGCCGCGAAACGACATCAGGCCGCCCAGCGTGACCACGAAAGACGGTACGCCCAGCATGGCGGTGAGCCACCCCTGGTAGATGGACACGAGCAGCGCCACCGCAAGGCCCGCCAGGCAGGCCGTGGGCCACGACCAGCCCGAGGTGTACTGCAGGTAGGCGATCAGCACGCCGACGAAGCCCATGACGGAGCCTACCGAGAGATCGATGTGGCGCGCGACGATGACGAGCACCATCACCGTCGACACGATGCCCACCACGGCCGTCTGCTGCGCCACGTTGTAGAGGTTCTCGGGCGAAAGAAACACGCCGCCGGACATCACGTTGAAGACCACGCCCATCGCGATCAGCAGCACGCTCATCAACAGCAGCCGCAGGTCGACGCCGGTGCGCCGCCACCAGCCTGGTGTTTGGTTGCTCATTTTTTTTGTGCCCTCTCGAAGCTACGGGTGCGCGGCGGCTCTCCGGCCGAGCCTGCGGGCCGGCCGGCGCAGTGCTGCGCGGATCAATAGCGAGCGGTTGTGCTCGCCGCTGTGGCTGGTGTTGCTACTTGCAGGCCGCGGGCGCGCTGGCCGCCTGGACGCCCTTGCAGAGCTCGTCCTTCTTGATCCAGCCTGCCTTCACGACCACGTCGAGGTTGTCGCGCGTGATCGGCACCGGCGTGAGCAGGCGGGACGACAGCGAGATCTTCTTCGGCCCCGAATTCCATGGCGCGGACTTTTCGACCGGCTTGCCCTGCGACAGCGCGATGGCGGCGCTGGCGGCTTCGCGCCCCAGCTCGCGCGAGTCCTTGAAGATGGTGGCGGTCTGCGTGCCCAGTGCAATGCGGTTGAGCGCCGCAAAGTCGGCGTCCTGGCCCGACACCGGAATGCCGCGCAGGCCCTTGGCCGTGAGCGCGGCCACCGCGCCGCCAGCGGTGCCGTCGTTGGCTGCCACCACCGCATCGACCTTGTTGCCCACCTTGGTGAGGATCTGCTCCATGTTCTTTTGCGCGACCTCGGGCTTCCAGCCTTCGGTGTATTCGTCGCCGACGATCTTGATGTCGCCCTTCTTCACGGCAGCGTCGAGCACCTCTTGCTGGCCCGCGCGCAGGAAGTCGGCGTTCGGGTCGCTCGGCGAGCCCTTGATGATCACGTAGTTGCCCTTGGGCTTGACCTTGAACACCTCGCGCGCCTCCATGCGGCCGACCTCGACGTTGTCGAACGTGATGTAGAAGACACCGGGCGCTTCGATCAACCGGTCGTAGGCCACCACGGGCACCTTCTGGCGCGTGGCCTTGGTGACAGCAGGCAGGATCGCGTCCTTGTCCATCGCAAGCACGATGAGCGCCTTGGCGCCCTTGGACATCAGCCCCTCGATGTCGCCCAGCTGCTTTTCAGGCGAACCACCCGCATCGGCGCTGATGTACTTGGCGCCGAGCTTCTCGAGCTGGGCCTTGATGGCGGCCTCGTCCGTCTTCCAGCGTTCTTCCTGAAAGTTGGACCAGCTCACGCCGACCACGGTCTGGGCCAATGCGCTCACTGCGGTGAGGCCGAAGGCCATGGCGGCCAAGGTGTGCTTGAGTTGCATCGATGTCTCTCCTGTGGTGGTGCCCGGCGAAAACGCCGTGTAAGAAATTAGTTAGTTTGAAGGGCGAACTAACTATCCCATTGGTGCCGGGCCAAGGTCATCCGGGAATTCCCGATAAGCCTGGTTTCAAAGTGCAAGGCGATTTAGTGCGGGGCGACACGCGAGAAACGCAGCACAAGAGCACCGGTGGCGCGCTGCAAAGCATTAAAGAAATCGATGCTCAGCGAGGAAATATATCGTTTTCGGTTATGAGGACTGCTGCTTAAAGTTTGCCCACCTTCAACTCCCAGCCGCGATGTCCGCCATGAATGCTCCCCACGAAAGAATCCCTTTTCACCTGGCTTTTCCGGTGCGCGACATTGCCGAAGCCCGCGCGTTCTATGGCGACCTGCTCGGATGCCCCGAAGGCCGCAGCGCGCCCGAATGGGTCGACTTCGATTTCTACGGCCATCAGATCGTGGCGCATCTCGCGCCCGACGAATGCGGCCACAAGGCCAGCAGTGCGGTGGACGGCCACGACGTGCCGGTGCGCCATTTCGGCGCCATTCTTCCGATGGAAAAGTGGCAGGCCATGGCCGACAAGCTCGTCGCGCGGCAAACCCGATTCGTGATCGAGCCCTACATCCGCTTCAAGGGCGAGCCGGGCGAACAGGCGACGATGTTCTTTCTCGATCCGTCGGGCAACGCCATCGAGATGAAGTCGTTCGCGAATCTGGATTCGCTGTTCGCCGTTTGAGAAAGCACCGCGTGAAAACACATTTGCTCATCGCGGGCGCCACTGCCGCGGCCCTCCTGCTTTCGGCAGTAAGCGCTTCCGCGCAGACCGATACCCTGAAGAAGATCAGGGAGTCCGGCGCGATCACCATGGGCGTGCGAGACGCTTCGGGCGCCATGTCCTTCACGCTCGGGCCGGGGAGCTACACGGGCTTTCATGTCGAAGTCTGCGAGCGTGTCATCGCGGACATCCGGAAAGCGCTGCAGTTCGAGAAGATCAGCGTGAAGTACCAACTGGTCACGCCGCAGAACCGCATTGCCCTGGTACAGAACGGAACGGTCGACATCGAATGCGGCACCACCACCAACAATGCGGCGCGCCAGAAAGACGTGGCGTTTGCGCCTACGCTCTATGTCGAAGGGGTGCGCATCGCCGTCAAGGCAAGCTCGGGCATTGCTTCCGCGGCGCAGTTTGCAGGCAAGGCAGTGGCCGCGACAACAGGCACCACGTCTGTACAAATTCTGCGAAAGCTCAAGCGCGATGGTGCGGGCGAGATTGCGGAGGTGCTGGCCAAGGACAACAGCGAGGGTTTCCTGCTGCTCGAGTCGGGTCGCGTGGACGGCTTTGCAGCCGATGGCCAGATTCTTGCCACGCTGATTTCCAAGAGCAGGGAGCCGGCGCAATACAAGCTGCTCGACCAGGTGCTCAGCGTGGAGCCGATTGCAATCATGCTTCCGAAGGGCGACGCGGCATTCAAGAAGCTCGTCGACCAGAGCGTGGTGTCGCTCGCCAGGAGCGGAGAGGCCGCGCGCATCTACGACAAGTGGTTTGTGCAGCCCATTCCGCCTCACAACTCGAAGGTCGGCCTGCCGGCGAGCGCACTGACCCAAGCAGCCTGGGCGACCCCGACGGACAAGCCGATGGAAGAGTACGAAGCGCGATAACGCTTTGGCCATGCATGGATCGAAGTGATGAATCGTTGAACCGGGCATCGATTCTTGAGATGCTCGGGCCATGATCAACGAGCTCAGAACCTTCATCGCCGTGTGCCGACACGGCACGTTTGCCGCCGCTGGCGAGCGCATCGGCCTGACGCAATCGGCCGTCAGCAGCCAGATCAAGCGGCTCGAGGAAGCGCTGGGCTTCGAGCTCTTCGACAGGACGGGCCGGTCAGCCACCTTGAATGCGGCCGGCGAGACGACGCTGGGGCGCGCGGAAGAAATCTGTGCGCTCTATGCAAAGCTCGGCGAATTGCCGGAGGATGCCGCCCGCGGTGGGTTGCTGCGGATCGGCGCCATTGCGTCAACCCAATCGACGCTGCTGGCGCGGGCGCTTGCCAGCCTTCGCAAGGAGCTTCCGCAACTTCGCGTGCATGTGTCGCCGGGCGTGTCGATGCGCCTGATGGACGACCTGGACGCTGGCGTGATCGACGCCGCGGTCATCATCCGGCCGCCTTTCGGGCTTCTTCCGGACCTGGCGTGGCAATCGCTGGTGCACGAACCGTACGTGCTCATTGCGCCCAAGAAAATGCCGGGAAAGGACTGGCGCACCCTCATCCAGGAGCATCCGTTCCTTCGCTACGACCGCGCATCGTTCGGCGGCCGCATGGTGGAACGGTTCCTGCGCCGCGAAGGCATCGTGGTCAACGATTCCATCGAGCTCGACGAAATACCGGGGCTCATCCACATGACATCCAAAGGGCTGGGCGTTGCCCTGGTGCCGCTGGTGGAGGCGCACCTTCCGCTGCCTGCGAGCGTTCGCGTGCTCTCGCTCGGCGAGCTGACGTTCTACAGGGAAGTGGGTCTTCTCCAACGAAAGCCGCGAGCCAGCCCACCTATCGTGGGGCGGCTCGCACAGTGCTTGCAAGAAGCGGCCGAAGCGACAGAGGCACCTCGGGGGTAAGCCCCGTGCCGAAGGGTGGTCGCGCTTGATACCATTTTTCCAACGCGCCCGCATCACCGGCGCTGGAGACACAATGGATTCGAGCAATTCAAGCGCCACGCCAAGGATCATCGGCGAGGCGCTGTACCGCACCATGGTGCGCATCCGCGCATTCGAGAACGCCGCCGAAGCGGCCAGCCAGGGCGGCGTGAGCGCCTATGGCCAGCAGGCCGCCGGCTCCGCCAAGGTGCGCGGACCGCTGCACCTTTCGACCGGGCAAGAAGCGGTGCCGGCGGGCGTGTGCGCCCACCTGCGCGTGAGCGATTACCTCACCTCCACGCATCGCGGCCACGGCCACACGCTGGCCAAGGGCGCTGACCTGGTCCGCATGATGTGCGAGCTGTTCGGCAAGGCCACCGGCTTCAACGGCGGCAAGGGCGGCTCGATGCACATTGCGGATTTCTCGGTCGGCATGCTGGGCGCGAACGGTGTGGTGGCGGCCGGCCTGCCGATTGCCGTGGGCGCGGCGCACGCGCAAAAGGTGCTCAAGAAAAACGGTGACATCACGGTCTGCTTTTTCGGCGACGGTGCAATCAACCGCGGTCCCTTTCTCGAGGCGCTGAACTGGGCGCGCGTGTACGAGCTGCCGGTGCTCTTCGTCTGCGAGGACAACCGCTGGAGCGCGACCACGGCGAGCGGGCCGATGACGGCGGGCGAAGGCGCATCGGCACGCGCCGCATCGATGGACATCGCAGCCACGCAGGTCGATGGCAACGACGTGTTCGCGGTGCACGAAACCGCCGCGCGGCTGGTGCACGAAGTGCGCGACGGGGGCGGGCCGCGCCTGCTGCATGCGCTGACCTACCGGGTGAAGGGGCACGTCTCGGTCGACCTCGCGGCGTACCGCGATCCGGCCGAGCTCGCCGCGGCGGTCGAAACCGATCCGATCGCACGTGCGCGCGGGCATCTGCTCTCGCATGGCGCGACCGCTGCCGCGCTCGACGCGATTGAGAACGCTGCTCGCGACGAGGTCGATACCGCCCTGGCCATTGCCGATGCGGCACCCTGGCCTGACGCCACCGCCGCTTTCACCGACGTGCAGACCATCGGAGCGGGCCAATGGCACTGACCAAGGATTTAAGCTATTCCGAAGCCGCGGTGCTCGCGGTTCAGCGCGAGATGGAAGCCGATGCACGCGTGGTGGTGCTCGGCGAAGACGTGGGCCGCGGCGGCATTTTCGGCCAGTACAAAGGGCTGCAGCAGACCTTCGGCGCCGAGCGCGTGATCGACACGCCGATCAGCGAAGCCGCGATCATGGGTGCTGGCGTGGGCATGGCGCTCGCGGGCCTGCGCCCGGTGGTCGAGATGCGCGTGGTCGACTTTGCACTCTGCGGCATGGATGAGCTGGTGAACCAGGCCGCCAAGAACCGCTTCATGTTCGGCGGGCAGGGCCGCGTGCCGCTGGTGGCGCGCATGCCGGGAGGCATCTGGGACGCCTCGGCCGCGCAGCATTCGCAGTCCCTCGAGGCCTGGTTTGCGCACCTGCCGGGCGTGGTGGTGGTGAGCCCCTCGACGCCGCAGGACAACTACAGCCTGCTGCGCGCCGCGCTGCAGTGCGGCGATCCGGTGGTCTACATCGAGCACAAGACGCTGTGGGGCCTGCGCGGCGAAGTGGACGAAGACATGGCCGTGCCGCTTGGCAAGGCGCGGCGCGTGCGCGAAGGCAACGCGATCACGATCGTGAGCTGGAGCAAGCAGGTGCAGGCGTGCACCGCCGCCTGCGATGCGCTCGCGGCCGAAGGCATTGCGGCCGACCTGATCGACCTGCGCACGCTCTGGCTATGGGACCGCGAGACGGTGCTCGCTTCTTGCGCGCGCACGCAGCGGCTGCTGGTGGTGCACGAGGCGGTGCAGGTGGCCGGCTTCGGTGCCGAGATTGCGGCCACCGCCGCCGAAGCCACCGGGTGCCGCGTGGCGCGGCTCGGCGCGCCGCGCATTCCGGTCGGCTACGCGCCGGTGCTGGAGGCGCAGTCGCGCGTCGGTGCCGAAGCCGTGGCGACGGCCGCGAAAAAGCTGCTGGGCTGATGTCGGGCCTTTGGAGGCCCATCAACTCGGCCGTTCAGGCCGCGAAGCCGCCGTCGATGTTGAGGCTCGCGCCCGTCACAAAGGCAGCCTCGGGGCTGGACAGGTAAGCCACCATGCCGGCGATTTCTTCGGGGTGCGCATGGCGGGCGAGCGCCATCAGCCCGTGCATGGCGGCGGCGTTCGGGCCGTCGACCGGATTCATGTCGGTGTTGACCGGGCCGGGCTGCACGTTGTTCACCGTGATGCCCCGCGGGCCGAGGTCGCGCGCAAGGCCCTGCACCAGCCCCTTCAACGCCGACTTGCTCATGGCATAGGCGCTGCCCCCGGGCCAGGGCATGCGCTCGGCGTTGGTGCTGCCGATGTTGATGATGCGGCCACCTTCGCCCATGTGGCGCGAGGCCGCCTTGGCCGCGACGAACACGGCGCGCACGTTGATGTCGAGCGTCTTGTCGAAGTCCTCGAGCGAGAAGTCGTCGAGGCTGCCGCCGAGGAACACGCCCGCGTTGTTCACCAGCACATCGATCTTGCCGAGCGTGCGGGCCGCCTCGTCGATACCGGCCGTGAGCGCGGCGGCGTCGGCGCTGTCGATCTTCAGCGCCAGTGCGCGGCCGCCTTCGGCTTCGATGCTGCGTGCGAGCTCATCGGCCGGAGCGCTGGAGCTGGCGTAGCTGAAGGCCACGGCGGCGCCGTCGCGGACCAGGCGGCGCACGATGGCGGCGCCGATTCCGCGCGAACCGCCGGTGACGAAAGCGACCTTGCCAGCCAGGACGGGAGTGGTGGGTTGGGGGGTGGATTGAGGGGTGGAGGCCATGTGGTTTCCTGAGGTTGTGAACTGGAAGACCTTCAGTGTCAGGATTTCATTACCTTCCCGGTAGCCGTCAATTGGTGCAATCAAATTCAACCATTGGTTGAAAATGTGCAGATGGAACCGCTCAATCACCTCGATTCTTTTGTCCAGAGCGCGGAAAGCGGCAGCTTCTCAGCCGCTGCCCGGCGGCTGGGGCTCACGCCCGCGGCGGTCAGCAAGAACGTCGCCCGGCTCGAAGCCCGCCTGGGCGTTCGGCTGTTTCAGCGCAGCACGCGGCGCCTGACGTTGACGGAAGGCGGTGAACGATTCCTGGGGCAGATCGGCGGGGCGCTCGCAACGCTGAAAGACGCCGTGGCCGATGTTTCGAAGGACGACGGCCAACCTGCCGGAACGCTGAAGGTGAGCATGGGCCAGGCGTTCGGCCGGGAGCATGTGTTGCCGCTCATGGGCGACTTTCTTGCGCGGTACCCATCGATCCTGCCCGACTGGCATTTCGACAACCAGCAGGTGGACCTGGTGGGTGAGGGCTTCGACGCGGCCATTGGCGGCGGCATCGAGCTGTCGCCCGGCATGGTGGCGCGTGAGCTGGCGCGCATCCACGTGGTGGCGGTCGCCGCGCCGGGGTATCTGGCAGGCCGCGCGTTGCCCGGCCATCCGGCGGAGCTGGCGCAGTTCGACGCGCTGCTGCGCCGTTCTTCGCCCACGGGCCGGCTGCGCAGCTGGACGCTGCAGCACGCCAAGGGCGACCAGACCACGGTGGAGCTGCCCCGGCCGCGCGCGATCTTCAACGATCCGGAAGCGATTGCCCATGCCGCGCTGATGGGCCTGGGCGTGGCCATGCTGCCGATGCCTTTCGTCGAGCGGGGCTTGCGCAGCGGCGAGCTGGTGCGCCTGCTGCCCGAGTGGCATTTCGATGCGGGCGCGGTCTGGCTTTATTACCCCAGCAAGAAGCTGCTGCCGGCCAAGACGCGGGTGTTCGTCGACTTTGTGCTGGAGCGCTTTCGGCGTGAGCGCTTCGCACAGCGGATGCAGGTGGCCTAACCGGCATACCCGGCGCGCCACCGGGGTTTTTACCCGCGACGCACGATGCCGTTCACCTGTACAAACGCGCGCATGACTTCTTCAACTTTCAAATCGAATCGCCGGGTTGCGCTTGCCGCTTCCGCGGCAGTGATCGCCCTTGCGGCTGCTCCTTCCTGGGCCCAGAACACCTGGCCGAACAAGCCGGTGCGCATCGTCGTGCCCTTTGCAGCGGGCGGCACCACCGACATCCTGGCGCGCGCCGTTGCGCCCGAGCTCTCCAAGGCCTTCGGCCAGCAGTTCATCGTCGACAACCGCGCGGGCGCGGGCGGCAACGTGGGCGCCGAAATCGTCGCGCGCGCGCCGAACGACGGCTACACGCTGCTGATGGGCACGGTGGGCACGCACGGCATCAACCGCGCGCTCTATCCCAAGCTGCCGTTCGACCCGATCAAGGATTTCGCGCCGATCACGCTGGTGGCGGCCGTGCCCAACGTGATGGAAATGAACGCCGACAAGGCCAAGACCCTGAACATCCGCAACGTGCAGGATTTCATCAAGTACGCCAAGGCCAACCCGGGCAAGCTCAACATGGCTTCGAGCGGCAGCGGCACGTCCATCCACCTGGCGGGCGAGCTCTTCAAGAGCATGACCGGCACCTACATGGCGCACATTCCGTACAAGGGCTCGGGCCCGGCGCTGCTGGACATGGTGGGCGGCAATGCCGACGTGATGTTCGACAACCTGCCTTCGTCGATGGCGCAGATCAAGGGCGGCAAGCTCACGGCCCTGGCCGTCACGAGCGCGCAGCGCTCGCCGGCGCTGCCCGATATTCCGACCGTCGAGGAAGCGGGTGGCCCGGCGCTCAAGGGCTTCGAGGCCAGCTCGTGGTTCGGATTGCTGGCGCCGGCGGGCACCTCGCCCGACATCGTGAACCGCATTCAGCAGGAAGTGGCCAAGTCGCTCGGCACGCCCGCCATCAAGGAAAAAATGCTGGCCCAGGGCGCGATTCCGAGCGGCAATTCACCGGCCGACTTCACCAAGCTGATTGCCAGCGAGCATGTGAAGTGGGCCAAGGTGGTGAAGGACTCCGGCGCCAAGGTGGACTAACCCCCAGTCTTCGCGCACTTCGTGTCGCTTCGCCAACCCCCTTTCAGGGGGCAACACCAGCGGCCCGGCGAAGCCGGTTCCGCGGTGTTTCTCGAAGGACGCAGGGGCTAGAACGCGGGCTGGTCAGGTGCTCCAGGTGACGTCTTTTTCCTCGGCCAGCGAATCCCTCAGCATGCGGAGCAGCGGCGCGGCGCGCTGGTGCAGGCTCACATGCTGCTTTTCGGCGTCATTGGCGTGACCTTCCACGACGTGGTCGTCGTGGTTATGGGGGGCGTTGTTGGCCTCGCGTGCCAGCGCGGACTCGATCGCCGCAATGGCGGCGGGGATCTGCTCGACGGTGATGATGCCCTGGGGCGCGGCCGGCTTGCCCACGATGTCGAGCAGCTGGCGCGCATGCACCTCCAGCATCTCGAATGAAGAGGTGGCCCGCGACTGGAATTTGTACAGCATGGTTTGTTTTTACTCACTTGTAGATGTAGTCACGGGCAAAAGGGTACACCGATTGCGAACCGCGCAGCGCACCGTGCTCCACCCTGCCGTCCGGCTTGGTGGAAAGCATCTGGTGCAGTGAGATCCAACCCTGCTCGAAGCTCATGGCGGAGCCCGCCAGGTACAGGCGGTAGGCCCGCAAGATGCGCTCGGCGTTGCGGCTCTGGGGCCCGCCGGTGCGCTCTAGCACCTCGCGTGCAGTGTCGAGCTGCGCCTCGAGCGCGTCCGACCAGGCCCAGAGCGTGCGCGCGTAGTGCGGCCGCAGGCTTTCGGTATCGACCATTTCCAGCCCCGCGGCGGCCGTTTCGCGCAGCACATGCGTCACGTGCAGCAGCTCGCCGCCCGGAAAAATGTACTTCTCGATGAAGTCGCCCATGCCCGCGCCAAGCTGACGATAGTCGAGCTGGCCCGAGGTAATGCCGTGGTTCAACACCAGGCCGCCAGGCTTCAGCAGCGAATGGATCTTGCGGAAATAGGTCGGCATGTTGGCCGCACCCACGTGCTCGAACATGCCGACCGACGCGATCTTGTCGAAAGGCGCATCGGCGGAAAGCTCGCGGTAGTCGCGTAGTTCCACACGCACCCGGCCCTGAAGGCCCTTTTCCTCGACGAGCTGTTGAACATGCGCATGCTGGTTCTTCGACAGCGTGATGCCGGTGGCGTCGACGCCATAGTGCTCGGCCGCCCACATCAAGAGCCCGCCCCAGCCGGAGCCGATGTCCAGGAAACGCTCGCCGGGCTGCAGCAGCAGCTTGCGGCAGATGTGGTCGAGCTTGGCTTCCTGCGCCTGGGCAAGCGTCAGCTCGGGGGTGCGGAAGTAGGCACACGAGTAGACCCGGCGCGGATCGAGCCACAGCGCGTAGAAGTCGTCTGAAACGTCGTAGTGGAACTGGATCTGCTCCGCGTCCTTGTTCAGTGAGTGCGAGCCGCGGGACTTGGCCAGCCGCGCCAGGCGGGTCCACCAGGTGGTGTTGGTCTCGGCGGGGTTGCCGGGCAGCATGCCGACTGTTGCGTCGATCAGGTCGCGCATTGCGCCTTCGATCTGGACCTTGCCTTCTACGTACGCCTCGCCAATGGCGCCCACCTGCCTGGCCGCCAGCTTGGCTAGCGCCGACCACTCACTGAACGCCAGGGTGACGCGGGACCCCGGCTTGGCAACTCTTCGGCCATCAGGCAATTCCAGCGCGATGGGCACAGGCAGCGACGCAAGCTGCGACTCGATCTTGGGTATCAAGCTTTGCATGGTGCGGCCATGGTATTGATTTTTTCGATTTTTTGCATGACATCGCAACGCGCGCGGTACCCCCCGTGGTAGTGGTCCCGTTGACAGCAGATTGTTTATGCTTAAACTATTCAATCATGAACAGCCTTACCGCCGGCGCTTCAGCCGCCCCCGCCATGGACCTTCAACGCATCCTGTGCATCGGCGGCGGCCCCGCCGGGCTGTATTTCGCGCTGCTGATGAAGGCGCGCAAACCGGCGCTCGACATCACCGTGGTCGAGCGCAACCGCCCCTTCGACACTTTCGGCTGGGGCGTGGTGCTCAGCGACCAGACGCTGGCCAACCTGGCGGCGGCGGACGGCGAAACCGCGGCACTCATCGGCAACGAATTCCACCACTGGGACGACATCCAGGTGTTTTTCAAGGGCCGGCAAGTGCGCTCGGGCGGGCACGGCTTCTGCGGCATCGGCCGCAAGCGGCTGCTGAACATCCTGCAAGAGCGCTGCCTGGCGCTGGGCGTGAAGCTGGTGTTCGAAACCGACGCGACGGATGACCAGGCGATTGCCGCCCAGTACAACGCCGACCTGGTGATTGCCAGCGACGGCCTCAACAGCCGCATCCGCCAGCGCTATGCCGACGTGTTCAAGCCCGACATCGACCTGCGCAACTGCCGCTTCGTGTGGCTGGGCACGCACCAGACCTTCGACGCTTTTACCTTTGCTTTCGAGCAGACCGAGCACGGCTGGTTCCAGGCGCATGCCTACCAGTTCGACGACAAGACATCCACCTTCATCGTCGAAACGCCCGAGGCGGTGTGGAAGGCCCACGGCCTCGACCAGATGGAGCAGCCCGAGGCCATCGCCTTCTGCGAGAAGCTGTTCGCCAAGTACCTGGGCGGCCATCCGCTCATCAGCAACGCCACGCACCTGCGCGGCTCGGCCAACTGGATCCGCTTTCCGCGCGTGGTGTGCGAGCGCTGGACGCACCGCATCGACGTCGAGGGCCGCTCGGTGCCCGTGGTGCTGATGGGCGACGCGGCGCACACTGCGCACTTCTCGATCGGCTCGGGCACCAAGCTCGCGCTGGAAGACGCGATCGACCTGGCGAATGAATTCGAGCGCGGCGGCACGGTCGACCACGTACTCGAGGGCTACGAGGCGCGCCGCAGCGTCGAGGTGCTCAAGATCCAGAACGCGGCCCGCAACTCCACCGAATGGTTCGAAAACGTGCCGCGCTACACCGGCATGCAGATCGAGCAGTTCGCCTACTCGCTGCTCACGCGCTCGCAGCGCATCAGCCACGAGAACCTGCGCGTGCGCGACACCGAATGGCTCGGCGGCTACGAGCGGTGGCTCGCGGGCGGCAAGCCGGTGGCGCCCATGCTGATGCCTCTCACAGTGCGCGGCCTCACGCTGAAGAACCGCATCCTGGTGTCGCCGATGGCCACCTACAGTGCGGTCGACGGCGTGCCTCAAGACTTTCTGCTGGTGCACCTGGGTGCGCGCGCGCTCGGCGGCGCCGCCATGGTGTTCGTCGAAATGACGAGCCCGACGCCCGAAGGCCGCATCACCCCCGGCTGCACCGGCCTCTACAACGACACGCAGCAGGCTGCGTTCAAGCGCATCGTCGATTTCGTGCACACGCAGTCGAACGCGAAGATTGCGATGCAGCTCGGCCACAGCGGGGCCAAGGGCTCGACGCGCGTGGGCTGGGAGGGCACCGACGAGCCACTGGAGAGCGGCAACTGGCCGCTGCTGTCCGCGAGCGCGGTGGCCTATGGCGAACAGAACCAGTTGCCGGCCGCGATGACGCGCGAGCAGATGGACGACATGCGCGAGCGGTTCGTCGAATCCACCCGCCGAGCCGCCGAATGCGGCTTCGACTGGCTCGAGCTGCACTGCGCGCACGGCTACCTGCTGTCGGCCTTCATCAGCCCGCTGACCAACCTGCGTACTGATGAGTACGGCGGCGACATCGAGGGGCGCTGCCGCTATCCGCTCGAAGTGTTTCGCGCAGTGCGCGCCGCCTGGCCCGAAGACAAGCCGATGAGCGTGCGGATCTCCGCGCACGACTGGGCGCCCGGCGGTAACACCGATGCGGACGCGGTCACCGTCGCTCGCCTCTTCAAGGAAGCCGGCGCCGATTTCATCGATGTGTCTTCGGGCCAGACCACGAGGGCCGCGAAGCCGGTGTACGGTCGCATGTACCAGACGCCGTTCTCGGACCGCATCCGCAACGAAGTCGGCATTTCGACCATTGCAGTGGGTGCCATCACCGATGCGGACCAGGCGAACAGCATCATTGCGGCCGGGCGCGCAGACCTCTGCGCCATCGCGCGCCCGCACCTCGCCGACCCTGCCTGGACCCTGCACGAAGCGGCCAAGCTGCAGAGCCGCGATGTCGATTGGCCGAAGCAATACCTGAGCGGGCGCGACCAGATGTACTGCGAGATCGCCAAGCAGCAGCAGATTGCCGCGGCCGCCAACGCCGCAATGGCCGCGCAGAACAACGAGGAGACGCACTGACATGGACCTCGAAGCGCGCGCCCACAGTGAACACCCCGAAGCGCTGCGGCTCTGGCTGCGGCTCCTCACCTGCACGCAGCTCATCGAGAAGCAGGTGCGCAACGAACTGCGTTCGCAGTTCTCGACCACGCTGCCGCGCTTCGATCTGATGTCGCAGCTCGAGCGTGCGCCCGACGGCCTGAAGATGAACGAGCTCTCACGCCGCATGATGGTGACGGGCGGCAACGTGACCGGCATCACCGATCAGCTGGTGACCGAAGGGCTGGTGGAGCGCGTCGACGTCGAAGGCGACAGGCGCGCCTGGCGCGTACGCCTCACTGCGCGGGGTCGCAAGCTCTTCAACGAGATGGCGCAGCAGCACGAAGACTGGATCGTCGATGCCTTTGCGGGCCTCAGCGCCAAGGAAATCGCGCAGCTTCACAAGCTGCTCGGCAAGGTCAAGCAACACTCACACAGCCAGATGGCGGAGGCCGAATGAAGCACTACATCGGAGCGGGCAATCCCATGCGCGCGCAATTCGAGGCCAAGGCGCCTTACGAGGCCAAGCACTTCGCGTGGAGCTATGAGGCCGGCGTCGGCACCGTCACGCTCAATCGCCCCGAGCGCAAGAACCCGCTCACATTCGATTCGTACGCCGAGCTGCGCGACCTGTTTCGCGCATTGAACTACGCCACCGATGTGAAGGCCATCGTCATCACCGGTGCGGGTGGCAACTTCTGCTCGGGCGGCGACGTGCACGAGATCATCGGCCCGCTCACCGGCATGCGCATGCCCGAGCTGCTCGAGTTCACGCGCATGACCGGCGACCTGGTGAAAGCGATCCGCGCCTGCCCGCAACCCATCATCGGTGCGATCGACGGCGTGTGCGCCGGCGCCGGTGCAATGATCGCGCTGGCCTGCGACCTGCGCTACGGTTCGCCCGGCACGCGCACCGCTTTTCTTTTCACGCGCGTGGGCCTTGCCGGTGCGGACATGGGTGCCTGCGCACTGCTGCCGCGCGTGATCGGCCAGGGCCGTGCATCGGAGCTGCTCTTCACCGGCCGCGCAATGACGGCGCAGGAAGGCCATGCCTGGGGCTTCTTCAACGCGCTGCACGAAAGCGATGCACTGCTCGAGGCTGCCGCCAAGGTGGCGCGCGAACTGGCCGAAGGCCCGAGCTTCGCGCACGGCATGACCAAGACGATGCTTTCGCAGGAATGGTCGATGACCATCGACCAGGCCATCGAGGCCGAAGCGCAGGCACAGGCCATCTGCATGCAGACCGAGGACTTCAAGCGCGCCTACGAAGCCTTCGCCGCCAAGCGCAAGCCTGTGTTCGGTGGGGACTGACGCCATGATGACGAAGATCCCCGCCCCACCTTCGACGGCGCACCTCGCGCTGCCTTTCTTCGACGAAGCCCATCGCTCGCTCGCGCGCGAACTGCTGCCCTGGTGCGCAGCGCAGGAGATCGATGAGCGTGACGACCGCGCAGCGTGCCGCGAATGGGTGCGCCGGCTCGGCGACGGCGGCTGGCTGCGCTATGCGGTGCCCGGCAGTGCGGGGGGTGCGCTCGAGCGCCTCGATTCGCGCGCGCTGGTACTGCTGCGCGAAACACTGGGCTACCACTCGCCGCTGGCCGACTTCGCGTTCGCGATGCAGGGGCTGGGCAGCGGTGCGATCACGCTCGCAGGTACGCCCGAGCAGCAGTCGCAGTACCTCACGGCTGTGGGCAGGGGCGAGAAGATCGCGGCCTTTGCGCTGAGCGAACCCGATGCGGGGTCGGACGTGGCCGCGATGGCGATGCGCGCCGAAGCCACCGCCGAAGGCTGGCGACTGAACGGCGCGAAGACCTGGATCAGCAATGGCGGCATCGCCGACTTCTATTGCGTGTTCGCAAAGACTGACCCGACCGGGGGTACGCGCGGCATCACGGTGTTCATCGTCGATGCGAAGACACCCGGGCTCGACACCTCGGAGCACATCGACGTGATGGCGCCGCATCCGCTGGCTACCCTGCGCTTCGACAATTGTGTTGTGCCGCGGACGGCTCAGCTGGGTGAGCTCAACGGCGGCTTCAAGCTGGCAATGCGCACGCTCGACATCTTTCGCGCTTCAGTGGCGGCCGCCGCGCTCGGCATGGGACGCCGCGCACTCGCCGAAGCCATTGCGCATGCAAAGAGCCGCCGCATGTTCGGGCAGACGCTCGCCGACTTCCAGCTCACGCAAGCCAAGCTGGGCGAGATGGCCGCATTGATCGACAGCGCCGCATTGCTCACCTATCGCGCCGCATGGATGCGCGACGACGCCGAGCAACGCGGTGCAGCCGCGGTGGGCGATGTGTCCGCTGCGGCGGCCATGGCCAAGATGTGCGCCACCGAGAACGCGAGCCGCGTGATCGACATGGCACTGCAGATGCACGGCGGCCTTGGCGTGAAGGTTGGCACGAAGATTGAAAGCCTCTACCGCGACATCCGCTCGCTGCGCATCTACGAAGGCGCGACGGAGGTTCAACAACTGATCATTGGCAAATCCGTTCTGCGGGGATAAATACCGTGTCTGCCCAAGTCGACCGCTTCGTTCACGACCGCCTGCCGCCCGCCGAGCAGTTGCCGGTCTTCCGCTACGACCTCCCGGAGCTGCAGCTGCCCGATCAGCTGAACCTGGTCGAAGAGCTTCTGGACAAGGCGCCCGCCAAGGGGTTCGGCGACAAGCCGATGCTGCGTTCGCCGACCGGCACGCTGACCTATTCGCAGGCGGCCGTCGAGGTCAACCGTATCGCGCAGGTGCTCACCGAAGATCTAGCGCTCGTGCCGGGGAACCGGGTGCTGCTGCGCGGCGGCAATTCGGTGGCCATGGCGCTGGCGTGGCTCGCGGTGGTCAAGGCCGGCCTGATTGCAGTGGCCACCATGCCACTGCTGCGCGCCAAGGAGCTGGGCGACATCATCGAGAAGGCGCAGCCGGTGGCGGCGCTGTGCGACGGCCGGCTGCTCGACGAACTCTCGATTGCGCAGCGGGAGCATCCGGTGCTCGCATCGGTGATTGCCTTCAACAAGCCCGATGCGCCCGATTCGCTGTCTGCACGTGCGGCGGGCAAGAGCGGTGTGTTCGCCGCGTGCCCCACGGCGTCTGACGACATTGCGTTGCTTGCCTTCACATCGGGCACCACCGGCAAGCCCAAGGCACCGGTCACCACGCACCGCGACGTGCTCGCAATGTGCGAGACATGGCCGCGCCACGTGCTGCAGGCGCGAAGCGACGACATCGTGATCGGCTCGCCGCCGCTGGCCTTTACCTTCGGACTTGGTGGGCTGCTGGTGTTTCCGATGTGGGCCGGTGCATCGGTGTACTTTGCCGATGCACCATTCACGCCCGAAGGGCTCGTGAAGCTCATCAACGAGGTCGGCGCGACCATCTGCTATACCGCGCCCACCTTCTATCGCCAGATGGCGCCCTTCGTTCGCCAGCATGGCGCGCCGAGCCTGCGCATCTGCGTGAGCGCGGGCGAGGCGCTGCCCGACGCAACCCGGCAGCTGTGGAAGGAAGCCACGGGCATCGAGATGCTCGACGGCATCGGCGGCACCGAGGTGTTCCACATCTACATTTCCGCCGCGGGCGATCAGGTGCGCCGCGGTGCGGTCGGCAAGATAGTGCCTGGTTTCACCGCAAAGGTGGTGGACGACGAAGGCAACGAAGTACCGCGCGGCACGGTCGGCAAGCTGGCGCTGCAGGGGCCGGTGGGCTGCCGCTACCTGGACGATCCGCGCCAGGCCGACTACGTGAAGAACGGCTGGAACTACCCCGGCGATTCGTTCGTGCAGGACGACGACGGCTACTTCTTCTACCAGGCGCGCGCCGACGACATGATCATCACGGCTGGCTATAACGTCGGTGGCCCGGAGGTGGAAGATGCGCTGCTCAAGCACCCGGCTGTGGCCGAGTGCGGCGTGATCGGCAAGCCTGATCCCGACCGCGGCATGATTGTCAAAGCCTTCTGCGTGCTGAAGCCCGGCCACGAAGGCGATGACGCACTCGTCAAGGCGCTGCAGGACCACGTGAAGGCCAGCATCGCGCCGTTCAAATACCCGCGGGAGATCGAGTTTGTGACGGTGCTTCCGCGCACCGAGACCGGCAAGCTCCAGCGATTCAAACTGAGACAACTCAACAGCACAACATGATGAACAAACTCTTGCAGCCACCGGGCTGGCTGCCTCCTAAAGGCTATGCGAATGGCGTCGCCGCACGCGGCACCATGGTGTTCGTCGGCGGACAGATCGGCTGGAATGCGCAGCAGCAGTTCGAGTCGGACGACTTCATCGACCAATGCGGCCTGGCGCTGCGCAACATTGCCGAAGTGCTGCGGGAAGCCGGCGCCGGCCCCGAGCACATGGTGCGCATGACCTGGTACGTGACGGACCGCGACGAGTACAGCCGTCGGCTCGCCGAACTCGGCCCTGTGTACCGCGAAGCGATGGGGCGCAACTTTCCGGCCATGACTTGCGTTCAGGTGGCGGCGCTGGTCGAGCACCGTGCCAAGGTCGAGATCGAGGTGACGGCGGTCATTCCCGACTGACCGCGGCTCGAGGCGGGCACACGCACCCTCTGCTCTGCGCTCGCGCGCTTCTGGCTGAGACTCCCGCCTGAATTTCATTGGGTGGCGCGGAGCAACAAAAAGCCCTCGCGAAGAGGGCTTTTTATTTGGATCCATCGACCAAAGAAAAAAGGCCCTTTGAAATTCAAAGGGCCTTTTAAATTGGTTGCGCGAGCAAGATTTGAACTTGCGACCTTTGGGTTATGAGCCCAACGAGCTACCAGGCTGCTCCATCGCGCGGCAAGATGGAATTATACCTTATTCAGCAGCGCCTTGCTCGGCGGCTTCTTCTTTAATTTCAGGACGGTCGACCAGTTCGACCAGAGCCATGGGTGCATTGTCGCCAACGCGGAAACCCATCTTCAGGATGCGGGTGTAGCCGCCCGGACGCGCTGCGAAGCGGGGGCCGAGTTCGCCGAACAGCTTGACGACGCTGTCGCGGCTGCGCAGGCGGTCGAACGCCAGGCGCTTGTTGGCAAGCGTAGGCTTCTTGGCGAGCGTGATCATCGGTTCGATGACGCGGCGCAGTTCCTTGGCCTTGGGGACCGTGGTCTTGATGACTTCGTGCTCGATGAGCGAATTCATCATGTTCTGCAGCATCGCAAGGCGGTGCGAGCTGGTGCGGTTGAGTTTGCGGAGTCCGTGTCCGTGACGCATGGTGCTTTTCCTTTACTTTATTAAACAGGCAGCCGTATCAGGTACTGCCCGGGCACGAGCCCTCATGGGCTCAATTCAAAAATCAACGCTTGTCGAGGCCGGCCGGCGGCCAGCTTTCAAGCTTCATACCCAAGGTCAGGCCGCGCGAGGCAAGCACTTCCTTGATTTCGTTGAGCGACTTGCGACCCAGGTTCGGGGTCTTGAGCAGCTCGTTCTCGGTACGCTGGATCAGGTCACCGATGTAGTAGATGTTTTCGGCCTTCAGGCAGTTGGCCGAACGCACGGTGAGTTCGAGCTCGTCGACAGGGCGCAGCAGGATCGGATCGAATTGCTGTGCGCTGCGCGGTGCCGGTGCATCGAATGCAGCCAGTTCGCCGCCTTCGAGTTGTGCAAACACGGCCAGTTGCTCGACCAGGATTTTAGCCGAGGCGCGCACCGCGTCTTCGGCGGTGATCGCACCGTTGGTTTCGATCTCGACCAGCAGCTTGTCCAGGTCGGTACGCTGCTCGACACGAGCGCTTTCGACGGTGTAGCTCACGCGCTTCACGGGCGAGAACGAAGCGTCCAGAACGATGCGGCCAATCGACTTGGTCGGCTCGTCGGCATAGCGGCGCATCGTGCCGGGCACGTAGCCGCGACCCTTTTCAACCTTGATCTGCATGTCGAGCTTGCCGCCTTGCGACAGGTGCGCGATCACGTGATCGGGGTTGATGATCTCGACGTCGTGCGGGGTCTGGATGTCGGATGCCAGGACCGGGCCTTCGCCGTCCTTGCGCAGGCTCAACGTGACTTCGTCGCGGTTGTGGAGCTTGAACACCACGCCCTTGAGATTCAGCAGGATGTTGACGACATCTTCCTGCACGCCGTCGATCGACGAGTACTCATGCAGAACACCGGCGATCGTGACTTCAGTGGCCGAATAACCGACCATCGACGACAGCAGAACGCGACGCAGCGCGTTGCCGAGCGTGTGGCCGTAGCCGCGCTCGAAAGGTTCGAGCGTGACCTTGGCCTTGTTGGCGGCAAGTTGCTCGACCTGAATGGTCTTGGGTTTCAGCAGGGTGGTTTGCATGCAGACTTCCTCTCAATACCCCCGGCTCGTTACACCGGTAAGGCTGGTGAAGCACCCATCGGAAGTGCCTCCCGATGGGAACAAAAAAATCAAATTCGGGCCGCGAAGGGCGGCCCGTTGTCGTCTGTTTAGCGCGAGTACAGTTCGACGATCAGCGATTCGTTGATGTCGGCTGCGAATTCGTCGCGATCGGGCACCTTCTTGAAGGTACCTTCGGCCTTGTCGGCGTTCACTTCGACCCAGGCCGGAATACCGACTTGCTGGGCGAGCTGGAGCGCTTCGGCAATGCGGGTCTGCTTCTTCGACTTGTCGCGCACGGCGATCACGTCGCCGGTCTTGACCAGGTACGACGGGATGTTGACCGATTGGCCGTTCACCGTGATCGCCTTGTGCGACACGAGCTGGCGTGCTTCGGCGCGCGTCGAGCCGAAGCCCATGCGGTAAACCACATTGTCCAGGCGCGACTCGAGGATGAACAGCAGGTTGGCGCCGGTGTTGCCACGGCGACGGTCGGCTTCCTCGAAGTAACGGCGGAACTGCTTCTCGAGCACGCCGTACATGCGCTTGACCTTCTGCTTTTCACGCAGTTGCAGACCGTAGTCCGAGGTGCGCTGACCCGAGGTGCGGCCATGCTGGCCGGGCTTGGAGTCGAACTTGGCCTTGTCCTGGATGGAGCGACGGGCGCTCTTCAGGAACAGGTCGGTGCCTTCGCGGCGGGAAAGTTTGGCCTTGGGGCCGAGGTAGCGTGCCACGTGGTTTCCTTTGTGTCATCTGCCGCAGTTGCCTGCGGGAGCCATCGGCGAAAACGCGGATGGCGGTGGGCTTAGTTAAAAAACAAATGCGCAGCCGCTCAAGAGCCGGCTGCGCCTTGCGGACTGACGATCAGATGCGGCGACGCTTCTGGGGACGGCAGCCGTTGTGCGGAACGGGCGTCACGTCGGCAATGGAATTGATCCGGATGCCGAGCGCAGCCAGTGCGCGCACCGACGATTCGCGACCGGGGCCAGGGCCCTTGATCTCGACGTCGAGGTTCTTGATACCTTGTTCGACAGCAGCACGGCCGGCCACTTCGGAAGCCACCTGCGCAGCGAACGGCGTCGACTTGCGCGAGCCCTTGAAGCCCTGGCCACCCGACGAAGCCCACGACAGGGCGTTGCCCTGGCGATCGGTGATCGTGATGATGGTGTTGTTGAACGAGGCATGCACGTGGGCGATACCGTCCGCAACGTTCTTGCGAACCTTCTTGCGAACGCGCTGTGCGGCGTTGTTTGCAGGTGCTTTAGCCATGCTGGTCTATCCTTATTTCTTCAGGGACTGCGCAGCCTTGCGCGGACCCTTGCGGGTGCGGGCATTGGTGCGCGTGCGCTGGCCGCGCATCGGCAGGCCGCGACGGTGACGGAAGCCGCGATAGCAGCCGATGTCCATCAAACGCTTGATGTTCATCGTGGTCTCGCGACGCAGATCGCCTTCGATGGTGAACAAGGCGATCTGATCGCGGATCTTTTCAAGATCGGCGTCAGTCAGGTCCTTGATCTTCTTCGAATATTCGATGCCGCTCGCTTCGCAGATTTGACGGGCGCGCGTGCGACCGATGCCGAAGATGGCGGTCAGGCCGATTTCAGCGTGCTTGTGCGGCGGAATGTTGATGCCAGCAATACGTGCCATGTGCGTCCTCTAATACTCTTCAATCAACCCTGGCGCTGCTTGTGGCGCGGGTCGGTGCAAATCACACGCACCACACCTTTACGGCGGATGACCTTGCAATTACGGCAGATGGTTTTGACCGAAGCCGAAACTCTCATTTCATTCTCCTAAAACTGTTTAACGTGGCGGTACACCGCCCACACCCAATATTCAATACTGAAACTCACGGCCCTACGATGTCTTGAAGTTGGCCTTCTTCAGCAGCGATTCGTACTGCTGGGACATCATGTAGTTTTGCACCTGGGCCATGAAGTCCATCGTGACGACCACGATGATCAGCAGGGAGGTACCACCGAAGTAGAACGGTACGTTGTACTTCAGGATCAGGAACTCGGGCAGCAGGCAGACGAAGGTGATGTACACCGCGCCGGCCAACGTCAGGCGAACCAGAATCTTGTCGATATAGCGAGCGGTCTGGTCACCCGGGCGAATGCCAGGAATGAAAGCACCACTCTTCTTCAGGTTGTCGGCCGTTTCCTTGCTGTTGAACACGAGTGCCGTGTAGAAGAAGCAGAAGAAAACGATCGCGGCAGCGTACAGCAGCACGTAGATCGGCTCGCCCGGGCGCAATGCACTGGCAACGTCCTTGATCCAGCGGAAACCGCCTTCACCGGTGCTGAACCAGCCGACCACCGTTGCGGGCAGCAGGATGATCGACGAGGCGAAGATCGGCGGAATCACACCGGCCATGTTCAGCTTCAAGGGCAGGTGCGACGACTGGCCGCCATAGACCTTGTTGCCGACCTGGCGCCGCGCATAGTTCACGAGGATCTTGCGCTGGCCGCGTTCGACGAACACCACGAAGTAGGTGACCAGCACCACGATCGCGATGATGAAGAGCGCGATGATCGGGTTCATCGCACCGGTCGTCACCAGCGAAGCGAGGCCGCCAATGGCGCTCGGCAGACCGGCGGCGATACCTGCAAAGATCAGGATCGAGATACCGTTGCCCAGCCCGCGCTCAGTGATCTGCTCGCCGAGCCACATCAGGAACATCGAACCCGCCGTCAGGCTCACCATTGCGGTCAGGCGGAAGCCGAAACCGGGGGAGTTCACCAGGCCGGCCGACGACTCGAGGGCCACTGCAATGCTGAACGACTGGAACAAGGCCAGGCCGAGTGCGCCATAGCGCGTGTACTGCGTGATCTTGCGACGGCCAGCCTCGCCTTCCTTCTTCAATTGCTCGAAGGTAGGAACCACGTAGGTCATCAACTGCATGATGATCGACGCCGAGATGTACGGCATGATCCCCAACGCGAACACGGTGAAGCGCGACAGCGCCCCGCCCGAGAACATGTTGAACAGGCTCAGAATGCCGCCCTGCTGGCCCTGGAACAACGCAGCCAGCTGGTCCGGGTTGATGCCCGGCACAGGAATGTGCGCGCCGATCCGATAGACCACGAGCGCGAGCAGCAAAAAGACGAGCCGACGACGGAGGTCGCCGAACTTGCCTGTTTTTGCGATCGTTGCCGCGTTAGTTGCCACGAAGAACTTCTTTCAGTCCAGGGTGATCAGGCGATGCTGCCGCCGGCTGCTTCGATCGCAGCCTTGGCACCAGCGGTTGCGCCCACGCCCGTCAGCTTGACGGCCTTGGTGAGTTCACCGGTCTTGACGACCTTGACGACCTTGGCGAGCTGGCCCACGAGGCCGGCTTGCTTGAGCGCCAGGATGTCGACTTCGGCCAGGCCGAGCTGCTCGAGGGCAGTCAGCGTGACTTCGGCGTTGAACTTCAGCAGGTGCGACTTGAAGCCACGCTTCGGCAGGCGACGCTGCAGCGGCATTTGACCGCCTTCGAAGCCGACCTTGTGGAAACCGCCTGCGCGCGACTTCTGACCCTTGTGACCGCGACCTGCGGTCTTGCCGATACCGGAGCCGATACCGCGGCCAACACGGCGCTTGGCGTGCTTGGCGCCGGCTGCCGGCTTGATGCCATTGAGTTCCATATCAGTCTCTCTTACAGAACTTTGACCAGATAACTGATCTTGTTGATCATGCCGCGCACCGCCGGGGTGTCTTGCAGCTCGCTCACGCTGTTGAGCTTGCGCAGGCCGAGGCCACGCACGGTCGCGCGATGCGATTCCTTGGTGCCAATCGGGCTCTTGACCAATTGCACCTTGAGGGTTTGTTGTTGCGTCGTCATTTGAATGCTTCCTTCAGCCTTGCGAGAGCTTGCGCTCAGGCGAAGATTTCTTCGACGGTCAGGCCACGCTTGGCAGCCACTTCGGACGCGGTCGTCGAGTTCTTCAACCCGTCGAGCGTGGCGCGAACCATGTTGTAGGGGTTCGACGAACCATGGCTCTTGGCCACGATGTCGGTAATGCCCATGACTTCGAACACGGCGCGCATCGGGCCGCCGGCGATGATGCCGGTACCCTTCGGGGCGGGGATCATGACGACCGAAGCGGCGCCGTGATGACCCGTCACGCGGTGATGCAGCGTGCCGTTCTTGATCGAGATCTTGGCCAGGTTGCGACGGGCTTCTTCCATCGCCTTTTGCACGGCAGCAGGCACTTCCTTCGACTTGCCCTTGCCCATGCCGACGCGGCCTTCGCCGTCGCCCACGACGGTGAGTGCTGCGAAACCGAGGATACGACCACCCTTCACCACCTTGGTGACGCGGTTGATCGCGATCATCTTCTCGCGCAAACCGTCTTCAGGGCCTTCGTTCTGCGTTCTTGCTTGAATCTTTGCCATTTTGAATCTCGTGTCCGGTTAGAACTGCAGACCGGCTTCGCGGGCCGCCTCGGCAAGCGCCTTGACGCGGCCGTGGTATGCGAAACCTGCGCGGTCGAAAGCGACCTTCTCGACGCCGGCAGCCTTCGCCTTTTCAGCGATGCGCTTGCCGATGGCCGTTGCAGCGGCGGCATTGCCGCCCTTGCCCGAGCCGCCGAGTGCAGCGCGCACTTCGGCTTCGGCCGTCGATGCGGTGGCGATCACCTTGGTGCCGTCGTCGGAGATGACGGTGGCATAGATGTGCAGGTTGGTGCGGTTCACCGTCAGGCGAGCCACGCCCTGCGTCGCGATGCGGATGCGGGTCTGGCGCGAGCGGCGAAGACGCTGTGCTTTTTTGGTCAACATCATTTTGCTGCCCCTTACTTCTTCTTGGTCTCTTTGATCACGATCTTCTCGTCCGAATAACGGATACCCTTGCCCTTGTAAGGCTCAGGCGGACGAACAGCGCGGATCTCAGCGGCGATTTGACCAACGCGCTGACGGTCAGCACCCTTGATCACGATTTCGGTCGGGGTCGCGGTGGCCACCGTGATGCCTTGCGGCATGTCGATGTTGACCGGGTGCGAATAACCGACTTGCAGGTTCAACTTGTTGTTGGACGCTGCGGCCTTGTAGCCGACGCCGACCAGGTTGAGCTTCTTCTCAAAGCCCTTGGTCACGCCAACCACCATGTTGTTCACCAGCTGACGGATCGTGCCACTCATCGCATTCGCTTCACGCGACTCGTTGGCGGGTTCGAAGTTCAGCTTGCCGTCATTGCTGACGATCTTGACCAGTGCGTTGCGTGCGAGGTTGAGCGTGCCGCCCGTGCCCTTGACGCTGATCTGGTCTTCCTTGATCGACACATCCACGCCTGCGGGGATGGTGATCGGCATTTTTCCTACTCGGGACATTTCAGTTACTCCTCGATGTCTCGGTTAGGCGACGTAGCACAGCACTTCGCCACCGACACCGGTAGCGCGCGCCTTGCGGTCGGTCATCACGCCCTTGGGGGTCGTGACGATCGCAACACCGAGGCCGTTCTGGACTTGCGGAATGGAAGTACTGGCCTTGTAGACGCGCAGGCCGGGACGGCTCACGCGCTCGATGCGCTCGATGACCGGGCGGCCAGCGTAGTACTTCAGGGTAATGACGAGTTCAGTCTTGCCGTCTTCGGTCTTAACCTGGAAACCGTCGATATAGCCCTCGTCCTTCAGGACTTGCGAGATCGCGATCTTCACCTTGGAAGACGGGACCGACACAGTGGGCTTCGCCACCATCTGCGCGTTACGGATACGCGTCAGCAGGTCGGCAATGGGATCACTCATGCTCATGTTGTTTGCTCCTGCCTGGCTTACCAGCTGGCCTTGGTGACACCGGGGATGTCGCCGTTGAAAGCCAGTTCGCGGATCTTGGCGCGGGCCAGACCGAATTGACGGAAGGTGCCACGGGGGCGACCGGTGATTTCGCAACGGTTGCGCTGGCGCGTGGGGTTCGCGTTGCGCGGGAGCTTTTGCAGGCCCAGGCGGGCAGCAGCGCGCTCTTCGTCGCTCTTCTTCAGGTCGTTGGAAATTGCCTTCAGTTCCGCGTGCTTCGCAGCGTACTTGGCGACCAGCTTGTCGCGCTTGAGTTCGCGTTGGATCAGAGATTGTTTAGCCACGGTTCGCCTCAGTTCTTGAACGGGAAACGGAAACCAGCGAGAAGCGCCTTGGCTTCTTCGTCGGTCTTGGCCGTCGTCGTGATGCTGATGTTGAGACCGCGCAGGGCATCGACCTTGTCGTATTCGATCTCAGGGAAAATGATCTGTTCCTTGACGCCGATGTTGTAGTTGCCACGGCCGTCGAACGCACGGCCGGAGATGCCGCGGAAGTCGCGAACACGCGGCAGCGCGACGGTCACAAAACGATCCAGGAACTCATACATCTGCACGCCACGCAGCGTGACCATGCAGCCGATCGGCTGGTTTTCGCGGATCTTGAAACCGGCGATAGCCTTCTTCGACTTGGTGACCACGGGCTTCTGGCCGGCGATCTTGGTCAGGTCGGCGACAGCGTTGTCGAGAACCTTCTTGTCGGCGACAGCTTCACCCACACCCATGTTCAGGGTGATCTTGGTGAGGCGGGGGACCTGCATCGGCGACTTGTAGCCGAACTTTTCCGTCAGGTCTTTCGCGATCTTTTCGCGATAGTGTTGTTGGAGACGTGCCATGTGAGTACCTCTTAGGCGAACTTGATTTCGTCGCCGCTGGACTTGAAGACGCGAACAGCCACGCGCTTGCCGTCAGCACCCTGGGTGATCTTGATGCCCACGCGATCGGCCTTGCCGGTCGCGGCATTGAAGATCGCCACGTTGGATTGGTGGATGGGCATGGTCTTCTCGACGATGCCGCCGGTCGTACCCTTGAGGGGGTTCGGCTTGGCGTGCTTCTTGACGATGTTCACACCCTCGACGACGAGGTGCGAATCGTCCTTGCGCAGCGAGACGACGCCGCGCTTGCCTTTGTCGCGCCCGGCCAACACGATGACCTGGTCGCCTTTGCGAATCTTGTTCATGGCGTTGTTGTCCTTACAGAACTTCGGGGGCCAGCGACACGATCTTCATGAACTTTTCGGTGCGCAGCTCGCGCGTCACCGGTCCGAAGATGCGGGTGCCGATCGGCTCCAGCTTGGCGTTGAGCAACACAGCTGCGTTGCCATCGAATTTGACGAGGGAACCGTCGGCGCGACGGATGCCCTTGGCGGTGCGGACCACCACTGCACTGTAGATCTCGCCCTTCTTGACGCGACCACGCGGAGCGGCTTCCTTGATGCTGACCTTGATGACGTCGCCCACGCTGGCATAACGCCGCTTGGAGCCACCGAGCACCTTGATACACAGGACGGACTTCGCGCCTGTGTTGTCGGCCACTTCGAGCCGGGATTCAGTTTGGATCATTGCTAGTAGTTCCCAACTTGTACCGATGCGCCTCCAGGAGGGAGACGCTGCGGTCAGTCTTGGGCCCGTCGTCTGCACCTCGAACCACTCGAGGCACTTCCGCTTTGGGCTGAAAGCTCCGCCTTTTTGAAGCGAAGCCAGCGATTGTGGCACGCGGGCAAAAAGGTGTCAACTGCCTTCTGGCCGGAAATGCGCTGGAACTAGACTTGGCGGCGTGCGCACCTTTATTCCAGACCCTCAGGAATCCACGTCGCCCGGACGTCGCCGACTGCTGCTGGGTGGCGTAGCCGCCGCCTTTATAGGTTCGGGACTGGGTGGCTGCGGGAGTCCGGTGGTGCCGCTGCCAGGGGCGGGGCGGCTGCGCCGCATCGCGGAAGCCCACTGGCCGCACCGGCTGAATATACAGGGCACGACCGCGGGCGGCCTTTCCGGCATCGACTACGACGCAAATAGAAGCGAGTACTTGCTCCTTTGCGACGACCGATCTGACTTGAGCCCTGCACGTTTCTACACCGCTTCCTGGCCCGCACCCTGGACGCAAGCACCAGCGCCGGGAGATGTGGTGCAGCTGCAACGACCCGGCGGCGGCCCGTGGCCCGACCGGCGTCGCACCAAGCCGGGCACCCCGGTGGCAGACCCTGAATCGCTGCGCCTGCGGCCAGGGACCGGCACCCTCCTCTGGGTGAGCGAAGGGGACGTGTTGCGCGGATTCGGGCCAAGCTTTTACGAATCGGCCCGCGATGGCCGCCTGCTGCGCGAATTCGCGCTCCCGGCCATGTTCACCCCCGATCCGGCCCGGCAGCGAGGTCCGCGCGACAACCTGGGTTTCGAGGGCCTCGCAGTCACTCCGGACGGCCGCCATGCCTGGCTCGCGATGGAGAACGCGCTGATCCAGGATGGCCCGGTTCCCACCACCCACGCGGCCGGGGGCCCCTGCCGCCTGACCCTGGTCGACCTGGAAACCGGCCGAGCCGTTCGCCAGATCGCCTACATTCCCGACCCGATTCCGCTGCAACCGCTCCTTCCCGGAAGCCATGCCGACAATGGCATCAGCGAGATCCTGATGCTCGACAGCGACCGCATGCTGGTGCTCGAGCGCGCCTACGCCACCGGCGCCGGAAACTCGCTGCGCCTTTACGAGATCGAAACCCGCGACGCGACCGATGTGCTGAATACCGGCGTGCTCGCAGCGGGCAACCACCGGCCGGCCGCGAAAACGCTGGTTGCCGACTTCGCCTCGCTTGGCCTTTCGCGCCTGGACAACACCGAAGGCCTTTGCTGGGGCCCGGCAATGCCGGACGGCAAGCGCATGCTGGTCGTGGTGAGCGACGACAATTTCAACCCGCTGCAGACAACCCAGTTCGCGGCATTCGAATACACCGACCGACCATGACCATCGCAGTCACTTTCCTGCCCCGCACCGCGCCGGCACCGCTTCCTCCCGTTGCCTTCATCGGCGGCGGCAACATGGCCAGCGCCATCATCGGCGGCCTCATCAAGCAGGGCACGCCCGCCGACGCGTTCGACATAGTCGAACCCTTCGAAGAAGCCCGCCAGAAGCTGGCGCAGTCCTTCGGCATCGCCGCGAAGGCCGAGGCGAGCGAGGCCCTCTCGCGCTGCGCGGTGGTGGTGTGGGCGGTCAAGCCGCAGACCTTTGCGGAAGCCGCCCGTCCGGTGCGCGCCTTTGCCGCAGACGCCTTGCACTTGAGCGTTGCGGCAGGCATTCCATCGGGCAGCATCGCACGCTGGCTCGGCAGCGAGCGCGTGGTGCGCGCCATGCCCAATACGCCGGCGCTGGTTGGCCAAGGCATGACCGGTCTCTACGCGCGGCCCGGCGTGGACGCTGCCGACCGCGCACTGGTCGCGCAATTGTTGGCGCCCACCGGCGAGCTGCTCTGGGTCGACGACGAAGCCGCGCTGAACGCGGTCACCGCCATGTCCGGCTCGGGCCCTGCCTATGTGTTCTATTTCATCGAGGCGATGGTCGAGGCCGGCGTCGAGATGGGCCTTTCGTCCGACCAGGCGCTACGGCTGGCGGTCGGCACCTTCACCGGCGCTTCGGCGCTGGCGCACAGCGCCACGGAGCCGCCATCGGTGCTGCGCGAGCGCGTGACCTCGAAGGGCGGAACCACCTATGCGGCCCTCACGTCGCTCGAGGGCGCCGACGTCAAGGCAAAGTTCAAGGCCGCCATTCGCGCCGCCCAGCAGCGCGCCGCCGAACTGGGCGAGGAATTCGGCAAGGACTGAGCGGCCCCGCTTAACGAGCACTCTATTTGAGCGCGTAGCCGGCCGCGATGCCGGCGAATACCGTGAACCCCAGCCAGTGGTTCAGCCGGAAGGCCTTGAAGCAGCCGTCGCGGGTGCGGTCGCGAATCAGCCGCCAGTGCCAGCCCGCTTGCGCCGCGGCAATGGCAATCGCGGCGAAGAACACCACACCCAGGCCCCGGCTGGCGCCAGCCCAGGCCCAAACGGCCAGGAACAGGCCGTAGCTCGCCATGACCGCGGCCACGTCGAAGCGGCCGAAGGTGATGGCCGAGGTCTTCATGCCGATCTTGAGGTCGTCGTCGCGGTCGACCATGGCGTATTCGGTGTCGTAGGCCAGCACCCAGAACAGGTTGCCGGCAAGCAGCCAGGCGGCGAATACCGGCACAGTGGATTGCACGGCCGCAAACGCCATCGGAATGCCGAAGCTGAAGGCAATGCCGAGCACTGCCTGGGGAACCGACACGAAGCGCTTGGCGAACGGATAGATCAGCGTGATGGCCAGCGCCGCGAAGGACCACAGCACCGTCACGCGGTTGGTCGCGAGCACCAGCCCGAAGGCCAGCAACGCCAGCACCGCGCCCAGCACCAGCGCCTCCCTGACCGAGACCGCTCCGCTGGTGACCGGCCGCTGAGCGGTCCGTTTCACATGGCGGTCGAAGTCGCGATCCGCCACGTCGTTGACGCAGCATCCCGCGCTGCGCATCAGGATGGTGCCCAGCACGAACACGGCCAGCAAGTGCCAGCCCGGCCAACCCCCGGCCGCAAACCAGAGGGCACCGAGCGTGGGCCAGAGCAGCAGCAGCCAACCGGCGGGGCGGTTCCAGCGAATCAGGTCGAGATAAAGCGCAAAACGGCGGGCGAGCATGCGGCAGGCAAAAAAAGAGCGGCCATTGTGCCGCTCTCGGGGGTTCGGATTCGCGCGCCCGCTCAGTCTTCGAGCAGCGAACGCAGCATCCACGCGGTCTGATCGTGCACCGTGCAGCGCGCGGTCAGCATGTCGGCCGTCGGGTCGTCGCCGGCCTCTTCCGCCACCGGAATGAACTCGCGCGCAATGCGCGACACGGTTTCGTGGCCCTTCACCAGGATGCGCACCATCTCCATCGCCTTGGGCGGGGTCAGCGGCACGTCCGGCACGGTGGCGATCTTGCTGAACTCGGCATAGGAGCCTGGCGCATAGTGGCCCAGCGCGCGAATGCGCTCGGCAATGATGTCGGTCGCGCCCCAGAGCTCGGTGTACTGCGTCATGAACATGGCGTGCAGCGAGTTGAAGTGCGGCCCCGTCACGTTCCAGTGAAAGTTGTGCGTGGTGAGATAGAGCGTATAGGTGTCGGCCAGCACGCGGCTCAGGCCCTCGGCGATGGCGGCGCGGTCCTGGCGCTCGATGCCGATGTTGATGATGGGCGCATTGCGGCTGCCCGACTCCTGGGCCACCAGGGCGTCTCCCTTCTTGGGCACCTTGCCCGATGAAGAGGACGACGACGCTTTCTTCGAATCTTTTGCCATGGCGTGAAACTCTTTCTTCAAGTTTTAGGGACACCGTTATTCTGAAAGCCGGCCCGCGGCTTCGCAACAGCGTCACTCTATCCCAGCGATGAATGAATTCGAATGGCCTCCACGTAGGCCAAGTTCGCGAGTTCGCCTCTCTTGCGACAGCCTTATGACAGCCGCTTGACGCCCGGCAGCTCGCACGCATAAATGGCGTTGCGCAAGGCGGCGATCGCCTCGTAGCGGGTGAAGGTGCGACGCCAGGCCAGCACCACGCGCCGCGTGGGCGGGTCGCGGTCCTGTGCGTCGCGCACCGGCAGATAGCGCACCATCTGCTCGGGCTCCTTGCGTCCCTTGACCTTGGGCTTGAGTGCCTCGGCCGGTACCGAGAGGCGCGGCACCAACGTCACGCCCATGCCGGACGCCACCATGTGCTTGATGGTTTCAAGCGACGAGCCCTCGAAGCTTTTTCGAATGCCCTCGGCATTGCTCGAGAAGCGCGCGAACTCGGGGCACACCTCCAGCACATGGTCGCGAAAACAATGGCCGGTGCCCAGCAGCAGCATGGTTTCGTTCTGCAGTTCGTCGGAGGTCACCGATTCCCGGTCCGCAAACTTGTGCTTCACGGGCAGCGCCGCCATGAACGGCTCGTCGTAGAGCGGCGCCATGGCCAGGCCCGTATCGGGAAATGGCTCGGCCATGATCGCGCAGTCGATCTCGCCCGCGCGCAGCATTTCGAGCAGCTTGGCGGTGAAATTCTCCTGCAGCACCAGCGGCATCTGCGGCGTGCGCGAAATCACCTGGCGCACCAGATCAGGCAGCAGGTACGGGCCGATGGTGTAGATCACCCCCAGATTCAGGGGCCCGGCCAGCGGGTCTTTTCCGCGCTTGGCAATTTCCTTGATGCTGGCTGCCTGGTCGAGCACGCTTTGCGCCTGCTGCACGATCTGTTCGCCCAGCGGCGTAACGGTCACTTCGCCCGCGCTGCGCTCGAAGAGCTTGACCTCGAGTTCGTCCTCGAGCTTCTTGATGGCCACCGACAGCGTCGGTTGGGAGACGTAGCAGGCCTCTGCCGCCTTGCCGAAGTGCCGCTCGCGGGCTACTGCAACGATGTATTTGAGTTCTGTGAGAGTCATAGCTTGCGTCAATTATGCGCAAGGTGTGTGACCGGGCAGGGTCTGGGGTTAGAAGCTCCTTACAAAGGGTCGAATTTCCTAACAGAGAGAGAGTCAAAATCTCTCTAGCCTAAGAAACACCGACCCAATCAGAGTGTCAAGACAATCCGAGGAGAACTGAGGCCCAGCTTCAACAGCAGCTGCTAACACCGGCCCGGGCGCGGTCCTGACAGACCGTGCTCTCTAACCTTCTTCGACAAACGCTTCCTCACGCTTCGACCTGATCGAAGGCATGAGAACGATCATCATCAACAGCACAGCCGCGACCAGCAGACCTGCCGATATCGGCCGCGACACGAACACGCTCCAGTCGCCGCGCGAGAGCAGCAGCGCGCGCCGCAAGTTCTCTTCCATCATCGGCCCCAAAATGAGCCCGAGCAGCAGCGGCGCAGGCTCGCATCCCAGCTTGATGAAGGTGTAGCCCACCACACCGAAGATCGCCACCAGCCAGATGTCGAACACGTTGTTGTTGGTCGAATACACGCCGATGGCGCAGAACAGCACGATGGCGGGAAACAGCCACCGGTAGGGAATCGTCAACAGCTTGATCCACAGGCCAATGAGCGGCAGATTGAGGATCACCAGCATCAGGTTGCCGATCCACATCGAAGCGATCAGACCCCAGAACAACTCCGGGTTGCTCGTCATCACTTGGGGACCGGGCTGGATGTTGTGGATGGTCATCGCGCCGACCATGAGAGCCATGACGGGATTGGGCGGTATGCCCAGCGTCAGCATGGGGATAAAAGAGGTCTGCGCGCCGGCGTTGTTGGCGGCTTCCGGTCCGGCAACGCCCCGGATGTTGCCCCGGCCGAACGGTACTTCGCCGCCCTTGAGCTGGATCTTCTTTTCGAGCGTGTACGCCGCAAAGGCCGACAACGTGGCCCCGCCACCGGGGAGGATGCCGAGCGACGACCCCAGCGCGGTGCCGCGCAGGACGGCCGGAAACATGCGTTTGAAGTCTTCCCTGGTGGGCATCAGGCCCTTGACGCTCGCCGTGAACACCTCGCGTTCATCCTCTGGCTTGGCGAGGTTGGCAATGATCTCGCCGTAGCCGAAGACACCCATGGCGATCGCGATGAATCCCAGGCCGTCCGTGAGTTCCGGGATGTCGAAGCTGTAGCGCGCCACGCCGGAATTCACGTCGGTGCCCACGAGCCCGAGCAACAGCCCGACCATGATCATGCAAATGGCCTTGAGCAGCGAGCCCGAGGCCATCACGACCGCGCCGATCAAGCCCAGAACCATCAGCGAGAAATACTCGGCAGGACCGAACTTGAAGGCGATCTCGGTCAGCGGCGGTGCGAAGGCGGCGAGGATCAGCGTGCCGACGGAGCCCGCGAAGAACGAGCCCAGACCTGCGGCGGCCAGTGCCGGTCCTCCACGCCCCCGCTTGGCCATCTGATGTCCGTCGATCACGGTGACCACGGAAGATGACTCGCCGGGCAGGTTGACCAAAATGGCGGTGGTCGAGCCGCCGTATTGCGAACCGTAGTAGATGCCGGCGAGCATGATGAGCGCCGCCACGGGCGGCAATGCATAGGTGGCCGGCAGCAGCATCGCAATCGTCGCCGTCGGACCGATGCCGGGCAGGACACCGATCAGGGTGCCCAACAGGCATCCGACGAAGGCGTAGACCAGGTTCTGCAGCGTCACCGCCGTGGAGAAGCCGAGTGAAAGGTGGTCGATCAGATCCATCATGGTTTTTGCCTCGCGCTCAGCCGGTGATGAAGGTGGGCCACACCTGGAACTGCAGCTTGAGTCCCACGATGAAGGTCAGGTAGCTCCCGATCGCGAGGATGGTCGCAAGCACCAGCGCCAGTCTCATCGAGAAGTTCGCTCCGGCCATGCAGGCCACGACGACCAGTGCGTAGATGGCGAGGATCAGCCCCATGGCCGGCAGGCCGATGCTGCGCAACCCCGCAAGCAGGATGCCGAACAGCAGGTTGGCGCCAATGATCAAGCCAAGCGGCTTCCACGCGATCTTTCCCACGGGTTCGCCGTCGGTGGTCTCGCCGGTGAACGCCGTGGTGATC